>DASUJK010000161.1:0-32216 GCA_036279295.1 Pseudonocardiaceae bacterium | reverse complement strand
CGCCCGCCAGATCGGCAGCGCCGTGGGCGTGGCGATCCTGGTGGCGTTCATCGGCGCCGGCACCCGGGCGACCGACTACCGGTCGGCCTGGCTGGTGATGGCGGCCTGCGGGGTGCTCGCGGCGGGTTTCGCCGGCGCCATCGGTACCCGCGACACGGACGGGTGACCACGCGGTAACGCTGTGCCGGCAGGTGCGATACAGCAGTCATCTGCTGGTCGGCGCCATCCCGCTGGGCTAGCATCGACCGTCCACAGGCGAGGTTCCGGCCGCTCCACCTGCGAGCATTGATGGGAGGACAGACGCTACTCACGGTGTGCCACCACAGTTGTGGTGTCGGCACCGAGAGTCTGAACCGTTATGTCCGAAGCGACCGCCAGCCAGGCTGAAGAAACGTCACCCATCCCGTTGGGCAATTCGCCCGAGCCGCCGGAGCCGCCCCGCCGCGGGCGCCAGTTCGGGCCGTTCCGCCGCCGTACCGTGCTCGCCGTGGTGATCATCCTGGCGGCCGGTGTGCTGGTGTCGTGGATCGCGTCCAGTACCCGCCAGTCCACCGACGGCCGTGCCGTTCCCGGCTCCGGGCTCGTCGTGGACACCACCGGCCCGAGCGCAGCCGCCGTGCCGCCCGCGATTCCCGCGCAGTTGGTCGCGGCCGTGGACCACAACGCGGTCGAGCTGACCTGGAAGGCGGCCACCGGCAGCCACCCGGTCACCCAGTACGTGGTGTTCCGCGACGGCAAGAAGGTCGCCACCGTGCAGGGCGCCACCACGTGGCGCGACACGACCGCGGCGGCCGGCCACAAGTACGCCTACCAGGTGCGGGCCATGGACAGCACCGGCGCGGGCTCGCCGCTCTCGCCGAAGGTCTCGGTCTCGGTGCCGAACAAGGCGGCGGGCGGTACCGCGACCGGCAACGCCGGTGCCAAGCCCGCGAACCTGCCGCCGATGCCGGCGTCCTGGCCATCGGCCACCAGCACCGGCGCGTCCGGATCGCTGACCACCGTGAACGGCGACGTCGTGCTGAACACGGCAGGCCAGGTCTACTCGAACAAGCGCGTCAAGGGCACGCTGGCCATCACCGCGTGCAACGTGACGCTGCGCAACGTCGAGGTCGACTCGGGCGAGCCCTACACCGGCGACGACACACCTGACCTGTTCGCCATCTGGCTGCAGGAGTCGGCCACCTGCGGTGTCACGCTGGACCACGTCAGCACCATCACCGACTCGGCGCCCAACGTGTACGTGACCACCAGCGTGCGGGTGGCCAGGGGCGGTCCGGTCACGATCACCAACTCGAAGCTGATCGGTGCCCAGTTGGGCATCCTCGGCGTGACCAGCGGCACCGTCCGCGGCAACTACATCGAGCTGGGCAAGAACATGCGTGGCGACCACAACGACGCCATCCAGGGCGACGGGTCGAGCAATCTCACGATCGACCACAACACACTGCTCAACCCGAACGACCAGACCTCGGCGCTCGCGCTGTACACCGAGTTCGGCAACAACAAGAACATCACGGTGAGCAACAACCTGATGGCCGGTGGCGGCTACACCTGCTACTGCGGTGACGGCGCCACGGACAACGACGGCAACCCGGCCCGCGCGGTCAACGTGAGCATCGTGAACAACGTGTTCTGGCGCCGGTACTTCGGTGACGCCGGCAGCTTCGGCCCGGCGCGCGCCTACAACCCGGCCGGTGGCGGCCAGTGGGCCGGCAACGTGTACATGGCCGCGGACGGCACGCTCACCACGCAGCAGGTTTCGCAACCGGCGCTGGACGGCCACTGACCCGAAACCACCGCACGGGTCAGTGCCGACCCGTGCGGTGGTCGAGTTTGGCGAACCGCCAGTAGCCGATGGCCGCCGCCCACACCACCACGAACATGCCCACCACTCCGAACCCGACGTTGTTCAGGTTCAGCTGCGCGATCCAGGTGGTCACCGGGTCGCCGAAGCCGAGATCGTCGTGCAGTACCGCGACCAGCTCGATGCTGCCGATGATCAGCGCCGCCGCGACGGACAGCCCGGTGATGGTGATGCTGTAGTAGGTCTTGCGCACCGGGTTGGCGAAGGGCCGGTCGTGCACGTAGTGCGTGACCGCGCCGTCGATCGTGTCGGGCAGGCTGAGCCCGGCGGCGAACAGCAGCGGCAGCGCGACAACGCCGTACCAGGGCAGCCCGCCGGCCGCGCTGCCGGCCAGCACCAGCAGCGTGACCTCGGCCGCGGTGTCGAAACCCATCCCGAACACCATGCCGACCGGGTACATCTGGCCGGGTTGGGTGACCGAGCGGGTCAGCTCGCCGAGGAACCGGTTGCACAGGCCCCCGCTGTTCAGCCTGGCCGCCACGTCGACCTCGTCCAGCCTGCCGCGCCGCATGCCGTGCCACATCCGGACGGTGCCCACCAGGGCCACCAGGTTGAGCCCGGCGATCAGCAGCAGGAACAGGCCGGCCACCCCGGCGCCGAACAGGCTCAGCTTCTGGTAGGTCATGGCATCAGCGCCGGCACCGGCGCTGGTCAGCGCGGCGACCAGGTGCGCGCCCGCGGCGATCAGCGCGGCCAGCAGCAGCACCACGGTCGAGTGGCCGAGCGCGAACCAGAACCCGACCGACGTCGGCCGCCTGCGTCGCGCGACGAGCCTGCGGGTGGCGCTGTCGATGGCTGCCACGTGATCGGCGTCGAACGCGTGCCGCAGGCCCAGCGCGTAGGCGGTGACACCGAGGCCGATGCCCAGCATCTGGGTGCTGACCGCGACGTGGTGCGGCACGACCAGCACGATGAGCAGGCCCCACGCGACGATCTGCAGCAGGACCACCACGCCGACCGCGACGCCGATGGGTAAGCGGTCTTCAGGACGGATGAACGACGGTTCATGCGTGGCCACTGTGTTGCCCCTCCAGCACGGGTGGCAGGCTGCGGCTTCGCACGCTAGGGAGCGTGGCCACGGCCCACAAGGGCGATGCATGTACACATGAGCATGTGTTCGGGAGCTCAGCTGGGCTGGTGACGCACCCCGGCGAGCCAGTCGGCGGCGGCGCGTTCGGTGGTCACCACCGGCACGTCGGGCAGCGGTGGTCGCCTGGCCACCAGTACGGGCAGGCCCAGCGTGTTCGCCGCGGTGAGCTTGGCCGCCACGTGGTCGCCGCCGCTGTCCCTGGCGACGACCACGTCGACGCGGTGGTGGCGCAGCAGTGCCAGTTCGCCGGGTACGTCGAACGGCCCACGGCCACGCACAATCACCCGGTTGGCCGGCAGTGGCGGTGGTGGCGGGTCGACGGCCCGCAACAGGAACCACAGGTCGTCCCGGTCGGCGAAGGCGGCCAGGTCGCCCCGGCCGGTGGCCAGGAACACACGCCTGCCCAGCGCGGGCAGTCGCGTCGCCGCGTCCGCCACGGTGTCCACCCAGTGCCAGTCGTCAGCCGGTCCCTGCTGCCAGCCCGGTCGGCGCAGCACCACGAACGGCACGCCAAGCCGACCGGTGGCCTCGTTCGCGTTCGCGGTGATGGTGGCCGCGAACGGGTGAGTGGCGTCGATGACGGCGTCGATCCGCTCGGCGGCCAGCCAGTCGGCCAGCCCGGCCGGCCCGCCGAAGCCGCCGATTCTCACCTCGCCGACCGGCAGCGTCGGGGCGCGGACCCGGCCGGCCAGTGACGACACGATGTCCAGGTCCTGGTCGGTGGCCAGCAGCGACGCGAGCCGTCGGGCTTCGGCCGTGCCACCCAACAGGAGGACCCGCACGGTCATCGCCCGCCATCGCGCTGCATGCTGGCCCGGTGAGTGGGGCGCTGCGCTACGGCTGGACCACCGGGGCCTGTGCCACGGCGGCCACCAAGGCCGCCTACACCGCGCTGCTCACCGGCACGTTCCCCGATCCGGTGGAGATCGCGCTGCCCAAGGGCCGGCGACCCGCGTTCGCGCTGGCCACCGAGCAGTTGCGCACCGACAGCGCCAGCGCCGGGGTCGTCAAGGACGCCGGTGACGACCCGGATGTCACCCACGGCGCGCTGGTCGGCGCCACGGTGCGGCTGGGGCGGCCGGGCACCGGCGTGACGTTCGTGGCCGGTGCCGGCGTCGGTGTGGTGACCAAGCCCGGGTTGCCGTTGGCGGTGGGGGAGCCAGCGATCAACCCGGTGCCACGGCAGCTCATCCGCGAGCACGTCGCCGAGGTCGCGCGAAACCACCACGCCCGTGGTGACGTGATCGTCGAGCTGACCGTGGAAGACGGCGCTGAGCTGGCCAGACACACCTGGAATCCCAGGCTCGGCATTGTCGGCGGGCTGTCCATCCTGGGCACCACAGGTGTGGTGGTGCCCTATTCGTGCTCGGCGTGGATCGACAGCATCCGGCGGGGCGTGGACGTGGCGCGCGCGGTCGGGCACCAGCACGTGGCCGGCTGCACCGGCAGCACCTCCGAGCGGGTCGCCGCCCGGTTGTACGGCCTGCCCGAGGACGCCCTGCTGGACATGGGGGACTTCGCGGGCGCGGTGCTCAAGTACGTGCGCCGCCACCCCGTGCCACGGCTGAGCATCGTGGGCGGGGTCGGCAAGCTGGCCAAGCTCGCCGACGGGCACCTGGACCTGCATTCCGGCCGGTCGCGGGTGAGCCCCGCGTTGCTGGCCGAACTGGCCCAAGGCGGCGGGCCAGCGGTGGTCGAGCGGGTGCTGGGCGCGAACACCGCACTGGACGCGCTGCGCATCTGCCAGGCCGCCGACGTGCCTCTTGGTGACCTGATCGCCGCCAGGGCCGCGACGGTCGCGGTGGACGTGCTGCGCGGCGCCCCGGTCGACGTGGACGTCGTGGTGATCGACCGGGCGGGCACGGTGGTCGGCCGCGGCGGCTGACTGGCCCTCACCGAGCATGCGGCCAGGGTAGGCAACCTGGGCGTCGCAGGTGCCTCGACTACCCTGATGTGCTGTGACCAGCCGGCGGGTGAGCGTGTGGTCCCTGTTCGGGGCCGGTGTGCTCGGCGCGGTACTCGTGGTGGTGCTCGCGGTCACGGCCGGCACCGCGCCCTACACCTCACTGGGCAACGGCGATCCTGGCGCACTGGTTCGCGTGGGCGCACCGCTGCTGCGGCTGGTGGTCGATCTCGCGGCCACGCTGTGTGTCGGCTCGCTGGTGTTCGCGGCCTGCTTCACCGGGCCGGGCGGCCGGCTGTCGGCCGGCGGTTACGCCGCTGTCCGCCGGTCGGGCTGGTTGGCCGTGGTGTGGCTGGTGGCCACGCTGGTCCTGGTGCCGTTCGACATCGCCGACACGACCGGTGTGGCGCTGTCGGACCTGCTGCCGCCCAGCCATCTGTTCGGTCTGCTGTCGGCGGCCGAGGAGCCGAGGGCCTGGGTTGTCACCGCGGCTGTGGTGCTCGTCGTCGCGATCGGCACGCGGGCGGCACTGCGTTGGTCGACCACCGTCGCGCTGGCCGGACTCGCGGTGTTCGCGCTGCTGCCCCCGCTGGTCACCGGGCACTCGTCCTCCGACGCCGGGCACGACCTGGCCACCACCGCGCTGCTGCTGCACGTGCCGGCCGCGGTGCTCTGGCTGGGCACCCTGGTGGCGCTGCTGCTGCACATGACCAGAACCGGCGCCGTCGAACCGAGGATCGGTCGCCGCTACGCCCGACTGGCCACCGGCTGCTGGCTGGTGCTGGTGGCCTCCGGCCTGGTCGACGCGCTGATCCTGGTCCCGATCGGGCAGCTGTGGCACACCACCTACGGCGTCCTGGTGCTGGTCGAAGCGCTCATCGTGGTGGTGCTCGGGGTACTGGGCCTGCGCTGGCGGCGCACCGCGCTGGCCGGCCGGTCCATGGCGAAGCTGGTCGGCGCCGAGCTCGTGCTGCTGGTCGGCGGCTTCGCGCTGGCCGTGGGCCAGACCCACTTCCCGCCGCCCGCGTTCCTCGGCCACGCGGTGACCGCCCAGGAGACCCTGCTCGGCTACGAACTGACCGGCCCGCCGACCCTGGCCCGGTTGGCCGGTGACTGGCGGCTCGACCTGTTGTTCGGCCCGCTGGCCGTGCTGCTGGCCGCCGGCTACCTGATCGGCGTGCGCCGCCTGCGTGACGCGTGGCCGGTGGGCCGGACGGTGTGCTGGCTGGCCGGCTGCGTCGTGCTGCTCGTCGCGACCTGCTCGGGTATCGGCCGGTACGCGCCGGCGATGTTCAGCATGCACATGGCCAGCCACATGCTGCTGTCCATGCTGGTGCCGGTGCTGCTGGTGCTGGGCGCCCCGCTCACCCTGCTGCACGCCGCCGCACCACCCGCCGCGCCGGCCGGGCCGGTGGACCTGCTGCGCGCCTTGTTTCACTCGCCGGTCCTGCGGGCGTTGACCCATCCTGTGGTCGCGCTGGTGCTGTTCGCCGGTTCGCCGTTCGCGCTGTACTTCACCGGCCTGTTCGACGCGGCGGTGCGCTTCCACTGGGCGCACACCGCGATCGCGGTGTGGTTCCTCGTGGTCGGGGTGCTGTTCGCGTGGGTGGTGATCGGGGTCGACCCGACGCCTCGGCGGCTGCCCAACCTGGCCCGGCTGGGTATGCTGTTGGCCGCGATGCCCACCGACACGGTGTTCGCCGCCGTGCTGCTGACCACGCACACCGTGGTCGGCAACGGTCCGGCGGGGGACAACCAGTACCAGGCACTGGCGCTGCCGTGGGTGCACGGCCTGCTGGCCGACCAGCGGTTGGGCGGGGTGATCGCACTGGTCATCACCGAGGTGTCGCTGCTGATCGCCGTGGTCGTCCTGCTGGTGCGGTGGTCGGCCGTGGAGCGCGCGGCCGACGCCGAGGCCGAGCGGGAGATGCTTGAGCGATTCCGTCATCGAGTTGTTACGCATTAACACCAATGACGTGTTAACGGATTAGTGCGGCCGGAGCAATTGAGAACCAAAGTTCTTGTGGATCTTGCCGAATTGTCACTGTGACCGATACAGTTTACACGCATGAGTTCGATCGCTCTTGACGACAACGGGGTCAGGGGTCAACGACGGCGCGCGATCATCGCGAGCACTGTTGGCACATCCATCGAGTGGTACGACTTCTTCCTCTACGGAACCGCTGCGGCACTGGTCTTTCCGAAGTTGTTCTTCCCAGGGGACTCCGCCTTCGTCGGTGTCCTGGCGTCATTCGCGACGCAGTTCGTCGGATTCGCGGCCAGGCCCATCGGTGCCGCGATCTTCGGACACTTCGGTGACCGAATCGGGCGCAAAGCGACGCTGATTACGACATTGCTGCTGATGGGAATCGGTACTTTCCTGATCGGCTGTCTGCCCTCATTCGCCACGCTGGGTGCCGGCGCCGCCGTGCTGCTCGTGATCCTGCGCATCGCCCAGGGTATCGGCGTTGGTGGTGAATGGGGCGGCTCGGTCCTGCTCTCCATGGAGTGGGGCTCGCGCAAACGGCGCGGCTTCATGGCCAGTTGGCCACAACTCGGCGTGCCGATCGGTTTGTTGCTGTCGACAGGCGCGGTCAAGTTGATGACGAAGATCTCGGGCGACGCCGGGTTCCTGTCGTGGGGTTGGCGCATCCCGTTCCTGGTCAGCATCGTGCTGGTCGGGGTCGGTCTGTACGTGCGGCTCCGGGTCGAGGAATCGCCCGAGTTCAAGGCCGTCGTGGCCACGAAGAAGGTCGTTCGGCAGCCGGTGTGGCAGTCGCTCCGGCAGCACCCGAGGGCTATTCTTTGTGCCGCTTTCGTGCGTATGTCCGAACAGGCGCCGTTCTACCTGTTCATCACGTTCGTCCTGACTTACGGGACAAAACATCTGGATTTGGCGCAGGGCGATCTGCTCAACGACACGATTATCGCGGCCGCGATCGGGTTCGTCAGCGTGCCGCTGTTCGGCTGGATATCCGACCGGATAGGCCGCAAGCTGATGTACGGCATCGGCATCGTGTGCATCGGGCTGTTCGCGTTCCCGTACTTCGGCCTGCTCAATACCAAGACATCGGGGCTGGTACTGCTCGGGATCGTGGTGTCACTCGTCTTCCACGACATGCAGTACGGGCCGCAGGCCGCGTTGATCGCGGAACGTTTCGGTACGGACGTGCGCTACTCGGGTGCCAGCATCGGCTACCAGTTGGCGTCGGTGATCGCGGGTGGTCCCGCGCCGCTCATCGCGGCCGCGATCCTGTCCGGCACCGGCAGCAGCACGTGGATCAGCGTCTACATCATCGGGTGTGCGGTGGTGTCGATGATTGCGCTGGTGGCGATGCCCAAGGCCAGCGAGGCCCCGGACGGCGAGGAGGTACTCCAGGCCGCCGCGTCGGCCCAGCCGGCAACCTAGGCACCGTCGGTGATCGCCGAGTAGAGCCTGTCCCGCGCACCGCGCAGCACCTCCGACATGGAGGTGCTGCCGGTGTGTCCGGAGTCGTCGACAACGACGAGTTCGGCACCGGGCCAGGCTCGCGCTATCTCCCACGGTGTGATCGCCGGGCCGCTGATGTCGTTGCGGCCGTGGACCAGGAAGCCGGGGATGCCGGCCAGCTTGTGCGCGTCGCGGATGAGCTGGCCCTCGGCCAGGAAGGCGTTGTTGGCGAAGTAGTGCGAGCAGATCCGCACGAAGGCCAGTTTCGCGTCGTCCGGGCGGGCGCTGTACTGGCCGGGGCTGCCGTTGTACTCCATGGAGATCACGGCGTCCTCCCAGGCCAGCCACTCGGTCGCGGCTCGCGCCCGGACGTCGGGGTCGGGGTCCTCCATCAGCCGCGCGTACGCGAACAGCAGGTCGTTGATCGGCGGCCACAGGTCGGTGGGCAGTCGGTACTGGGTGGCGCCGACGTGGTCGCGGAACCGCTCCCACGCCTCCGGGAAGAACCGGCCGGCACCCCGGTAGAGCCAGTCGATCTCGGAGTTGCGGGTCGAGGTGACGCTGATCAGCAGCATGCCGGCCACCCGCTCGGGGTGGCGTTGGCCGTAGGCCAGGGCCAGCGTGACGCCCCACGAACCGCCGCGCAGGACCCACCTGTCCACGCCCAGGTGTTCGCGCAACCGCTCGATGTCGGCGATCAGGTGGTCGGTGGTGTTGCGGCTCATTTCCGCGGCCGGGTCGCTGGCGTGCGGTGTGCTGCGGCCACAGTTGCGCTGGTCGAACAGGATGATCCGGTGCCGCTGCGGGTCGAACGCGCGACGGTTGCCGGTGGAGCAGCCGGAGCCGGGTCCGCCGTGCAGGACCAGCGCCGGCACACGTCGGGGTTGCCGCAGGTCTCCCAGTAGACGGAGTTGCCGTCGCCGGTGTCGAGCATGCCGGTCTCGTACGGTTCGATCACTTCGGGCACCGCGGGCTCCCCCGACCAGGTGCCCGACTCAGTCGCCGAAGCGGCGCAACCGCAGACTGTTGGACACCACGAACAAGGACGACAGGACCATAGCGCCGCCCGCGATCAACGGATTGAGCAGACCGAACGCGGCCAGCGGCACCGCGGCGACGTTGTAGCCGAAGGCCCAGGCCAGGTTGCCGTGGATGGTGCGCAGCGTGGCCCTGGCCAGTCGCACGGCGGTCGGCACGACCCGCAGGTCGTCGCGGACCAGGATCAGGTCGGCGGCGCCCAGCGCGACGTCGGTGCCCGACACCACGGCCATGCCCAGGTCGGCGACGGCCAGCGCGGGGGCGTCGTTCACGCCGTCACCGACCATGGCGACCGAGCGGCCTTCGGCGCGCAGCCGCTGAATGACGGCCGCTTTCCCGTCGGGCAGCACCTCGGCGATCACGTCGTCGATGCCGACCTCGGCGGCCACGGCGTGCGCGGTGGCGGTGTTGTCGCCGGTGAGCAGCACGGTCCGCAGGCCCATCGCGGTCAGTTCGCGGATCGCCGCGGCCGCGGTCGGCTGCACGGTGTCGGCCAGGGCGAGCATGCCGGCCAGCGCGCCGTCCACAGCGACCAGCACAGTGGTCCGGCCCTGCCGTTCCCAGGCCAGCCGCCGCTCGTCGTCGCCGGCCGGCACGTCGATCGACTCGGCGGCCATCAGCCGCGCCGACCCGACGATGACCGGCTGCCCGTCGACGTGGCCGCGGGCGCCGCGCCCGGCCAGACTGGTGAAGTCGGTGACCTCGGGCAGTTCGGCCAGTTCCCGCCGGGCCAGTGTGACGATCGCGGTGGCCACGGCGTGTTCGGAGGCGTCCTCGACGGACCCGGCCACCCGCAACAGCTCGGCCCGGCTCACGCCCGCTGTGGTGGCGATGTCGACGACGGCCATCCGGCCCGCGGTGACGGTGCCGGTCTTGTCCAGCACCACGGTGTCGATGACCCGCGCGGACTCCAGGGCCTGGTGACCCTTGATGAAGATGCCCAGCTGCGCGCCCCGACCGGACGCCACCAGCAGCGCGGTCGGTGTGGCCAGGCCCAGCGCGCACGGACACGCGATGATCAGCACGGCGAGCGCGGCACCGACAGCACGGGCGGGCGAGCCGCCGACCAGCAGCCACGCCCCGAGAGTCAGCAGCGCCAGCCCGATCACGACCGGCACGAACACACCACTGACCCGGTCGGCCAGCCGCTGCACGCCCGCCTTCTCGGTCTGCGCGCGTTCCACCAGTGCCACCAACTGCGCCAGCTGGGTGTCCCGGCCGACCTTCGTGGCCCGCACGACCAGCCGGCCGGCCAGTGCCACGGTGCCGCCCAGCACCTGGTCGCCCTCGCCGACCTCGCCGGGCACCGACTCGCCGGTCATCGTGCTGGTGTCCAGTGCACTGTGCCCGGTGAGCACTTCACCGTCGGTGGCCACGGTTTCGCCGGGCCGCACCACGAACCGGTCACCCGCCCGCAGCTGCGCGACCGCGATGCGGTGTTCGGCGCCGTCGGCGCGCAGTACGGCGACGTCCTTGGCGCCGAGCATCGCCAGGGCCCGCAGGGCGCCACCGGCCCGCCGCTTGGCCTTGGCCTCGAACAGCCGCCCGGCCAGCAGGAACGTGGTGACCACGGCGGCCACTTCCAGGTACACCGAGCCGCCGGGGCGGAAGATCAGGCCCCACACACCGGTGCCGCCCGCGCCAGCTTCGCTGTTGAAGAAGATCGTGTAGATCGACCAGCCGGTGGCCGCGGTGATGCCCATCGACACGAGCGTGTCCATGGATGCCGAGCCGTGCCGCAGGTTGACCAGCGCGGCGCGGTGGAACGGCCACGCCGACCAGCACACCACCGGGATCGTCATCGCGAGCAGCACCCACTGCCAGCCGGTGAACCGCAGTGAGGGCACCAGGGCCAGTGTGATGGACAGGTCGCCCAGTGGCGCGGACAGCAGCAGGGCCACGACCAGCCGCCGCCACAGGTAGCGCACGTGCTTGTCGTCGGGTGCCTGGTCCTCAGGCGCGGGCCGGTCGGGCTCGACGAGTTCGGCGGTGTAGCCGGCGTGCGCGACCTGGGCGACCAGTTCAGCGGGCCGCACCGGCCGCGCGACCCGCACGCTGGCCTTCTCAGTGGCGAAGTTCACGCTCGCGGTGACCCCGTCGAGCTTGTTCAGCTTGCGTTCCACCCGCGCGGCGCACGCCGCGCACGTCATGCCGCCGATCGTGAACTCGAACTCGCCGACCTCGGTCGTGGGCGTGACCTGCCCGACCGCTGCGTCTAGCGACAATTCCGCTGCCATCGCGTGCTCCACCGTCCTCTTCGCTGCCTTCGACGGTAGCTCGGGACGAAATGCCGGTTCGCACCGGTCAGGCCGACCAGGTCGGGTCCTGCGCGCGGGTCAGCGGATCACCGTCGATGGAGTTGTGCACCTCGACGGTGACCGCGCTGGGCTGTAGCGGTCTCCACGGGCCTGCCGGTGTTGTCGGTGCGGCCAGCCTGCCGGCCGGCACGGCGGTGGTGGCGAGTCTGCTGCCCCCGCCCGGTGCTGGTCGACCAGCCCGTCCGCCAACGGTGTCGGCGCTGGTCGGCCAAGGCGATTGGTGACAGCGACCCGGGGGTATTCCTCGATCTGCTGAAGGAGTCGCCACAGGGGCGCCAGCGACGGGAGAGCACACCATGACCATCACGGGCATCATCTCGGCGATCATCGTCGGTTTGATCATCGGGGCGCTCGGGCGCCTGGTCGTGCCCGGCAAACAGTCGATCCCGATCTGGCTGACGATCGTGATCGGCATCGTCGCGGCGTTCATCGGCGCCGCCATCGCCAGCGCGCTTGGCTACGCCAACGCCAACGGCGGCATTCCGTGGATCGAGATCATCATCCAGGTCGTCGTGGCCGCCATCGGGGTGTCGATCGCGGCGGGCGCCTACAGCAGGCGAGGCATCCGACGATGACCGAGTACCCAGGCCTGGGCACTACGAGCGGACGCCGGTGATCGCGAACCGCTCGACGTCGGCGACGTGGCCGCCGGTCGACACCGCGATGGTCAGGGTGTCGCCGGTGGCCGCGCTGAAGGGCACCTGAACCGTCCACTGTGCCCGGTCGCCGCCTGCCGGCACGCCGTCGGTGCGGCCGATCGCGTCCTGCTGGTCGAGTTGGTGGACCTGGACCCGCGGGCTCTCGTCGACACCGGTGATCCGCCCGCCGACGGTGGCGGGGGACCGCACGGTGCTGCCGTAGCCGGGGGTGCTCAGCGTGAGGGTGGTGTCCCGCGTGCCCACCACTTCCCATGGCGCGTCGGTGCCGGTGCCCAGCCGCACCAGGTGCAGCACGGCCGACGTCACCGGTTGCCTGTTGGGGTTGTCGAAGCCGACGCTGACCCAGCTCTGCTGCCCGGATGTGGCGACGTCGATCACCGTGTCGATGTTGGTGTAGCCGAGATAGCCCTGGGTGAACGAGAGTGCGGTCGCTCCGGGGTCCACGTGCCATGGCTGGTGGCCGCCGGAGCGGTACGCGGCCTGCCAGACCGCAGCGTCGGCTCGGCCTGCGAAGGGCCACAGTCGCAGGTAGCCGGAGTGCGCGGCATCGGCGACGGACGCTGTCTGCGATGGCGCGGTCGAGTGGCTGGTCGTGGACGTGCTGGTGGGCGGTGTGGCGGCAACGACGTGGTCGTCGCCGCCACCCGAACGGGTCACCACGATCGCCGTTGTCACGGCTGCCACGGTCACCACGGCCGCGGCTATCGATGTCCGGATCAACCAGGGTCTGGCCGGATCGCCTGTATTCATCGTCCCCTCCGCTCACGCGTTGTCCTCTCAAGGACGCGCACCGAGCCGGAAGGTTGGCCCGCTCAGCGGGGCGTCGGGCTCACCACCATGGCCGCTCCAGAGCCCGGTCGGTGCCGCTGGTCTGGTCCAGTTCGTCCAGCGTGGCCATGTCGTCGGCGGACAGGGTGAAGTCGAAGATCTTCGCGTTCTCCTGGATCCGCTCGCGGTGGGTCGATTTCGGGATCACCGGCAGACCGTGTTGGACACACCAGCGCAACAACACCTGCGCGGGAGTGCGGCCAACCCGGTCGGCGAGCTGTCGAACGATCTTGTTGGTCAGGTGCCGGCCGGTGCCCAGCGGGCTGTACGCCGCCAGCGCGACATCGCGCGTCCGGCACGCGTCCAGTAGCGCGCGCCGGTACTTCAACACGCTGAACTGCACCTGGTTGACCGCGGGCGCGACGGTGGCGACGCCGAGCACGTCGTCCATGTCGCGGACGCTGAAGTTGGAGACGCCGATCGACCGGGCGAAACCACGTTCCCTGGCCTGCTCCATGCCGGGCCACGCCCAGGTCGGACCACCCTGCGGCCAGTGCACGATGTACAGGTCGACCTGCTCGACACCCAACCGGCGCAGGCTCACCTCGGCCTCGGCGGCCGGATCGCGGCGGCCAGGGTGGAACTTGGTGGTGATGTGGACGTCCTCGCGGGGCACGCCGCTCTCGCGCAGCGCCTGGCCGACGCTGGCCTCGTTGCCGTAGGCCTGCGCGGTGTCGATGTGGCGGTAGCCGGCTTCCAGTGCCCAGCGCACGGCGTTCACGCATTCCGGCCCGTCGGGTACCTGCCAGACACCGAGGCCGAGCATGGGTATCCGGCTGCCGTCCGCGAGTTCGTGCGCCTGCCCGTCTGCTGTCACGGCACCGAGCCTAACGATGGCCCGACAGCAACCACGGGACATACTTCCACTGTGGCTTCAGTGTAGAATGAAATTACTGCTTTGGTCTGTCGGGTGTGGTTGATCGCGATCCACACCCGACAGACCGGCTCAGACGGCGATCGGTCCGAAGATCCAGTTGCCCCTGGCGTTCTCTTCCGGGCTGCGGAAGAACTGCTCGTTGGCGGTGTGCAGTTCGTCGCGACTGAGCCAGCCGTTGCCGTCCAGGTCGAGCTTGTCGAACGCGATGCTGCCCGCGTCCTCGGACAGGCGGAAGGCGCTGGCCGCCATGCGTACATACTCGGTCCTGGTGATCCGGCCGTCGCCGTCGACGTCCATCAGGTCGTAGAAGGCGTCGGCGATCGGTGCGATGTGGGTGCGGTAGCCCTCGTCGGACATGGTCACGAACCGGTCCATGCCCGAGGCGTACTCCGTGGCGTCGACGCGCTCGTCCCCGTCGGTGTCCATCGGGAGCGTGACCGTCTCCCACAGTGTGTTGTAGCGGTCCCGGACCAGTTCGCTCTGCGCGGAGCCCGGCGCGTACCCGAATGCGGTGACGAGCCGGTCGGCCGAGGCCGTGTAATCCATCCTGTCGATGGTGCCGTCGTCGTCGACGTCGAGCAGGGCGAAGAGATGTGCGAGTTTTCTTTGTTGTAGTTCGTTGAGCATGGGTGGCTCTTTCGCCGAAGGGTATTACTCTGACAATATGAAACGCTACCATGTGGTAGACGGAGCTAATGGGTTTGTGGCATCCCATCTGATCGGTGCGCTCGTGGCGCGCGGTGATTCGGTGATCGCCTTGGCTCGGGCCAGTGGAGAAGTGGTCAGAAGGAAGATTTCCGACGCCATGGCCACGCTGCACCTGGACCCCACCATGGTGGCAAAGGTACTGGTCAGGCCGTTCTCGCTGGCCGATCCGGAGCTGGGTGCAGCGGCGCCCGACGTATTCGCCGAGCAGTGCACTTATTGGCACAGTGCTGCTCTCATCACGTTCTTCCCGCGTCGCGAGGCCGAGTTGCATGCCGTCAATGTCGTCGGCTCGGCCAACACTGTTGCCGCGTTCACCCGATATGCGAAACCAGATTCCCGGTATGTCCACATTGGTACCGCATATCAATGTGGGACCACTCAGGGAATGACGTTGGAGCAATGGCCTGAATACGGTCACCCGTCCGAGTTCAGAAATGACTACGAGCGCTCGAAAAGATTGGCCGAAGTCGCACTTGCGCAGACCGGGTTAGCGCAGAAGGGTGACGTGCTGGTCGCCCGATTGGGTGTCATGGTCGGCCACTCCGGTACCGGTCGGGCGCTGTCCGATCTGGGCCTCTACGACTTCCTGCGGGTCATCGCGCTGTTCGCACGACGCACCCCCGGCGAACGCGTCCGGTTTGTCTGCCACCCGGGGGCGGCGCTGCACCTGACCCCGGTGGACGGCACGGTGGACCGGCTACTGGCGCTGGCGGGCGGTCCGTTGGACCGGCCGGTGCGGCATCTGGTGCCCTCGGTGGCGGTGCCGGTGACCGACGTGTTCGCCGCGATCTCCGCGCACCTGCCCGTCGAACTGGTCGCCGTCACCGCGGTGGATGTCGAGGCCGAGCCCTTCAGCAGGTTCGAGGCGATGGTCAACATGCGGTGCAAGTTCACCTCGCCCTACCTGCGCTACGAGTACGAGTTCGAGTCCCACCCCGACGCAGAGCCGCCACCGGTCACGCCTCGAATCCTCGACCTGCTCATCTCCTGGTACGTCCGCGAGGGGCTCCCCGGATGACAGACTTCCTGACCGGCTTCCTGGCCCACCCGCGCGCGGACCGGAAGGTCACCTACCTGCCCGACGGGCAGCCCGCGGTCGAACTGACGCATGTCGAGCTCGACCGGCAGGCCAGGGCCGTGGCGTCCTGGCTGACCGCATCCGGGATGGCGGGCCGGCCGGTGCTGCTGCTGTATCCCGCTGGCCTGGACTTCCTCGTCGCGTTCCTGGGCTGCCTCTACGCGGGTGCCGTTGCGGTGCCCGCGCCCCTGCCGCTGTCGGGGGCCTCGCGGGTGGACCGGGTGGACAGGCTGATGGCGGACTCGGGTGCGCGGCTGGTGCTCACCGACGAGGCGCACGTCGCCGTGTTGAGTGGCCTGTCGGCGCGGACCTTCGAGGAGACAGTGGCCTCCGACTGGCAGCCGCCCGCGGTGGACGCCGATACCGTCGCCTACCTCCAGTACACGTCCGGGTCGACCAGTCGGCCGCGCGGCGTGCAGGTCACCCACGGCAGCCTGACGCACAACCTGGAGCTGTTCGCGAAGATCAGCGGTGACGTCCCGGTCCGGCGGATCGGCGGCTGGTTGCCGCACCACCACGACATGGGTCTGGTCGGGCTCCAGTTGCAGGCCCTGCACGCACAAGCCGACCTGGTGCTGCTGTCGCCGGAGGCGGTGGTGGCCCGGCCGATCCGCTGGCTGCGTGCGATCAGCGAGCACCGGGTGGACTGGACCGTGGCCCCGGATTTCGGTTACGCGTGGGCGACTCGCCGGATCGGCGAGGATGAGCTGGCCGGACTGGACCTGTCGTGTCTGACGATGGCGGTCAGTGGGGCCGAGCCGATCCGGATCGCCACGCTGGACGCGTTCGTGGACAGGTTCGCGCCGGTCGGGTTCCGGCGCACCGCGCTGAACCCCGGTTACGGCCTGGCCGAGTCGACCCTGGTGGTGACCTGCACGTCACGTGGCCGCGGGCCCACCGTCCACTCGGTCACCCCGGCGTCGCTGGCGGCCGGCGAGGTCGTACTCACGTCGGCTGCCGATGGGGTGCCGCTGGTCGGGTGCGGTGAGCCGGGCGACATGCGGGTGCGGGTGGTCGATCCGGCCACGGGTGTCGAGGTGGGTGACGGCACGATCGGCGAGCTCCGGGTGGCCGGCGCCAGCTTGGCCGCGGGCTACCACGGCGACCCTGCCGCGACGCGCGCCACGTTCGGCACCGGTGTGGATGGCCGGTGGCTGCGGACCGGTGACCTGGGGTTCCTGCTCGACGGCCAGTTGTATGTCACCGGGCGGCTGAAGGAACTGATCATCGTGCACGGCCGCAACGTGTATCCGCAGGACATCGAGTTCGCGGCGCGCGAGGCGCACCCGGATGCGGGCCGGGGCGCGGCGTTCGGTGTGCGGGATGCCGATTCGGGGGAGCACGTCGTGCTGGTGCAGGAGCTGCGCCGTGCCGCGCATGCCGATCCCGACGAGTTCGCTGATGCCGTGCTCGACGCCGTGACCAGGCGGTTCGGCGTGGCCGCGAGCGTCGTGGTGGTCCGGTCGAACGCGGTTGCCCACACCACGAGCGGCAAGGTGCGTCGAGGGCACATGCGTGAGCTGTTCCTCGACGGTGGGCTGTTGGTGCTGCGCAGCGTGTTGACCCCCGCAGTGGACATCATCGTCGCGGCTGCGCGGGCAGCGGCGTTGCGGGCGTGGCTCGTCGATGCCGTGGCGGGATACCTGCGGCTGCCGCCGTCGCAGGTGGGCACCGACCTGCCACTGCGTTCGCTGGGCCTGGACTCCGTGCACGCCATGGGGTTGTGCGTCGACATCGAACAACGCTGGGGGTTCCTGGTGGAACCCACACTGGCCTGGGATTTCCCGACCGTCGACTCGATCGTGACGCACCTGGCGGGCCTGGGTCAGTCCAGTTCGACCGGTAGCGCGTCGACGCCGTAGACGATGGACAGTTTCCGGAAGGACAGGTCCGCCGGGTCCACGGCCAGCCGGATCTTCGGGAATCGACGAACCAGTGCCGGATAGGCGGCGCGCAGTTCCATCCTGGCCAGTTCGGCGCCGATACAGCGGTGGATGCCGTGCCCGAACGCGAAGTGCGGGAATGGTGTCCTGGTCGGGTCGAACCGTTCCATGTCGGTGCCAAGGCCCGCGTCGCGGTTGGCGCCGGACAGCGACACGATCACGATGTCGCCCTTGCTGATCGCGGCGCCCGCGACCTCCATGTCCGCGCGGGCGAACCGCGGGAACGCGACCTGCACGACGGTGAGGTAGCGCAGCAGTTCCTCGACGAACCCGTCGATGGCGTCGTCGTTGTCGTGCACCAGCCGGAACGCGTCCTCGTCCTGCAGCAGTACCAGCGCACCGAGGGCGAGCATGCTGGCCGTGGTTTCCAGGCCACCGGTGAGCAGTCCGTCGGCCAGGCCGGCCAGTTCGGTGTCGTCGATCGCGTCGCCGTGTTCCTTGACGAGCATGCCCAGCAGGCCGTCGCCGGGGTTTTCGCGCTGTTTGCGCACGACGTCCTTGAGGTAGGTCAGCGACTCGGTGATCGCGCCCAGCGATGCGGTGGCACCGCTGAACAGGTCGAATCGGGCGGTACCCAGCCGCTGGAACTCCTCGCGGTCCTCGTAGGGCACGCCGAGCAGCTCGCAGATGGCCAGCGACGGGATGGGCAGCGCGAACGCGTGCGCGAGGTCCACGGGACCGTCCACGGCGGCTGCGGCCATACCGTCGAGTTGTTCTTCGACAATGGCGGCAATACGGGGGGTCAACCGAGCCAGTCGGCGCATCGTGAATTCGGGGGTGAGAATTCGGCGCAGCCGGGTGTGGAATGGCGGGTCGCTGAATCCGAGGCCACCGGGATTCTGTTCTTCGGTGGCACCGACACTGCCGATGAGATTGGTGAAGTCGTTGCTGAACCCGTTGGCCTTGCCGAGCACGGCCTTGGCCTCGTCGTAGCCGGTGACCAGCCACGCCTGCATGCCGAAGGGCAGCTTGAGGCGGCTGATCGGTTCCTGCTCACGCAGCGCGCCGAGTTCACCGACCGGGTCGAGGCCGGTACGTTTCAACGGCATCAACGCGGCGTCGGGCAGGAAGGACATCTTGGCGAGGTCGAAGCCTTTTTTCCGCTTTCTGGCCAAATACTTGCGTCCCAACCAGCCAATGGCGCGCGTGCGGAGCGTCGTCATGAATGAAAGGCTACCTCACCTCCATATCACCCCAACGCGGTACCGGAACATTTAATACTATAGCTTCAGTGACAACTGAAGCTAATCGTTTCGGCCACGGTCACCACCGCAGCACCCACACAGACGGCAAACGAGAGGGCGGACCCCCGATCGGTCCGCCCCCTCGTGTCCCGGTACGTGCGTCAGCCCTGGTCGACGCCCTCGCGGTCGGCCCAGGCGCGCTGACCGGTGGCCGGCAGCGTGGAGATCGGGTCGTAGAACGGGTACCGGCGGGAGAGCACCTCCGCCGGGTCGTCGGTCTCGATCCCGGTGCGGTAGTTCTTGGTCCAGTAGGACACGCCCAGTTCGCGGTCGTACTCGGCGAGCTGGTGCACCCAGCGCTTGCCGACGTAGGGCACGTCACACACGATGCGGGGGGTGGCGTAGCCGGGCAGGTAGCCCATGATGGCGTGTTGGAGGGCCTGTGCTTCCCACACGGCGACGCGCCAGTGTTCGGCGTTGGGGATCATGTCGCACATGTAGAAGTAGTAGGGCAGGATACCGGCTTCGCCCTGCAGCGCGAAGCACAGGTCGAGCAGGTCGGTGGGGGTGGCGTTGACGCCCCGCATGAGTACGCCCTGGTTGCGGATGTCGCGCACGCCTGCGTCGAGGGCGGCGCGGGTGGCTTCGGCGACCAGTGGGGTGACGGTCTGGGCGTGGTTGACGTGGGTGTGGATGGCGAGGTTGACGCCGCGGCGCCGGGCGGTGCGGGCGACGCGTTCGAGGCCTTCGGTGACGTTGGGTTGCAGCCAGTGCTGGGGTAGTGCGGCGAGTGCTTTGGTGGCCAGTCGGATGTCGCGGACTGTGTCGATGTCCAGTAGCCGCATCAGGAATGTTTCGAGTTGTCGCCATGGGACGTTGGCGACGTCGCCGCCGGAGACGACGACGTCGCGTACGCCGGGGGTGGCGTGCAGGTACTCGATCATCTTGTCCTGGCGGTCGACCGGCTTGAGTTGGAGTTTGTGTTTGGCGACGGTTTCGGTGGAGTTGCCGACGAGGTCCATGCGGGTGCAGTGGCCGCAGTACTGGGGGCAGGTGGAGAGGAGTTCGGCGAGGACTTTGGTGGGGTAGCGGTGGGTGAGGCCTTCGACGACCCACATTTCGGCTTCGTGCAGGGAGTCGCGGGTGGCGTAGGGGTGGCTTGGCCAGATCGGGTCGCGGTCGGAGCGCACGGGGATCATGTAGCGGCGGATGGGGTCGGTGTAGAAGGCGTCGGTGTAGTCGGCGGGGGTGGCGGTGGGCGCCATGGTGTTGAGCATTTGTGGCGGGACCAGCATGGACATGGTCGCGAAGCCGCTCTGGTCGGCGGCGAGGTCGGTGTAGAAGCGTTCGTCGAGCAGGTCGCCGAGGACGTCGCGGAGTTGCTTGGGGTTCTTGACGCAGTGGGCGCGTTGCCATTGGGCGTCGCGCCATTGGGTGGTGGTGACGTCGCGCCATCCGGGTAGCCGTCGCCAGTCGGGTTCGACGAGTTCGCGGCGGGTGTAGTCGTACGGCTGGTGGCCGGCGGCTTCTGGCGCGACGGTGGTCGCGTTGCTGGTAGCTTCCCAGACGGCGGTCATAACTACTCCTCTGCGTCTAGATTGCGCAAAGATATGCTGTCATAGCGTCCGCAGAACGTAAATGTTACGGGAGTCGGTGTGACGGGGTCGTTGACACGGAGATCGGGTTCGCCGATCGGGCTGCACAGGGTGCTGGCGCCGGTCGGGGTGTTGCCGCAGCAGGCGGAGCGGTTGGATGCCGATCCGGTGCCGTGGCCGGACGAGGTGGTGCTGGATGTGCACCGGTTGAACCTGGATGCGGCCTCGTACCGGCAGTTGCGGGAGGCCTATGGCACGGGTGCGCCGTTGCGGGCCGCGGTGTGCGAGATCGTGGCGCGGCGGGGCAAGATGCAGAACCCGGTGACGGGTTCGGGTGGCATGTTGTTGGGCACGGTGCGAGAGGTCGGGCCGGCGTCGCCGTTGGGTCTGGTGGTGGGTGATCGGGTGGCGACGTTGGTGTCGTTGACGTTGACGCCGCTGCGGATCACCGATGGCCTGGCGGGGTGGGACGGCGCGGATGAGCAGGTGCCGTGTGTGGGGACGGCGGTGTTGTTCGGCCGGTCGATCGCCGCTGTGTTGCCCGATGACCTGCCGGAGGGCCTGGCCTTGTCGGTGTTGGACGTGTGTGGCGCGCCGGCGTTGACCGCGCGGGTGGTGGCTCGCCGCACGTCCCCGTCGGTGCTGGTGCTCGGTGGTGGCGGTAAGTCCGGTTCGTTGTCGCTGGCGGCGGCCCGCCGGGCGGGTGCCGGCCGGTTGGTGGCGCTGGTGCCCACCGCAGGGGAGGCGGCCTCGGTGCGCTCGGCCGGCCTGGCCGACGAGGTGGTGGTGGCCGACGCCCGGGACCCGCTGGCCGTGGCCGCCGCGGTGGGTGCGCAGGTGGATGTGACCGTGGTGTGTGTGGATGTGCCGGGCTGCGAGCATGGCGCGGTGTTGGCGACCGCTGATGGTGGCACGGTGGTGTTCTTTTCGATGGCGACGTCGTTCTCGGCGGCCGCGTTGGGTGCGGAGGGTCTGGCCGCCGATGTGGCGATGGTGATCGGGAACGGGTTCGTGCCGGGGCATGCGGCGATGGCGTTGGAGTTGGTGCGCACGGATGCCGGGGTGCGGGCGTTGTTCGAGGGTCGGCGCGGTCGGGAAGGATGAGCTTTGTGACGGAGCTGCTGGTCAACGGCCGGGTGTATGCGGCGGCGCCGGATGCGACGGCGATGGCCGTGGTGGACGGTGTGATCGCGTGGGTGGGTTCGGATCGGCAGGGTCGACTGTTGTATCCGGGCGCTTCGGTGGTGGATGTGGCGGGCGGGTTCGTGGCGCCCGCGTTCGTGGACGCGCATGTGCATGTGACCTCCAGTGGCCTGGTGTTGGCGGGCCTGGACCTGTCGGGTTGTCGGTCGCTGGCGGAGTGCTTGTCGTTGTTGGCCGGGTTCGTGGCGGTGCGGCCGGACGCGGGTGTGGTGTGGGGGCACGGGTGGGACGAGACGGTGTGGCCGGAGGGCCGGCCGCCCAGCCGCGCGGAGGTGGACGCGGCGGTGGGTGCGGTGCCGGTGTATCTGTCGCGGGTGGATGTGCATTCGGCGTTGGTGTCCTCGGCGTTGGTGGGGTTGGTGCCCGCGGTGGTGGGGGTGTCGGGGTGGTCGGTGGATGGCCCGGTCAGCCAGGCGGCCCACCACCACGCCCGTGGTGCCGCGCGGGCCGCGTTGAGCGCTGAGCAGCGGCGATCGGCGCAGCGGGCGTTCCTGGGGCACGCGGCCGCGCACGGTGTGGCCGCGGTGCACGAGTGCGCCGGCCCGGACATCTCCGGCACCGATGACCTGGCCGAGTTGCTGGCGTTGGCCACGGCGGGCGGCACGCCGCAGGTGGTGGGTTACTGGGGTGAGCGGGCCGACCCGGAGTTGGCGGCGCGCCTGGGGGTGCGTGGCCTGGCCGGTGACCTGTTCATCGATGGCGCGGTCGGGTCGCGCACGGCTGCCTTGCGTGAGCCCTACACCGACGACCCGGGCAACACTGGTGCCCGTTACCTGTCCGACGAGCAGATCGCGCAGCACCTGGTGGCCTGCACCCGCGCTGGCATCCAGGCGGGTTTCCACGTGATCGGCGACGCCGGGGTCGCCGCGCTGGTCGCCGGGTTCACGGCCGCCCAGTCGGTGGTGGGTCGGGCGGCGTTGGTGGCCCGCCGGCACCGGGTGGAGCACCTGGAGATGGTCGACGCGCAGCAGGCGGCGCTGCTGGGTGGTTGGGGTGTGGTGGGTTCGGTGCAGCCGGCGTTCGACGCGGCGTGGGGCGGCCCGGACGGCATGTACGCGCGCAGGCTGGGTGGGCGGCGTGGGGTGGCGTTGAACCCGTTCTCGGTGTTGGCGGCCAGTGGGGTGAGGTTGGCGTTCGGGTCGGATTCGCCGGTGACGGCGGTGGACCCGTGGGGTGGGGTGCGGGCCGCGGTGCACCACCGCACACCGGGGTTCGGGGTGTCACCGAGGGCGGCGTTCACCGCGCACACCCGGGGCGGGTGGCGCGCGGCGGCCGATGACCTTTCTGGGGTGTTGGCGCCCGGTGCGCCCGCCACGTACGCGGTGTGGCAGGCCGGTGAGCTGGACTGCGCCGATGAGGGACCCGGGGTGCCGGGGTTGCCGTCGGTGGCGCCGGATGTCGAACTGCCGGTGTGTGTGCGCACGGTGTTGCGCGGCGAGACGATCTTCGATGCGGAGGGACGCTGATGGGGCTTCTGGGGCTGGACCCGCAGGTGGTCGCGAGCGCCCGCCGGTTGGCGGCCACGGCGACCGAACCGGTGATCGGGTTGGCGCGGGCACACACGACGGTCGCGGTGGAGCGGGCCACGCTGCGGCTGGCCGGGATCACCGGTGCGGATTCCGGGCATCGCGCCGGGGACGTGCCGTGGGTCAACCGGGTGGTGGACACCGTGCGGGAACACTGCGGACTTGAGCACGGTGTCGCGCTGCCGGTGTTCCACGCCCTGGCGCAACACAACCTGGGCACCCTCACCGAACTGGCCGAGGCCACCGCCGCCGGCCAAATCCGCTACACCCTCCCCACCGGCGCCGACGCTGCCCGCGCCGAACAGGCAGCGCACACCGCGGTCGCGACCGGTATCGCCACGGTGGACCGCAACCGCGCCCGACGCGACGAACTGGTCAGAACACTCGGTGACCCGCCGCGCCGCCCCTGGATCTATCTGATCGTGGCGACCGGCGACATCGACGAGGACGTCGTGCAGGCGGCGAACGCCGCCCGAGCCGGCGCCGACGTGATCGCCGTGATCCGCTCCACCGGCCAGTCGTTGCTGGACTACGTGCCCGAGGGCGCCACCCACGAGGGTTTCGCCGGCACCTACGCCACCCAGGAGAACTTCCGCATCATGCGCGCGGCCCTGGACGACGTGTCGGCCGAGCTGGGCCGCTACGTGCGCCTCACCAACTACGCGTCGGGCCTGTGCATGCCCGAGATCGCGGTGCTGGCCGGTCTGCAACGCCTGGACATGATGCTCAACGACTCCATGTACGGCATCCTGTTCCGCGACATCAACCCGATCCGCACGTTCGTGGACCAGCGGTTCTCCCGGCAGGTGCACGCCCGCGCCGGCATCATCATCAACACCGGTGAGGACAACTACCTCACCACCGCCGACGCCGTGGAAGCCGCGCACACCGTGACGGTGTCGCAGCTGCTCAACGAACGTTTCGCGCACGAAGCGGGCCTGCCCGACCCGCTGCTGGGCCTGGGGCACGCGTTCGAGATCAACCCGGAGCTGCCCGACTCGTTCCGCCTGGAACTGGCCCACGCCCTGCTGGCCCGCGAGCTGTTCCCGGACGCTCCCCTGAAGTGGATGCCGCCGACCAAGCACATGACCGGGGACGTGTTCTTCGGCTACCTGCTGGACGGGCTGTTCAATCTGGCCGGGATGCTGACCGGGCAGTCCATTCTGCTGGTCGGCATGATGACCGAGGCCGTGGTCACCCCGTGGCTCTCCGACCGGGACCTGGCGTTGGCCAACGTGCGGTACGTGCGCAACGCGGCGGGCAACCTGGCCGAGGACTTCCGGCCCGCCCCGGACGGGCTGATCGTGAAACGCGCCCACCAGGTCCTGGGTGAGGCGGTGGACCTGCTGGAACGCATCGTCACCGACGACGGCGGTCTGCTGGCCGCGATCGCCGATGGCACGTTCGGGCTGATGAAACGCCCACCCGATGGCGGCAAGGGCGCCGACGGTGTGGTGGCGAAGGCCGATGGCTACCGCAACCCGGCCGCGGACCTGTTGGAGGCCACCGGTGAGTGACCCGCGTCATGTCCGCCCCTACGGCGACGCCACCGGCGATGGCATGGTGCAGGTGTCGCTGACCCTGCCGGTGGCGCACGGCCCGCGCGCCGACGGTGCCGCGCTGCAACTGGCCAACAAGATGGGCATCGACCCGGCGATGGTGGTGCACTCCCACCCGATCGGCGCGGACTTCACCTTCTTCGTCGTCTACGGCTCGGTGTCACACATCGTGGACCTGGACGCGGTGCGCGTGGTGGAACGGGAGTATCCGCTGCTCTCGCCGGCCGAGGTGAACTCGGCGATCAAGCAGACCCTGCGCCGCAAACTCGTCGTCGTGGGCGGCTGTATCGGCACCGACGCGCACACCGTCGGTATCGACGCGATCCTCAACATCAAAGGCCTCGCCGGGGAGAAGGGCCTGGAGTACTACCGGGAGCTGACGGTGGTGAACCTGGGCGCCCAGGTCACCGTGCCCGAACTGGTCAAACGTGCCCGCGCCGATCAAGCGGACGCCGTCCTGGTCTCCCAGGTGGTCACCCAGCGTGACGCGCACATTCTGAACACCCGCGAGATGTCGGCGGCGTTCCGGGAGGCCATGGGGGAGCGGCGCCCCCTGCTCGTGGTGGGCGGCCCCCGGTTCGATCCGCTGATGGCCGGTGAGCTCGGCGTGGACCGGGTGTTCGGGCGGGGCACCACACCGGGCGAGGTGGCCAGCTACCTGGTGCACGCGATGGCAGGGAAGATCAACGCATGAGCAACGACTGTCTCGTCGAGGGTTTCTCGGTCACCCACCGCCGCTACGTGCCCTACGCGCACGCCCACTACGGCGGCAACCTCGTCGACGGCGCCTACTCGCTTGGCCTGTTCGGGGACGTCGCGACCGAACTGTGTGTGCGCACCGACGGTGACGAGGGCCTGTTCGCCGGCTACGCCGAGGTGCGGTTCGTCGCGCCCGTGCTGGCCGGGGACGTGATCGAGGCCACCGCGACCCTGACGCGGATCGGCCGCCGCTCCCGCACGGTGTCCTTCGAGGCCCGCGTGGTGTGCCGGGCCGACCCCGCCAAGGGCGCTTCGGCGGCGCGGGTGTGTGATCCGCCGATCGTGGTCACCACCGCCGTGGGCACCGTCGTGGTGCCCGATCACTGAGGGTCTTCCTCGTCCTCTTCGCGCTGCTTGGGCAACACCAGTTCGGGCACGAAACCGTGCTGGTAGAGGCGGCGGTCCCGGATCTCCCACGCGAACGCCATCGAGTAGAACAGCACCCCGAACACCACGATCCCCACCATCATCGCGAGGATCCCGGCCGGCGCGGGGAACGCCAGCAGCCCCAACGCCGGCAGACACTGCGCCAACCCCCGCGCCAACAGGCGAACGAACCAGGTGCGGCAGGTCAGGTCGTGCAACACCCACTGCGAGTAGCGCGCCGGCAGGCGTTTGCCGTAGGCGTACAGCAGCCATCGCACCACCCAGGGTCTGCTGCCCACCATCTGTCGATCCTACGATCCACCAGCGGCCCCGACGTGACACGGACCGCACCAGGCCGCACCGTACGCTTGTCCGGTGGTGACACCGACCGTGACCGCCAACGACTCCGGAGAGTCCGGCGACACCCCCCGCGACCCAGCGGCACCCAAGCGCCACCGCGTCCGGCTGCCCGGCAGACACACCCTGCTCCGACTGGTGGCCAGCCTCGCCGGTGGTGTCCTGTGGTACCTGAGTTTCCCGCCCCGCCCGCTGTGGTGGCTCGCGCCGATCGCGTTCGCCCTGCTGGCCCTGGCGGTGCACGGGCGGCGGGCCTGGGCCGGGTTGGGCTACGGGTTCCTCTACGGCCTGGCGTTCCTGGTGCCGCTGCTGCACTGGACCGGCCTGTACGTCGGGGTCATCGCGTGGTGGCCGTTGAGCGCGTTCGAGGCGCTCGTGCTGGGTGTGGGGGTCGCGGCGATCACCGTGGTGCTGCCGCTGCGCGGTGGCCCGGTGTGGGCGGCGCTGCTGTGGATCGCTGATGAGGCCCTGCGGGCGCGTGCCCCCTTCGGTGGGCTGCCGTGGGGGAAGGTCGCGTTCGGCCAGCCCGATGGCACCTACGTGTCGCTGGCCGCGTTGGGTGGCACCCCGCTGGTCGGGTTCGCCGTCACCCTCACCGGTTTCGGCCTGGCCGCGCTCGTGCTCGCGCTGGTGGCCAAGCCCAGTCGCACGGTGGCGCTGGTCGGGGCCGGGCTGGCCGTGGTGCTGCCCATCGCCGCGAGCCTCGCCGCGTGGCCCCTGGTGGGCACCGACCCCAACGCCGGCACCGCCGTCGTCGCCGCCGTACAGGGCAACGTGCCGCGCCTGGGCCTGGAGTTCAACGCGCAGCGCCGCGCCGTCCTGGACGACCATGTCAAGGAAACCGAGAAACTCGCCGCCCAGGTCGCCGCCGGCCAGAAACCCCAACCGAACCTGGTGATCTGGCCGGAGAACTCCTCCGACATCGACCCCTACGCCAACCCCGACGCCTACGCCGAGATCTCCCAGGCCGCCGCCGAGATCAAAGCCCCCATCTCGGTGGGCGCCGTGGTCACCTCGCAGGGCCCGCAACCGAAGAACACCGCGATCCTGTGGCAACCCGGCCGCGGCCCGGTCGCCCAGTACGTGAAACGCCAACTCCAACCATTCGGGGAGACCATGCCGGCGCGCGCGTTCTTCGCGCACTTCAGCCCCGACGTGGCCAAGGCCGGTGACTTCGTGGCCGGCACCAAACCCGTCGTGTTCCCCATGGGACCGGCGAAGGTCGCCATCGACACCTGCTACGAAGTGGCGTTCGACTCCGTGGTGCGCGCCTCCATCCCCGGCTCCACCCTGCTCGCCGTGCCCACCAACAACGCCACGTTCGGGCTGAGCGAGATGACCTACCAGCAGCTGGCGATGGACCAGGAACGCGCCGTGGAGCACGGCCGATCCGTCGTGGTCGCCGCCACCTCCGGGGTCAGCGCCATCATCGAACCCAACGGGCGCATCACCCAGGAGACTGGTTTGTTCACCCCGGCCGCGCTGGTCGCCACCGTGCCGCTGCGATCGACGACTACGCTTTCAGACCAACTCGGTGCCTGGCCGGAATGGGTGTTGGTGGCCGGTGGGCTGTTGGCACTCGCGTTCGGTATCGGCACGCGGACCCGCCGCCAGAATACCGACACCACGACCGCGACCACCGACTGAACCGCTGGAAGGACACGGATGGCCGACGGGCAAAACGGCGAGCACGACCTGCACCCGGTGCTGGTGGTGATCCCGACCTACAACGAACTGGACAACCTCGGGCCGATCGTGGGCCGGGTCCAGACGGCACTGCCCACGGTGCACGTGCTCGTCGTCGATGACGGCAGCCCCGATGGCACCGGTGAGCTGGCCGACAAGCTCGCCGTGGGGGACGACCGGGTGCACGTCATGCACCGCACCGAAAAAGCCGGCCTGGGTGCCGCCTACATCGCCGGGTTCCGGTGGGGTATGGACCACGGGTACGCGGTGATCGTGGAAATGGACGCCGACGGCTCCCACGCACCCGAGGACCTGCCCCGGCTGCTGGACGCCCTGCAGGACGCCGACCTGGTGCTCGGGTCGCGCTACGTGCCCGGTGGGCGGGTGGTGAACTGGCCGCGCAGCCGCGAACTGCTCTCCCGCGGCGGCAACCTGTACTCCAAGCTCGCCCTGGGGGTGGGGATCAACGACATCACCGGCGGGTTCCGCGCCTACCGCCGGCACGTCCTGGAATCCCTCGTCCTGGACGACGTCGCCTCGCACGGCTACTGCTTCCAGGTCGACCTGGCGTGGCGCACCGTGCAGGCCGGCTACACCGTGGTGGAGGTGCCGATCACGTTCACCGAACGGGAGATCGGCGAGTCGAAGATGAGCGGCTCCATCGTGCGCGAGGCGCTGCTGCGGGTCACCCAGTGGGGGCTGCGGCACCGCGTGGCGCAGGTCCGGTCGATGCTGCCGGGCGCACAGGGGAGCGGCGAGCGGGCCGAACAGACCCAACGAGCCAACTGAAACCTCAACCGACACGAATGGGCCGCCCGGTGTGAACCGGGCGGCCCATTCACCAACGCGAGAGGCGTGTGGTGGTCGGTCGTGGTCGACTCGAAGCAGCTCTACGGCCGCAACGCCATCAGGCGCTACGGGTGCGGCGTCCGCGCAGTTCCTCCAACCGCTCGGACAGCAGCTCCTCCAACTCCGAAATGGAGCGCCGTTCCAGCAGCATGTCCCAATGCGTGCGGGGCGGCTTGGCCTTCTTCTGCTCCGGCTCGGAGCCATCGATCAGCTTGCCCACGGAGCCGTGCAGACGGCATTCCCAGGTCGGCGGGATCTCGGCGTCGTCGGAGAAGGGAACCTCGAAGTCGTGCCCCTTCGGGCAGGCATACCTCGTGCCCCTGCGGGGTGCGAGGTCGTGGTTGCGGTCGGTCTCGTAGCTGACTGCTCCGAGCCGGCTACCACGCAGAACGCGGTCGGCCATGGCGGTGTCCTTTCGCTCGGCTCAGGGCGAGGGCCCAGTTGTTCTCACACAGCGCAACGGATGGAGCAGCGAGACAATTCCCGTCTCGCCGATCCGGTCGCACTCAGTGATGAGCTTCACTCGTCAACGAAGTGTTCCTCCTAAGAGATGCCATCGCGCAGGCGACATAGTGATGAGCTTCACTCGTCAACGAAGTGTTCCTCCTAAGAGATGCCATCGCGCAGGCGACATGACGCGTTATCGCCCCGACGATGAGATAGATCACCCTAATGGTGGAATGACACTGGCGTGCCATGTCTGATCAGTGTCAACACACCACGACGGGTACCACGCCACCCACCACTTCACACCGAACCCGCCACACCAGTCGCAGGCTCCTCCGGCCGCCCACCCAAGCTCAACGGCAACACGTTGCCCGCCGCCGCCACCGCCCGCGCCACGTTCACCCGCGCCAACAGCGCCAACCCCACCACGAAGAACACCACCAACGACAAGATCGCCACCCGGTAACTGCCCGTGGTCTGCAACGCCACCCCGAACAGCAACGTCCCGAAAATACTCGACCCCGAACTGGACACCTCGTACAAACTGAAGTACTCAGCCTCCTTGCCCACCGGGATCATGTTCGAGAACAACGACCGCGACAACGCCTGCGACCCACCCAGCACCAGCGACAACACGATCGCCAGCACATAGAACTGCAACGGCGCCCGCTGCTGCATGAAGTACGCCCCGGCCACCACCGCGATCCACACCACCAGACTCCACGTCACCACCCGCTTCGCACCCCACCGCTGCGCGAACCGACCCAACAACAACGCACCCGCGAACGCCGCGAACTGCACGATCAGGATCGCCGTCAACAACACGTTGTCCGACAGGTGCAACTCCGAACTGCCGTACTGCGCAGCCAACGTCGTCACCGTGTTGATGCCGTCGTAGTAGATCAAGTACGCCAGCAGGAACAGCAACGTCAACGGATAGCCCCGCATGTGCGCCAACGTCTGACCCAACTGCCGAAACCCCGAGGACACCACCGACCCACGCGGCACGCCCTCCACCTTCGCCCGCGCCGCATTGCGCATCATCCGCAACGGCACCAGCGAGAACAACGCCCACCACAACCCCGCGATCCCCAACGAGTACCGCGCCAACAACGCCGTGTCCGAGATGAAGAACGACATCACGAAGTTCCCCGCCAACAAGATCCCACTACCGATGTAACCCGCCGCCCACCCCAACGACGAGATCCGGTCCCGCTCATCAGCCACCGACAGATTCGGCAACATCGAGTTGTAGATGACCTTCCCGCACGTGTACGTCAGATACGCCGCCACCGTCAGCCCCGTACCCAACTGCCACATCGACCCCGTGATGAAGAACATCCCCACACAACTGGCCGCACCCAGGAACCCGAAGGACAGCAGCATCTCCTTCTTCCGCCCGAACCGGTCAGCCAACGCACCCACGATCGGCATCAACACGATCAACACGAACGCCGAGAACGACGCCGTGAACGTGAACAACGACCCCGGCAGGATCGGAATCCCCAAAATGTGCACCCGGCCGTTCGCACCCACCGCGTTCGTCGCCACCGCCGGCAGATACCGACTCAGGAACACCGACACCACGATCGTCTCGAACGCGTGCGACCCCCACGCATACGTGTACCAAGCGCGCCGCTGCCTCGGCATCTCCTCAGCCGGAAACACCACAGAGTCATCGGGGTTGTGCACAGTCTCCGCCTCTCACCACGCCCACCAACCAACCACTGACCGCACGTCATCGGCCCCGGCGTGGGGCGACTGTAGCGGCAACCACCACACCCCGACGTCAACACCGGCAGGTTGATGCCGCGATGACGCAGAACATTCACAACCGCAACACCGCCCCACCCGCAACCGCGTGTCGCTACCCCAACCCAGACGAGTGACACGAGATACTTGGGGGTCAGCCGTTGCGGTTGTGAACCCTGTGACCTGCACTTACGGTGCCCCACATGACTGGTCAACGGCCCACGAGCACCCACACCCTCACCCGAACCGCCATCACCGCACTGCTCGCCGCCGCACTCCAGCTCACCATCAGCCTGCTCACCGCCACCCCAGCAGCAGCCGACCCGACCCTCAACTCCTGGACCCAACTGCGCAACTGCGAATCCGGCGGCAACTACACCATCGTCGCCGTCAACGGCCACTACGGCGCCTACCAGTTCGACCTCACCACCTGGCGCAGCGTCGGCGGCACCGGCAAACCCAACCAAGCCACCCCCGCCGAACAGGACTACCGCGCCCTCTACCTCTACCGCATGCGCGGCTGGCAACCCTGGACCTGCGCCCGCAACCTCCACCTGCCCGGCGACCGCGACGCCAAAAGCAGACGCAAACCCACCCACACCCAGTCCGCCTACATGAGCGGCCCCCACACCACCCCCACCCCACCCAAACCAACAACCACCACAGCACCCGCCTGGCCCGGCAAGGTCTACAACTACGGCGACTGCGACCCACCCCTGAGCACCTGGCAACGACGCATGAACACCTACGGCTACACCTTCGAAGGCACCGGCTGCTACTACACCAAAACCAAAACCGCCGTCCTCGCCGTCCAACGCGCCAACCACATCAAGGACAGCGGCCTACTCGGCCCCAAAACCTGGCTCGCCGCCTGGCACGGCACCCCACCCAAACACTGACCCGCCCTACACCGCCGCCCACAACCCCCGCCCCCGCAACACCGACCGCAACACATCCGGCCGATCCGACACCAACCCATCCACCCCCAAATCCAACAACACCCCCATCTGCTCCGCCTCATCCACCGTCCACACATGCACCTCCCGACCACGCCGCGCCGCCACACCCACAAACCCCCGCGACACCACCCGCAACCACCCATACCGCACCGGCACCTGCGCCATCGCACCCAACACCGGCAACCCCGGCACCCCACCCCCCAACCACAACCCCAACACCGACCGAGGCCCCATCGAC
>DASUJK010000160.1:0-30216 GCA_036279295.1 Pseudonocardiaceae bacterium | reverse complement strand
GCCGATCGTGTAGGGCAGTTCGACCCCCGACCGGGACGCCCACTGCTCGTCGATGATGTGCAGGTCGGTGCGACACACGCCGGCGCCACCGATCCGGACCACGACGTCCAGTGGCCCCTTGACGGTGGGCTCCGGCACGTCCTGGATGACAGGCTGCTCGTGGTAGGCCTGCAGCCGAACCGCCTTCATGGTGTGATCTCCTGTTCCTCGGCCGTTCTGGTGGGATAACGGGCGAGCAGCATGCCCCGGCACACACCGGAGTTCGCGTCCTGACTGACCCTGGTCGTTCGGGCCATGCCGAGATGCAGCCGCAGCCGCTGGGACACAACAGCTTCCCCGGACACCGGATCGATCACCAGTGCGTCGGTGTCGCCGTGCGGCAGACCGAGTTCCCGGCGCCGGGCGCGCAGCCGCTCCCGGTCCGTGGTCGCCGGTGCGTCGGCGATGGTGAGCTCGGCCATTCGCGCGGCGTCGGTGCCCGCCGCGATCATCGCCCTGCACACCCGGTCGGTGCCGGCGAGCACCGCCTTGCGCAGGAAGTCGGCCCGTAGGTCGTCCAGCTCGTCGGCCGCCTCGTCGCCGAACGAGCCGACGAAACCGGCTCGCGCCGCGACTCCCTTGTTGATCGTGTCCGCCGCGAAATGGTCGATCAGTTGTACGTCGATCGCGGTCACGCCAGGCACGGCGCTGACCGCGTCATAGGTGTCGGCCACCATGAGGAAGGCGAAGTTCGGGGCGCAGAAGTACGTCGGCAGCCGCAGCCGGATGACGGCGGCGCCGGCCTCGTCCACGTCGCAGCGGGCCACGAACCCCAGATCGGTCAGGGGCTCGTCCAGCTCCGGGTCGTGCACGGTGGCCACGGCGGACCAGACCGCCGCCGTGATGGCGGCGGCGGTCTGGTCGGGGCGCGCACCCACGGTTGCTGCGCTCCTCATGATGCCGGCACACCGACCGGCTGGTCCTCGGCAGCCGCGGCCGCCGGGAGCTGACACTCGTCAGGCACCTTGATGTCGTACAGCCTGGCGTGAGTCAGACCGAGGATCTTCTTCTTCGCCGCGACGCTGAACTGGGAGTAGTCGGAGAACTCCTCGCCTTCCGGCATCTGCCAGTCGACGAAGCCCTCGACCTGCCACTTCGGTTCCCAGATGGCGTAGTCCGACCCGAACACGATCCGGTCCTCGCCCAGCCAGAACATCAGCTCACCCATGACCTTGGCGAAGAACCTCGGCCGGGCGTGCATCAGACCACCCACCACGACGGACAGACCCGCGTACACGTTGGGCTCCTGCGTCGCCATGAAGCAGAAGTCCTCGATGCGCGGCAGGCCGACGTGCTCGACGATGAAGTTCAGGTCGGGGAAGTTCGTCGCCGCGTAGTCCACGTCGCGGACATCGAAGGCATCCTTGTCCAACGGCCAGATCGTCGGGCCCTTGTGCACGTGGATGTTCTTGATGCCCAGTTCCTGGCACTTCTCCAGGTAACGGGACGACTCGGGGTCACGCAGGCTCCAGCCGCGGGAGTCACCCCGCCACTCGGCGGTGTAGAGCTTGACGCCCTTGGGGTTCCACCGCTTCGCCCGCTCCTCCAGTCCCTTCAGCCCTTCGTCGCCGTCCCTGGGGTCCCAGTTCGTGTTGACGATGAACTTGCCGGGGTGCCGCTCGGCCAACGCGCCGTTGACCTCGGTGGTGTTGAAACCCTCCGAGTACCACTGGCGCAGGCTGGTCGGCTGGAAGATCGCGATGTCGACGTGCCCGTCCTCGAACAGGTCCTTCATCATCGTTTCTTCTGAGTACTTCTGGAACTTCTCGATCGGCCAATGGGTCTCGGCCGGGCCGAGACCCTGGTAGGCGTGGAAGCACTCGATCCAGCCCTTGGCGTATTCCTCTTGTCCGGGAACCCAGTTGGCGGGGCTGGCGTCCCAGAAATGTGTGTGGCCGTCCACCACGAAATACTTCTCACCGTCTTTTTCGTACACTGTCGCTGCCTCCTGCGCTGGATCGAGCGCTGATCGCCTCTGTGGTGGGTGGTACGGAAACTACGAGCGTGCTACGAGGTCGAAGTCGAGGAACTCGGCTGCGTCCTCCGGGTTGGCGAACATGATCGTGCGGTCGTCCTCGTGGATCATCCGGCCGTAGTGGGTGGACATGCTCTCCTCGAACTCAGCCGAGTCGAACCAGCCCTCCTCCTCGCCGGCGGCCTCGTCGATCTCGGAGTAGACGACGTCCATCCGACCCCGGGCGTCCACGCGGATCATCGAGGGCAGCGGAGTGATGGTGACGTTGTCCTTCGTGCCCATCACTTCGGCGATGATCGCTCCCACCTGGTTGTTCATCAGGGTGAAGCCACACATGTTGGACGCCGTGTTGTCGGATTTGAACGGGCTCTCCGACGTCTTGAAGGCGGTCATTGGGCCAGCTCCTTCGGTGCTTGCAGATCCAGGTCGGACAGAATGCCGCTGAAGCGACTCTTGGCTCGGTCGAGACCGTCCTCGAAGCGCGGCGGCTTCGCGTCCGGCTGCGACCACAGCGGCTGGAGTGTGCGGGCGGCCCTGATGCAGCGCGGCACCCAGTTGTCCAGCCAACCCTGCATGAGCGACCTGTTGTGGTCGGCGAATTCCTTGTCCCGTACCAGCAACTGGAACATCGCCTTCGTGTAGCGCAGGTCGCGCTCCGCGAAGTCGAACTCCTCGGCGCCGATCAGCGTCGGCGTGATGAAGTCACCGTTGGACGGTGCCGCCTGCTGCACCAGGTTGCTCCGGAACAGCTCGCCGACCAGCGGCTCGAACACGATGTTGGCCGCGAACAGCGCCTCACACCAGTCCCAGACCTCGGTCAGCTGCTCGGCCGTCTCCCGCACGCCCTGCCATGCCGGGTCGTCGTTCCACGTCGTGACATGTGCTGAGCCGTCGAAGCCGGGCAGTTCCTCGGACAGGGTCAGGTTGTACAGCGCGAGGTCCTGTGCGGCCCGGATCCGGTGCATGCTGTTCACCGAGATCGCGTTGTTGTGCATGTTCGTCGGCGCCCTGCGGTTGGCGTTGGCGAACAGGTACAGCCCCAGGCCGTGGTCCACGTGCATCCAGGCGCCGACGTGCTGCGCCACGAACTGCACCCAGTTCGGGTTCCACTGCTCGAAGGCCTTGGCCTGGCGGGCCGCGTCGATGTTCTGGTTGAGCTGGCGGACCACGTTGGAGTTGTAGCGGTAGAGCGTGAGCTCCCACTCCTCGTTCGGGTCCCGGAACTCGTGCCAGCCGTGCGCGGGCCAGTCGTAGCCCTTGCCGCCGGAGCCCGCGAAGCGCTCCGGCACCGGCCGGTCCGAACCCCACGCCTTCAGCGCGGTCCACTCCAGCGGGTAGCCGCCCTTGCCGTCGGCGAACCCGTACAGCCAGCCCTGGGACAGGTAGTGCCTCGGGTCGGGCTGGACCTCGACCGTGACATCTTCGTAGTGGCTCTGCTTGCGCTTCTGCGGCACGTAGTAGTTGAACCGGCGCAAGTCCGAGTCCGGGAAGACCTTGGCGCCGGCCTCCGCGTCGGTGAAAGCAGGCTTCGGCACGCTGCGTTCTGGCGTCGTTGTCATCTGCGGTTCCTTACCTCTCGTCCTGCTTCACGAACGAACTAATCCGTGTTGCCGGTCGTGGTGAACTTGTCGTAGAAGATGCGCTTGTCCCCCACCCCGAGCGCGGGCAGCAGTTCCAGCGCTGCCTCCACCATGGGTGGCGGCCCGCACACGTAGGCGTCGGCACCGGACAGGTCGGTTTCCCGTCGCCGGAGGACGTCGGTGATCAGACCGACCTCGCCGTCCCACCCGTCACCCTCTTCGGGTTCGGACAGCGCTGGCACGTAACGGAAACCGGGCAGGCTTCCCTCCAGCGCCGTCAGTTCCTTCTCGAAACACAGGTCCTTCCGACGGCGGGCGCCGTAGTAGAAGGTGGCCTTGCGTTCGATGCCGCGCTCCGCCATGGACCGCAGCAGGGCCAGGATCGGCGCCATGCCGGCGCCGCCGCCGACGTAGATCAGATCGGCGGATGGTGCGTCCCGCAAGGTGAAAACCCCGAACGGACCTGTCACATCGAGCCTGTCGCCGACCGCGACTTCGGTGTCCAGGAATCGTGAGAACAGGCCGTCCGGGTAGATCTTGATGACGAACTCAAGCAGCCCACCGTCCGTTGTGGACGTGTTGGCCATCGAGAACGACCGCGTCGTCTCGTCGTCGTGGCCGGGAATCTTGAAGTCCACGTACTGCCCTGGAAAGAACTTCAACCCGGTCGGCTCGATCATGCGGACCACCAGGTGGCGCATGTCGTGGGTGACGTTGTCGTTGGACACGACCTCCACGACGGCCTCCTGGATCGGCAGGCCGGAGCGGATCATGTCCTCGTCGTAGTTCATCAGTTCGATGGTCAGGTCTTCGTAGGCGTGTGCCCTGCACAGCAGGGTGAAGCCCTCGTCCTTCTCGTAGTCGGGCAGGGCGAAGGTGGAGTACTTGTCATGCTCGACGTCCTCGCCGTCGAGGATGAACGACTTGCACGCCGCGCACTGGCCCTCCTTGCAGCCGTGCATGAGCATGATGCCCTGCTCGGCGGCTGCCCTCAGGATCGTCTGGTCCTCATCGACCTCGATCTCGATCCCGACCGGCTCGAAGCGCACGCGGTGCTTGTCTGCCATGGTGACCCTTTCTTGGGCACAGTCCGCAGTGGACGTGGGAGGGCTGGTCCTGGAAGGCGTGGAACCAGCCCTCCCACGTCGGCGAGAGCTGACTAGGCGCTCGCCCGAGCCGGCCGACCCGCCGGGCCCTGCTTGTTGTAGTCAGCCTGGAACGCGGCACGCTGCTCGTCGTTCATCTCGTTGAGTAGCACGTTCGGGCTCAGCAGCGGTGGGCACCTGCGCAGGTGGTCCAGCGTCCACATCTTCTTCGGGTCGAGGTCGAGGTGGGGCTGTGCGACCAGCGTCTTGCCGTCGTCCCGGACATAGCCCATGTCCGACACCACGTCGGCCCAGTTCCAGCCGTGGTAGAGGGTCTCCCACTCGCGGGAACCGATCAGCTTGCCCATGTTCGGCGTGCTCCGGCCCTGGTAGGTCGGACGGAATGCCTCGGAGTCGGTCCAGCGGCAGGCCTCGTGGCAGTACGTGCGCCACTGGCCGTCCACCTTCTCCATCACCATGTCCTCCCGGACCAGACACGGCACCATGCACGTCCAGCAACGGTTGGGGTACACGTAGTCGACGTCTTCCAGTGCGATCGGGTTGTGCCCGTTCGGGACCGACAGCCGGCTGTAGTTCTCCCACCACTTACCGTACTTGTCGTACCAGCCCGGGTACTTGTACTCGAACCACTCGAAGTCCTCGTCCGTCATCGGGTCGATACGCCAGTAGTTGGCCAGCCACCCGGTGGCGAAGAACTGGGCCACCTCGTGCACGTAACCCTTGTTCCAGATCTGGTTCCACGCTTCCTCGATGAGGTCGTGCGGAATCACGAGGCCGTACTTCTCCAGCGGCACCAGGTAGCTGCGGTAGTAGTCGTCGTAGATCCACCGACGCCACATCTCCGCGTAGCTCTCCCGGTCCTTGCGGCGGTCCTTCGTGCCGTACTCGATGAAGGTGCCGATGGCGGCGTCGACCACCCGGTGGTTGTTCCACCACGCGTAGCGCAGGTCCCGTTCGAGCAGCTGGTGATTGCTCTCGTCGGACAATGCCATCAGCAGCGTGGCGTAACCGTTGCTGATGTGTCGCGACTCGTCGGACTGTACGGAGTGGAACACGGTGGGCAGCAGATAGTCACCATTGGCGGCCGCTTCGGCCGGCATGGCGACGAACAGTGTGTTGGTGAACGCGGTCTCGGCCACGATCGTGAGGTAGATGCTGGCCGCGGTGATCGCGTCACCGGTGATGAAGCCTTCCGCGAACTGCCGGCCGATGGTGCCGCAGTAGTCGTTCTGGAAGTTGCGCAGGCTGCTGTTGAAGCCGGCCGGGTCGATGTAGTTGTTCATGTACAGGCGCTTGAGGTTCTGCTGGATCGTCGAGTGCCTGACCTCGTCGATCATCTGGATTGCCTGGCCGTTGTGCAGTTCCGGGTTGGGCACCGTACGGAACAGCAGCGGCATTGCCCTGGCCGCGGAGATCTCCGGCAGCGGGATGATGCTCAGGAACAGCTTCTGCCACTCCAGCCAACGCTCCTGGACCTGGCGGAACATGTTGCCTCGGATGGCGCCGTCCTCTGCGCCGTACACGCGGTGGTCCTTCTCTTCCTGCATCGGGAAGTAGGAACGGAGCACCTGCTTGAGGGGGTCCTTCTTCTTCGCCTTCTGGAACGTGTAGTCCGTTCCGTAGTGCGACACCGGCTGGTGGTAGGCCGGTTCCCAGGAAAGCTCCTGGATCTTCTGGTGGGCTTTCGCCACACTCTGGCGGCTCATGATCACTCCTAACCCGCCGGTTCGACGGTGTGCGGGGCTCGGCAGTTGGGCGCAAGTCCTACAGGGGGATTACAGCGCGGAACCAGATGTGTTTCGGGTCTCAATATGAGACAGTCCCGGCCGCCCAGCCTGCGTTTATGCGCTGTGGCCTGGTCACCTGGTCACGGTTCGTCGAGCATCGAAGCTCGCAAATCGGCGAGCTGATCACGGACATGTTGCGTTGTCCGCGCGTCACCCTCGACAGTCGGTGTGATGCCGAGCGCTCTGAGTAGCTCGGCGGCAGGTTCACCCGGATGGCCGGATTCACCAAGCGTCGGATGGAAGCCATGCTCGACGAGATGGTCGAACACGACGTTGACAATGGTCCAAGGGTTGTAGGTCTGATTGGACGTTCCCTCTTGGGGCATCGGGCTACCTCCCGCGCACACCGCTGGTCGTCACGCACTTCCCTGACCACCCATGACACCGCCACTCGGATGTGTCGGCTGTCTCAATTTGAGACAGCGGGCAGGCCGTTCCGGGCCTACGCTGTGTCACAGGACACAGAACGCACCCTGCGGTGCCCGCGATCCGGCATCTACGTGGGCAGCGATTGGAGGTGTACGTGGACGACATCCGACTCGCCCGACGGGCCGACCCGAAGCTGACCATTCCGTCGCAGGTGGTGCCCGCGGACGATCCCGGCCTGGCCAAGATGCGGGTGCAGTTCCTCACCTCGGAGTCGGTCGAGACGGACCGCATCAGGCAGCCGATCCTGGCCTCCTGGTGGCGATCACGGGAGTTCCAGGTCGCCGCGGATCGAATCGCGCTGCCCTATGTCGTGGACCAGGACCTGGACACACCGCTGATCCGGGCCGCCGGTCCGGTGCTGGACCGGCTCGGCGAGCAGCTCGACGGCCAGCCCATCAGCCTGATCCTGACCGACCCGACCGGTGTCGTGCTCACCCAGCGCACCGGTGACCCGGACCTGCACCGGCACCTGGAGAGCGTCGAACTCGTCCCGGGTTTCAGTTACGGAGAGCAGTTCGTCGGTACCAACGGGATCGGCACCGCCCTGGAGGACGGCAGGCCGACCCACGTGTTCGGCCATGAGCACTACGCGGAGAACCTGGAGGACCTCGCCTGCGCGGGCGCACCCATCCTGCACCCCATTTCGGGCAAGACGATCGGCGCCATCGACCTCACCTGCTGGCGCAAGGACGCTGGCCAGTTGCTCATCGCGCTGGCCAGAACGACGGCGGAGCAGATCAAGCAGGCGATGATGACCCACGGCAACATCCGTGAGATGGCGCTGTTCCAGGCGTACCTGCGGACCTGCCGGCGCACCACCGGCATCGTGATGGCGTTCAACGACGACATCGTCATGATGAACGACCGCGCCAGGCGACTGCTCGATCCCGCCGACCAGGCGGTGCTGCTCGGCCACGCCACGCAGGTGCTGGACGACGGCAGGACGACGACGGCGACGGTGGCGCTGCCCACCGGTGGCAAGGTGCGGTTGCAGTGCCGCAGCGTCGCAGGTCAGAGCCAGGGCGACATCGTCGGCGGCGTGCTGTCCGTCAAGTTGATCGAGACCGACGAGGGCCAGAACCCGACGACGTCCTCACTGCCGATGTTCCTGCCCGGCGTGGTCGGATCGGCACCGCTGTGGCTGCGCTGCTGCCACGAGGTGGACTCCGGTTACGGCAAGGGGGAGTGGCTGGTCCTGGCCGGCGAGCGTGGGGTCGGCAAGTACACCCTGGCCAGGTGCGTGCACCAGCGGCGGAACCCGACCGGTCGGGTGCACTCGCTCAACGCCGAGGAGGTCACCGACGCCGGCTGGGTGGACGACCTGCGCCGCGAGCTGCTGGACGATCCGGTGGACGCGCTCGTCGTTCGGCACGTGGATCGGTTGCCGAGCGGTCAGCTGGCCCAGCTGGTCACGGTGCTCAAGGAGGTGCGTGGCCGCCGGGCGGACACGTTGCCGTGGGTCGCGGTCACGCTGACACCGGACGCGGAGACCAAGCAGGACCTGGCCGAACTGCTGTCCTTCTTCCCACGCACGGTGCAGGTACCACCGCTGCGTAGGCATGTCGACGACCTCAGTGAACTGGTGCCGTTGTTCCTGAGCAAGGTCGGGCACGGCGGCCAATTGACCTGTTCGCCACCCGCGCTGCACCTGCTGATGCGGGCCAGTTGGCCGGGCAACGCGACCCAGCTGTTCCAGGTGCTCAAGCAGGTCGCGCGGCGTCGGCGGACCGGGGCGATCCAGCCCAGTGACCTGCCGGCCGAGTACCGCACGGTGACCAGGCGGCCGCTCAACCGGCTGGAGTCGATGGAGCGGGAAGCCATCGTGCACAGCCTGGAGGACGCCGAGGGCAACAAGGTGCGGGCAGCGCAGTTCCTGGGCATGTCCAGGGCGACGCTCTACCGCAAGATCCACGAATACGGCATCGTCACGCCGGACCGGTAAGAGCCTGGCGTGACGATGCCGTCACGGTGTTGATGTGTCGCTTCGCTCCTGGCCCTCCCGCGCCGCTGGCGCGCCAGGCCTAACCGACGATGCGCTTGCTGCCGTAGTAGTCGCTGCCGCCGCCGGACACCGGCACCACCTGGACCGGCACGCCGGTCTGCGGTGCCTGGATGATGTCGCCGTTGCCGACGTACATCGCCACGTGGTGGATGGTGGCCGCGGAACCACCGAAGAACAGCAGGTCGCCGACCTGCCACTGGCCGTAGGCCACCGACTTGCCGTACGTGTACTGGACCCGGCTGGAGTGCGGCAGGGAGATGCCACCCTTGGCGTAGGCCCACAACACGAGACCGGAGCAGTCGAACGTGGTCGGACCGGCAGCGCCCCACACGTAGGTGTCGCCCCGCCGGCTCAGCGCCGCCTGGAGCACCGTGTTGAGCACACCGGGTGGGCCGAGGAACGTGCCGGTGTTGCCGACGTTGTCCAGAGTCTTCTTCTCGGGCGCGGTCAGCTTGGCCAGTGCGGCCTTCACCTTGGTGATCTGTGCCTTGAGCGCGGTCTGCTTCGCAGTGATCGTCGACACCAGCTTGGCCGCGGCCGCGGTGGCCGCCTGGCTCTGCTGCTGCGCCGAAGTCGCCTCGCGCTGTGCGTCGGCGGCCTGGCTGACCGCACCGGTCAGCTTGCTCAACGCACTGTTGTTCTCGGCGGCGATCTCGTTGAGCATCGTCGCCCGGTCCAGGAAGTCATGGGCGGACTTGCCGGTGAGCAGCGCCGCCAACTGGCTGACCCGGGCTCCGTCGAACGATGCTGCCGCGAACTGGTCGACCTGGCTCTGGAACTGGCCTTTGACCTGCTGGGCCTGTTGTTCGGTCTGCTTGGCCGTGGCGAGCTGCGTGCCCGCCTTCTTCAGTTGGGCCTGCTTGGCCTTGAGGTCGGTCTGGGCGGCGAGCAGATCCTCGTTCAGCTTGGCTGCCTGCGCGCTCAGGGTGTTGAACTGCTTCAACGCATCGGAGCTGGTCGTGGGCGGGGAGGCCGGTGCCGCTGAGGCTGCCATCGGGATCGCTCCCGCGATGGTGACCGCCGTAGCCGCGATCAGCACCCCGCTGCGTAACCGTGTCCATCGTCGCGACGCCACGTCGCACCTGCCTCCTTCGTGGTTGGCATCCCCCGGTTGGCGGCACGGACGCTAACGCACTTCGAAAGAGGATTTCTACTCCTAGCAATAGTTGAGCCGAGACGGTACGGTTACGCGTTCGTGACCAAATGTCACCCTGTTGGCCCTACTGGAACGCTCAGTAACCGAGCGCCTGCGCCAACTCGCCTGTTCCGCCGGGCATCGACGTGGCCGCCGTACAAGGTGAGTACGGCGGCCACGTCGGGTGAGGTGTAGCTGGTCACGGCACCGCGTCGACCAGCGGGGTCTGCGCTGCCGTGCTCTCGGTGCTGGCCGCCACCGGCGTACTGCCACGCAGCGGCACCGCCTTGATGAACCACGCCACCACGAAGCCGAGCAGCGCCATCGCGGCGCCACCGAGCAGCACGCCGTGCAGGCCGCTGACCACGCCGGACTGGAACGCCTCGCGGATCGGTGCCGGCAGGTGCAGCACGGCCGACGGCGGCAGTTGGGCGCCACCGGCGATCAGCTGGTGGCCTGCCGCACCGAGGTGCGACGTGAGGGTGTTGGTCAGCTGCGTGGTGTAGATCGAGCCGAGCAACGCGATCCCCAGCGAGCCACCTACCGTCCGGAACAGGGTGACCGAGCCGCTGGCCGCGCCCATGTCCCGCAGTTCGGCGCTGTTCTGCGTGATCAGCATCGTGTTCTGCATCAGGAAGCCCATGCCGAGACCGACCACCAGGGTCAGCGCGGACGCCACGAACGTCGTCGTGTTGAGGCCCAGCATCAGCAGCACCAGCATGCCCACGGTGAGCACGAAGCCACCGATGATCGGGAACTCCCGGTAGCGGCCGGTCCGGGTGGTGATCTGGCCGGTGGCCAGCATCACCACGAGCATGCCGAACATCAGCGGCAGCAACAGCAGGCCACTCGCGGTCGCCGAGGCGCCACGCACGTTCTGCATGTACTGCGGCAGGAAGTTGACCGCACCGAACATCGCGGCGCCGACCAGGAAGCTGAGGATCTGGGCGACGGTGAAGTTGCGGTTGCGGAACAGCCTCGGCGGCAGGATCGGCTCGGCGACCTTGCTCTCGGCGTAGACGAACCCGACGAGGAACACCACGGCCACGGCGAACAGGCCGGTGATCTGCCAGGAACCCCACGCGTACTGGCTGCCGGCCCAGCTGGCGGCCAGCGTCAGCGACACGATGCCCACGGTGAGCAGCACGGCGCCGATGTAGTCGATCCTGGCCTTGATCCGCGTCTTGGGCAGCTTCATGAACAGGCCGGTCACGATCAGTGCCGCGATGCCGAGCGGCAGGTTGATGTAGAACACCCAGCGCCAGCTGAGGTGGTCGGTCAACAGGCCGCCGACCAGCGGGCCGCCGACGAACGCGATCGGCATCATGCCGCCGATCATCGCCTGGTAGCGGCCCCGTTCGCGGGGCGGGATGAGGTCGCCGATGATCGCCATCGCGCCCACCATCAGGCCGCCGGCGCCAAGACCCTGGATGGCCCGGAAACCGATCAGCTGGTCCATGTTCTGCGACAGTCCGGCCAGCGCCGAGCCGGCCAGGAAGATCCCGATGGAGATCATGAACATGCCGCGCCTGCCGTGCAGGTCGCCGAGTTTGCCCCAGATCGGCGTGGACGCGGCCGCGGCGAGCGCGTAGCCGGTGACCACCCAGGACAGGTGCTGTAGCCCGCCGAGGTCACCGACGATCGTCGGCAGCGCGGTGCTGACGATCAGGTTGTCCAACATTGCCAACAGCATGCCGAGCATCAGCCCGGCCATCGCCACATAGATCGTCCGCTTGCTGGCCGGAGCGGTGGACCCCGGCTGGTCGCCGGGAGCCAGGGATGTCGTATCCGTCATCATGAACTCCAGGTGTGTTCGACTTACTTGCCGTACGGTAAGCTGGACACTAGCCGGTCGTCAAGTAAGTTTTTTGGGAGGAGGAGCGGTGACCGGGACACGTCCGAAGGTGGACACCAAGAGCCGCATCCAGGCCATTGCGCTGGAACTCTTCGCCGAACAGGGCTACGAGAAGACCTCCCTGCGGGAGATCGCCGAGCGCCTCGGTGTGACGAAGGCCGCGCTCTACTACCACTTCAAGACCAAGGAAGACATCGTCGCGAGCCTGTTCGACGACTTCCTGTCGCACGTCGACGAGATCACCGAGTGGGCGCGCAACCAGGTGGTGGACGAGGCCAGCCGCAAGGAGGTCGTCCGCCGGTACGCGCAGATGCTCAACGGGCCGGGTGAGGCCGTGATCCAGTTCGTGCACGGCAACCAGTCGGCCGTCCGCGACCTGAAGGACAGCGACCACCTGTTCGAGCGGTTCCGTGAACTCAGTGGCCTGCTGACCGATTCGGCCGCGCCGCTGACGACGCAGTTGAAGAACAGCATGGCCCTGCCGATGCTGCACATCGGGTACTTCGGTCCGTTCGAGCTGAACGCCAGCACGCAGGAGCGCAGAGCCGCCGCGCTGGATGTCGCGCTGGAGCTGGTGTCCTCACCGTCTACCGAGGACTAACGTGGCCTAGTTCAGATCCGCCTGCCGACGGCCGCGTACAGGCCGTCGTCCTCCGGGTCCAGCGCCGACGTCACGCCGTCCTCCGGGCGCCAGTGCGATGTGGTGACCATGCCCGGCTCGACCAGTTCGAAGCCGGTGAACAGCTCCATCACCTCGGCGCGGGACCTCGGAAACACGTTGTCCCTGGTCGCGCGCATCGTCTCGATGATCTGCTCGCCGTGCACGGCGCCGAAGTCGTTGGTCAGGTGGGTCAGCGCGAGATAGCTGCCCGGCGCGACGGCGTCGCGGTAGGTGCCGAACATGCCCGCCGGGTCGGACTCCGGTGACAGATAGTGACCCAGGGTGACGGCCAGGATGCCGATCGGCTGACTGAAGTCGAGCAGCCGAGTGGTGGCAGGCGCCGTGAGCACGTCTTGCGTCCTGGTCACGTCGACGCACACAATGTCCGCGTCGTCGTTGCCGTCCAACAGGAGTTGGCTGTGCGCGACGGCGACCCGCTCGTAGTCCGCGTAGACCACCCTGGTGCCCGGCGCGAGCTGCTGGGCCACTTCGTGCACGTTACCCACAGTAGGGATGCCGGAGCCGAGATCGAGGAACTGCCGGATGCCCTCGCCGACCAGGAACCGCACGACCCGCTGCAGGAAGGCCCGGTTGCGGCGGGCGATGTCCCTGGCGTTGGGCTGCACCGTCAGCAGCTTCTTCGTGATCTCCCTGTCGACCTCGAAATTGTGCGCGCCGCCGAGCAGGTAGTCGTACATGCGGGCCACACTGGGCTGACTGAGGTCGACCTCTTTCGGCACCCACACGGCGGTTGCTTCGTCAGTCACCGGAACTCCTCGTCATCGCGCCCGCTGGCGTTCACCAGTGGTACCACAACGACCGCATGATCGAGCCCGGTATCGCTGATCCGTGCTGAGCCTGCTACCCGATCAGCGTACGACCTGAACCACGTCGCCCTGCTTCAGGTCGCGGTAGAACGTGGCCGCCGCGTTGCGCGACAGGTGCACGCAGCCGTGCGACGACACCGCGAGGCTGCCCTCGTGGAACGCGTCGCCGCCGTTGAAGAACACCGAATACGGCATGGCCGCGTGATAGACGCTGCTCACGTGGTGCAGGTCCTTGTACGCGACCCGGAACGTGCCAGGATCGGTGGGGAAGCTCGGCCTGCCGGTCCGCACCGACACCGGCCCGTAGTACACAACACCGTTGTGCGCCAGCCAGGCGCGCTGCGTGGACAGGTCCACGCATGCCTTCGCAGCCGCCGAACACGGCATCCGGGTCGTGGCCTGCGCCGGGGCCGCCGCCAACAGGGCGACACACCCGGCGGCAGCCACACCGGCAACCGCCAACGCGGAGAGTCGTAGTGCGCTGGTCGTCATCATCGCCTCCAGCCATCGCGTTCGAGCTCTCACCCGGTGACTACCCGTTCGGGTAGCGGTCCAACGGCTGACGGCTCGGCTTCCAGGCGCGGCAGCACCCGGTCCAGCCACCGGGGTATCCACCAGTTCGCCTTGCCCAGCAGGAACATTGCCGCTGGTACGACGAGCAGGCGAATGACGGTGGCGTCCACGATCACGCTAACGCCGAGTCCCAGCGCCAGCGTCTTGATTACCACGTTCGTGGACAACAAAAATGCGGGAAAGACACTCGTCATGATCAGCGCGGCACATGTGATGACCCGTGCCGTCGCGGCAAGTCCGGCCGCCACGCTGGCGGTGTTGTCCCGTGTGGACAGCCAGGCCTCGCGAATCCTGGACAGCAGGAACACCTCGTAGTCCATGGACAGGCCGAACACGATCGCGAACATCATCATCGGCACGTACGACTCGACCGGCACCGGCTCGCTCACACCGAGCAGCGAGCCACCCCAGCCCCACTGGAACACGGCGACCACCACGCCGTACGCGGCGCCGATGGACAGCAGGTTCAGCACGGCCGCCTTCACGGCGACGGCGACACTGCGGAAACTGGCCAGCAGCAACACCAGTGCCGACGCGATCACCACCGCGATGATCACCGGCAGGTGACTGGCCACCTGGTCGCGGAAGTACAGCTGGCCGGCCGTGGTGCCGGTGACGTAGGCCTGGGTGCCGGCCGGCAGCACCGAGGGCAGTGAGGTGTCCCGCAACGTGGTCATCAACCGGTCGGTGCGCGAGTCCTGGGGCGGGTAGTCCGGGATCACGGTGGCCACCAGTAGCGCGCCGTCGCTGGTCGGGGCGACCGTGCCCACCGACGCGACACCGGGTGTGTCGGCCAGCGCCTGGTGCACCGGGCCGGCCAGCGATGCCGTGCCCGGTGTGACCACGACGGTGAACGGGCCGTTGGCGCCGGGCCCGAACCCGGCGCCGATCGCGTCGTACGCCCTGCGGTCGGTGTAGTCGGACGGGTCGGCGCCCGCGTCGATGTGGCCGAGGCGCAGGGACAGCACGGGAATCGCCAGCACCAGCGTGACCAGCGCGCCGGCCACCAGGTAGAGCCACGGATGCCGGCCGATCCTGGCCGCGTGCCGCTGCCAGGTGCCGTCCTCGCCGGTCGACGGCTCGGCGACCGGCCGTCGCACGCGCAGCCGGTCGATGTGCCGGCCGGCCAGGCCGAGCAGCGCTGGGACCAGCGTGATCGCGGCGATGGCCGCCACGACGACTGTGATCCCGGCGGCCAGGCCCAGTCTGCCGATGAAGCCGATGCCGGACGCGTACAGCCCGCACAGCGCGATGACCACGGTGGATGCCGCGATGAACACGGCCCGGCCGCTGGTGGCGAGCGTGGTGGCCGCCGCGTCCACCGGGCACATGCCGTCGCGCAGGTGTTGTCGGTGTCGGGTGGTGAGGAACAGCGCGTAGTCGATGCCGACGCCCAGCCCCATCATGGTGGCCAGGGTCGGTGAGACCGACGCGAACGTGACGGCCGCCGCGGCCATGCCCAACAGGCCGAGCCCGGTGACGACACCGAGGACTGCCGTCACGATGGGCAGGCCGGCGCCGAGCACGCTGCCGAAACCCAGCAGCAGCACGATGATCGCCACGCTGACGCCGATGATCTCGGAGGTCCGGTCGGCACCCGCCGGACGGGCGGCCTGGCCGAGCGCGCCGCCGTAGTCGACGGCGACACCGGCCGCGCGGGCACCTGCCGTCGCGTGGTTGACGGTGGTCACGTAGCTCTGGCCGAGCGTCACGGGGTTCTCGTCGAAGTGCACGTTCGCGTAGGCGATCCGGCCGTCGGCGGACACGGTGTTCAGCGGGTCGCTGACCGACAGCACGTGCGGCAGCCCTGCGACGGCGTGAACTGCGCTTTCGATCTGGTCCCGGTCGCTGGTCAGTGCGCCGGTGAAGACGAGTTGACCGCCGAAGCCGCCTGCCGACGGCTGGTGGGCTCTCAGCAGGTCGGAGCCGTGCTGGACAGGGCTGTCCGGCAGCGTGAAGTCGTCCGAGTAACTGCCGCCGAGCGCGCGATGGCCGACGGTGGTGGCGACCAGTGCCAGGAACCAGAGCGCGATCACCAGCCATGGGTGGCCCGCACACCATCGGCCAAAAAGTGTCATGACTGACAGTATTGCGATAAGTGTCAGCCATGACAAGATGGTGGGGATGACTGAGCAACAGGTCGAGATCGGTCGCCGGGAGGCCAACAAACAGGCCACCCGACGGGCCTTGCGGGATGCGGCCACCGTGCTGTTCGAGCACCCTGGCTACGAGCAGACGACCGTGCGCGACATCGCGGCGAGGGCAGGCGTCACCGAGCGCACGTTCTTCCGCTACTTCGAGAGCAAGGAAGACCTCGTCGCCGATCGGACCCTGGAGTGGCTGCCGCTGGTGGCGGAGGCGATCGTGGCCCGGCCGGCCGCCGAGTCGCCGCTGTGCGCGATCCGCGAGGCGCTGGTCGAACTCACCAGGGCCGCGGGCGTGATCGACCTGCGGACGCCGACACCGGTGTGGTTGTTCACCGAGGGTCCGCCGGCGCCCCGGCTGCGTCGCTCGGCAGCTGCCCTGCTGGTGAAGTTCGAAACGGCACTGGCCGACGCGGTGCGCGCCAGGATGGCGGACGGTTTCGGTGCCGACTTCCGCGCGGAGGTCGTTGCCCGCACTGCCGTTGCCATGTGCCGCAGCGCCTACATCCGGGACTGGCAGCTGCGCAGTGCTGGTGTGCCGGATCGGCCGCCGCTGTGCGAACTTCTCGCCGACGCGTTCGCCGTGCTGGCTGAGGACTGATCGGACAATTGGTCGATTGACATCGTTCGGGCACTAGCTATGTTTCATCTTGTTTGGTCTTGTGTTTGTGTGGGCGTGTCTGATCTATGTCGAGGAAGCCATGGACTCGGAAGTGAGCAACCAGCCGTCCCGTCGACAAGTACTCGGTGGCATCGGTGCCGGCATCGGCGCCACGGCACTCACCACCGTGCTCACGCCGGCAGCCAGAGCCGCGGACACCATCGCCGCCATCCCGTCCGCAGTGCCGGACCGGGCCACGAACTTCGGCACCGCATGGAAGTTCGCCCTGGTCAACGCGGCTGACATCACCGACCCGACGGGTGCGTTCACCAACGCACCCGACCCCGGCTTCGACGACTCCGACTGGCGTTCCGTCGACCTGCCACACGACTGGAGCATCGAACTGCTGCCCGTCCAGCAGGGCAGCACCAGCAGCGGCACCGGCTTCTTCCAGGGCGGCCTCGGCTGGTACCGCAAGACGTTCACACTGCCGCGCTCCATGGCCGGCAAGCGGATCTCGATCGAGTTCGACGGGGTCTACTCGAACGCGTCGGTCTACCTCAACGGCACGCTGCTGGGCACGCATCCCTACGCGTACACGGGTTTCAGCTTCGATCTCGGTGCCGCGCACACCGACGGCGTCACCCCGAACGTGCTCGCGGTCCGCACGCAGAACCAGTTGCCGAGCAGTCGCTGGTACTCGGGCAGCGGCATCTACCGCAACGTCCATCTCGTGGTGACCGACCGGGTGCACGTGGCCAGGCACGGCACGTTCGTCACCACGCCGGACGCCAGCACCGTGCACGTCGACACCGCCGTCGCCAACGACAGCGCGGCTCCGGTCACCGCGCAGGTGGTGGCCACGATCAGCGATCCGGCCGGCAGAGTGGTGGCGCGGGAGTCGACCTCGGTCGGTGTCGCCGCGGGTCAGTCGGCCACCGGCACGATCACCACGCGGGTGCGCGAGCCGCGACTGTGGTCGACCGACGACCCGAACCTCTACTCGCTGCGCACCGATGTCGTGGTCGCGGGCCGGATCACCGACACGACAACGACGACGTTCGGCATCCGCTCGGCCACCTTCGACCCGGACCGGGGTTTCTCACTCAACGGCGAGCCGATGAAGCTCCGTGGGGTCGACCTGCACGCGACCCAGGGGCCGTTGGGCGCTGTCGTGCACATCGACGCGCTGCGGCGGCAGATGACACTGATGCGCAGCATGGGGGTCAACGCGCTGCGCACCGCGCACAACCCGCCGGCACCGGAACTGGTCACGGTGTGCGAAGAACTCGGCATCGTGATGATGATCGAGGCGTTCGACTGTTGGCACACCGGCAAAGTCGCGTTCGACTACCACCTGTTCTTCGACGAGTGGAGCCAGTCCGACATCACGGAAATGGTCAACGCCCACAGGAATTCGCCCGCCGTCGTCCTGTGGTCGATCGGCAACGAGACACCGGACACCGGGCTGCCGGGCGGGCCTGCGATCGCACAGCGGCTGATCGCGGCGGTCCGGGCGGCGGACGCCACGCGGCCGGTCGTGATGGGTTCCGACCAGTACCGGTTCGTGCCGCGGGCAGGGTCCGCACAGGACCAGGTTCTGCGGATGCTGGACGGTCTCGGCCTCAACTACAACCCGGCGATGTCGCTGGACGGCCTGCACACGATGTATCCGGACAAGTTCTTCTTCGAGTCCGAGTCGTCGTCCGAAACGTCCACGCGGGGCGTGTACCAGGAGCCGCAGCTGCTCAACACCGGCGAGAACCACACGCCGGGCAAACGCTCGACGTCGTCCTACGACAACAACCTGGCCTCCTGGACGATGAGCGGCGAGTACTCCCTGAAGAAGGACCGCGATCGCGTGTTCTTCCTCGGCCAGTTCCTGTGGTCCGGCCAGGACTACATCGGTGAACCGACGCCGTACGACGTGTTCCCGGTGAAGGCGTCGTTCTTCGGCGCCACCGACACGGCCGGCTTCGCGAAGGACACGTACCACCTGTTCCGCAGCCAGTGGACGACGACGCCGATGGTGCACGTCGTCCCAATGGACTGGACCAATCACGCGCCGGGTGACGTGGTGCCGGTCTGGGTCTACGCCAACGTGGACACGGTCGAACTGCTGCTCAACGGCAAGTCCCTCGGTGTCCGGCGGTTCGACCACAAGGTGACCACCGACGGCCGCGCCTACCTGGAGACGACCGAGCCGACCGGCGACGACAAGAACTTCCCGTCCGGCAGCTACACCAGCCCGGGCGGCAGCAGCGGCAAACTGCACCTCACCTGGCAGGTGCCGTTCCAGCCGGGCAGGCTGGTCGCGGTCGCGAGCAGCGGCGGTCGGGAGGTGGCCCGCGACGAAGTGACCACGGCAGGCACGCCACACGCGGTCCGGCTCAGTGGGGGCCGGGCCATGACGGCCGGTTCGCTGGTTTTCCTCACCGCGACCGTGGTCGACGCGCACGGCGTTGTGGTCCCCGGCGCGGACGATCCGATCCGGATCACGGTGACCGGCCCCGGTCGGGTGGCCGGTGTGGACAACGGGCGGCAGGAGAGTCCGCTGGGCTACCAGGGCTCGGTGGTGCCGGCATTCAACGGCCGCGCTGTGGTGATCGTGGCCGCGACCGGCGGCACGGGTCATATCCGTGTTGTCGCGACATCGCAGGGCCTGACTGCGGCCAGGACCACCATGCGGGCCACCGGCGGTCGCGGGCGGGACGTGCCGGCGATCCCGGCGCCGAGCGCGGCGCCGACACCCGCCACGACCGGCCCGGTCGCCGACGCGAGCTACTCGGGCGCACCGGACACCGTGCCGGCCGCCATGCTGGACGGCGATCCGGCCACCGGTTGGTCGAACTTCTACGTCAAGTCGGCCACGGCGACGCTGAACGCGGTCAGCGTGTCCAGGCCGGCCGACTGGGTGTCGGTGACGCTGCCGAGCCCGGCCACCGTCACCGGCCTCACGCTGACGTTCACCACGAGCGCCACGCTGAGCCTGCCGGCCACATTCGCGGTCAGTGCCCGAGATGCCGTGGTCCGGCACCTACAGGTCGACCGGGCGACCTCGTCCGGCCGGCCGACCACACTCACGTTCGACCCGATCCGCACCGATCAGCTCACGGTCACGATGACCAGCCCGACACCAGGCACGTCAGCGGGCTTCCTGCGGATCAGCGAGTTCGGGGTGGTCGGCTAGGTAGGCATCCTCGGCCGCGTAGTCGAAGTACTCGTCCATGCCCGGTACCTGTCCGGTGCTGACGAGCCAGTCGATCTCGTCGGCCACAGTGGTCGCGAAATCGCCCGCCGGCCGGTACCCGAGCGCGATGGCCGCACTCATGTCCAGCACGACGGGATGCTCGGCCAGCCACGGATGCCGGCCCAGCGGTCCGTCGGGCAGCAGCACCTCACGCCAGGTGTGACCGAGGCGGCCCGCGATCGCGCGGGAGATCTGGAGGGCGTCCGGCGCGTCCGGATCGGCGCTGTTCAGAATCCGACGCCCTGGCCGCGCGGCGACCGCTTCGACGAGCGCGGCGATATTCGAGGTTGCGGTCGTGTGCACGACGTCCGCGGCGCGTGCCAGCAGCAGTGTGGGCCTGCGGTCCAGCACCCGCTTGACGAAGAACCATTCCCGCGGCCGGGTCGCGCCGGGACCGTGCACGCGGGACGGTCGCAGCACGGTCACCGGCATACCGCTGTCCAGCAGCACCTGTTCGGCGGCCACCTTGTTCGCCCCGTAACCCTCCCGCGTGTTGTGGTCGCCGCTGCCAGGTGCCATCGTCGGCTGGTCTTCACGGATGGGACCGGCAAAGTGCGGTTCCACATCCGAGTTCGAATGGTTGCCGGCGGCGTCGACGTAGACCGCTTTGCTGGACAGCATCACAGTGGATCCGGCGTCTCCGAGCAGCGGCAGCAGCACGGCTGCTTCGGCTGCGGTGTAACAGATGCAGTCGACCACCAGGTCGACACCGGCACCCATGGCGGCGGCCAGTTGGCTCCGGTCGGCACGGTCGGCGGCGATGAATCGACCGCCTGCCGCGGCCACCTCCGCCGGCATGTGTGCGGGATTCCGACCGGTGACATCGACGTGCCAACCGGACTTGAGCAGGCGTTCAGCGCTGGCGCGGCCGATCATGCCGGTACCGCCGATGATCAATGCGTGGGACACCGGCGCAGCGTACTGAGAAACCCTTGGCGGCGCCGGTAAACTTTGCGTCGTGAAGCGACCCAACGTGCTGTGGTGGTTGTACTACCAGTACGGCGGGACGCTGCCGGCCCGCTACCGCGCGTGGGTGCTGCACGACGGCACCTGCCCGACGTGGCTGCTGCGGGTGTTCGTCCGGGGGCTCGTCATCGTCGCGCCGGTCGTCGCCGTGCTGTTCACGGGATTCCTGCTGCTCGGTCATTCGTTACCGCTGGCGCTGGGCTCGATCGTGCTCGGGCTGCTGGTGAACCTGCGTTACTCGTGGTCCTACTCGGTGGAGGGCGTGGACAGCAGGCTGGCCAAGCACGGTTATCCGCGGGAGTACGGATCGGTCGTCCGCCGCGCCGCCTACGACGCGACGCACGCTGCCGAGGCCGAGCGTTACCGGGCCGCGTATCGCCCGGGTGAGGAGTAAGCGGGCAGCGTGGCGCCGACCATCCGGCCGTTCTCGATCCGCACGACCACCTCGGTGTCATCGCTGACCGTGGGCACCCCGGCCGCTGCCGCCAGCGCGCCGGACTCGTCGTGCACGAGCTGTAGATCCGGCCACGCCGACCGGGGGAACGCCTGGCGCAGGCAGCCGCACAGCTCCGCGACGGTGAGCCTGGCCAGTGGCGCGAGCTCGTCGACATCGCTGGTGACCAGCACGGCGGTCACCTGTGAACCGCTCCGCACCGCGTCCTCGATCGCGCCCAGCCGGTGCGGCCCGACCACGACCAGCACGCCGTCACCGTCCAGCCGGGCCGGTTGGTTGCGGACGGCGTCGACAGCTTTCGGTGGGGACCATGGCTCGTCGGCAGGCTGCGGGGGAGCGGTGGTCGGTGGCGCCCAGAAGTCGTTCAGCTCCAGCCCGGCCAGCCGCTCGCAGGCACTCACCACGTCGAAGGGCTCCACGAACCCGGGTGCCGTAGCCGCCAGTTGGCGGGCGCCGTGCAGGGTGGTCAGTACGGATTCGGCCAGCCGTCCCAGCCGTCGTGGTGGCGCACCCGGTGTCACCTCGGGTGGGGCCAGCCGTTCCAGGGCCAGCGCGAGCAGGAGCGCGTTCAGCTTCAGCAACTGTGTGTACGGCCGCTGGAGCCCGGTCAGCACCTCGTCGTGCAGGCCCATGCCGTCCGGTGGCCTGGCCAGCCAGGCGAGCGCGAACGCGCCGAGTGCTTCCCGGGCGGTCTCGCCGCGCCACTGGGTGTCCGGCTGCGGTGCGTGTTCGGCGAGGTCGGCGAGAACCGCGAAGTACAGCGCACGTTTGCCGGGGAAGTTGGAGTAGACCGCACCCCGGGTCAGCTCGGCCCGCTCGGCGATGGCGTCGATCTTCGCGTTCCGGAAGCCGTGCTCGGCGAACTCGTCCCTGGCCGCCGCCAACACCCGGGCGCGGTTGAGCTCCTGTGCCTGCGCCCTGCTGAGCCTGCTCACCCGCGTCAAGATACCTTGAACATTCAGATGATGAGATCATATGATGAAATCATGCGAACTGTGCCGGAGATCGACCTGACCAACCCTGACCTGCTGCGCGACCCCCACGCGGTCTACGGCTCGGCCAGGGAGCAAGCACCCGTGGCCCGGCTGCGGGCGCCCGGCTTCGGCCCGATGTGGGCGATCACCCGGCACGCCGAGGGCAGGGCGGTGCTCGCCGATCCCCGGTTCGAGCTGAACGCGAACAGCTACCAGCGGCCGGACGTGCCGGCCGACTGTGTGCCGTACCTGCGGACCATGCAGGAGATGGACGGCCCGGAACACGCCCGGCTGCGCAGGCTGGTCGCGCCGGCGTTCACCACGCGCCGAGCCGACGAGTTCCGGCCACGCATCCAGGGGATCGTGCACACGCTGCTCGACGCCCTACCTCCTGCACGACCGGTGGATCTGGTAGCGCATTTCGTCCGGCCGCTGCCGATGGAGGTCATCTGCGAGCTGGTCGGCATCCCGGTGGCCGACCGGCCCAGGTGGCGGGAGTACGGCGCAGCGGTCGCCGCAGGTCACGGCCAGGCATTCGCCGACGCGATCCCGAACATCATCGCCGGCGCACGGGCGGTAGTCGCGCACCACAGGGCGGAGCCCGCGGACGACCTGGTCTCGGACCTGCTGCACACCGAGGACGCCGAACTGGTCACCCTGGTCTGGCACCTGGTGCTCGCCGGGCAGACGCCGACCGCACTCATCGCGAACGCGGTGCACGCCCTGCTCACCCACCCCGAGCAACTGGCCGCCCTCCGGGCCGACCCCGACCTGATGCCGAACGCCGTCGACGAGCTGGCGCGGTGGTGTGGACCGCAGCTGCTGACCATTCCCCGCTACGCGACGGAGGACGTAGCGATCGACGGCGTGCTCATCGCCGGGGGCGAGCCCGTCACGGTCGTGATCGCGGCCGCCAATCGGGACCCACGCGTGTTCACCGATCCCGACCGGCTGGATCTCAGCCGAACGGGCAGCCACCTGAGCTTCGCCCACGGACCGCACTTCTGCCTCGGCGCAGCACTGGCCAGAGTGCAGACCGAGACCGCGCTTACCGCACTGTTGAGCCGTTTTCCCGACCTGGCACTCGCTCAGGAGGACGTGGTCCGAGTGCCCGATCCGGCGACGTGGCGGCTGGCGGCGTTACCGGTGCACGTTGGCTGACCGGCAGGCGGTCGCGATCAGTTCGACCACCCGGTCGACATCGGCGGTGGTGTTCCATCGGCCCAGTGACAGCCGCAGTGCGGACAGGCCGCGCTCGGCGTCGTGGCCCATCGCGGTGAGCACCGGCGACGGTTCGTGTGAGCCGCTGTGACACGCCGAGCCGGTGGACGCGGCCAGCCCGGGCAGCGCCGCGAGCAACTCGTGCCCGACCACGCCGGCCACGCTCACGTTCAGCGTGTTGGGCAGCCGCGGCTCGACCGGCCCGTTCAGCCGCACCCGATCGGACAGGGCGTGCTCCAAACCACGATGCAACCGATCCCGCAGCGCACGGACGCGGTCCGGCTCACCGTCGGCCAACGCGGCCGCAGCCAGCCGGGCGGCCGTGCCCAACCCGACGGCGAGTGCGACGTTCTCGGTGCCGGCCCGCAGGCCGAACTCCTGGCCACCGCCGTACACCAGCGGCTCCAGCGTGACGCCCGCGCGCACCCACAGCGCGCCGATGCCCTTCGGTGCGTACATCTTGTGGCCCACCACGGTCAGCAGGTCCACACCGGACGTATCGACGTCGATCGGGATCTTGCCGACCGCCTGCGCCGCGTCGCAGTGGAACAGTGCGCCGTGCCGGTGCGCGATCGCGGCCAGCTCGGCGATCGGCTGGATCGCGCCGGTCTCGTTGTTGGCCGCCATCACCGACACCAGCGCGGTGTCCGCACCCACCGCGACGGCCAACTCGGCCGGATCGACCACGCCGTCCGGGGAGACCGGGAGCACCGTGAGGCGCACGCCGTGCAACCTGTGCATGGCCTTGCACGTCTCCAGTACGGCGGGGTGTTCCGTGCACTGCGTGACCACGTGCCTGCGGTCGGGCGGCGCGGCCAGCACGGCGCCACGGATCGCCAGGTTGTCGGCTTCGGACCCGGACCCGGTGAACACCACCTGACCGGCCGAACCGCCGATCAGCGCCGCCACTCGCACACGAGCCTCGGCCAGCGCGGCACGTGGGCCGGCACCATAGTGGTGGTCGCTGCCCGGATTGCCGAAGCCGCTGGTCAGATAGGGCAGCATCGCCTCGGTGACGGCCGTGTCGATGGGGGTGGTGGCGTTGTGGTCGACATAGACCGGGCCGCCGTCCAGTGCCGGATGCTTCACCCTGACGAGTGTATGTGCAGGCCGGGCGCGTGCGGCCCACCAGGCCGGTCGCTCCTCAGCCGGTCTGACACACTGTTTGAACCGAAGCGGTGCGAAATTGCAGGATCTCTCAGGAGGTTTGAATGGCCGGGCAACCTGAACGCATTGTCGCGCAGCGAATGCTGTTCGCGGCGCCGGTTCCGGAAGCGCCGGACGACTTGTACGTCAGGATCCTGGAAGGCACCGTCGCCAGGGAGCGCGACAGCATCACCGTGCAGGAGCACTCCTCGGTCACCTCGAACGCCTACTTCGGGCGCTTTCCGGCCAGCTACTGGCAACGGTGGACCGAGGTGCCGGGAATCAGGTGGCAGGCACGTGTTTCCGGGAGCGGTGAGCTGCGCCTGATGGCCTCCGACCCGGAGGGCAAGGAGCGGGTGCTGCACGCCATCACCGCCAAGGACGACAAGGCCCGCGAGGTCGAGGTCGACCTGGCGCTGGACCGGTTCGTCGACGGTGGCGCGATGTGGCTGGACCTGCGGACCGCGCGGGGCGAGCTGACCGTCGAGCACGCACGGTGGATGGTCGTGGCGCCCGAGCACGAGCGGCCGACCGCGGTCGCCATGCCGTCGTTCAACCGGGTCAACTACTGCATCTCGACGCTGACCAGCCTGTCCCGCGACCAGGAGGCGCTGGACCTGCTGGCCGCCGTGTACCTGGTGGACCAGGGCACCGACCCGGTCGAGGCCAGCCCGGACTTCGCGGGCGTGGTCAAGGCGCTGGCCGGCAAATTGACCTACATCCGGCAGCCCAACCTGGGCGGTTCCGGCGGCTACAGCCGAGGGCTGCGCGAGGCCAGCGAGAACCACGGTGAGCACGTCAACGTCCTGTTCCTGGACGACGACATCTGGCTGGAGCCCGATGTCATCTTCCGCTTGAGCGCGTTCGAGCAGCACACCCGCAAGCCGGTCATCGTCGGTGGCCAGATGCTGCGGCTGCTGCACCCGGACCGGCTGCACGTCGGCGCCGAGACCGCCGACCTGAGCACGCTGGCCGCAGGCGAGGTCGTCATCAAGTCCCTCGCGAACGCCGACGTGGTGGACGACGAGGAGATGAAGGAAGCCGAGCCGCCCAAGAACGCCAAGGAACGGCTGCTCAAGCGGACCCAGTTCCAGCAGGAAGCCAGGGTCGAGGCGGGCTACAACGGCTGGTGGGCGTGCCTGATCCCGTCCGAGGTGGTCCGCAACGTCGGCTACCCGCTGCCCGCGTTCTTCCAGTGGGACGACATCGAGTACGGCTACCGCGCCCGCGAGCGCGGCTACGCGACCGTGACGCTGCCCGGCGCCGGTGTGTGGCACCTGGACTTCGACTGGAAGGACTGGGACGACTGGCACCGGTACTTCAACCTGCGCAACTCGCTGATCACGTCGGCCCTGCACAGTGACTTCGACCAGAGCCGGATCTGCGTCGGCCTGCTGCACCAGCTGGTGCGCTACCTGGTCTCCATGCAGTACGGCCTGGCCGCCACGCTGATCAAGGCGGTCGACGACTTCCTGGCGGGCCCGGACTTCCTGCACGACGGCGGCATGCAGGCGGCTGCCGACATCCGCAAGCTGCGTGCCGAGTACCCGGAGACCGTCCGGCACCCGGCCGCTGACGTGCCCGGCATCGACTTCAGCGACGCTCCGCTGACCGCCAGCGGCACGCCGCCGCTGGTGCGCCGTCCGCTGGTGTTCCTCCGGCTGCTCAAGCAGCTCGGCGGCAACATCGAGGGCACCGCGTCGATCCCGGCCGGCAGCGCGTTCTGGTGGCACGTGTCGCGCTTCGCCACCACGGTGGTCACCGACGCGTCCCAGGAAGGCGTCCGGGTTCGCAGGCTGGACAAGGACAACCTGCGCAGGCTCGGCATGCAGGGTGTCGCGTCGCTGACCAAGCTGTACCGGCAGGGGCCCGCCGCTGCCGCCGCCTACCGCAAGGCGCTGCCCGAACTGACCAGCAGGGAGAACTGGCAGCGCCTGTACAGCAGCATGTGAGCTAGTGTCCCGCGCGGGGCACTAGGCGAAGAACTCCACAATGGACGATGTGAAGCGCGGGTCCCGCAGGGCACCGAGGTGATCACCGGACACCAGCTTCAACTGCGCACCGTCACCGATCGCGGTCGCCAGCGCCTGAGGGTTGCTGGCGACCGTGTCGTCTTCACCGACCAGTACCAGCGTGGCCGCCGTGATGTCCCGCACGGCGATGGCGTCCCCACGGGTGGCCTGCGCGATGGCGGCCAGTGACGGCCGGTCGGCGCCGACCCGGTCGACCAGCGCACGCAGGCCCCGACCGGCCACCGGCACCGTGTTCGGGTCCTCGGCGAGCAGGGCCTTGACCATCACGTCAGCGGCCGGGCGGCCACCGGGTGCGTCGGGCTGGACCACGCGGCCACCGATGCCCCCGACGATCAGCCGCTCGACCCGCTTGTCCTGGCAGGCCGTGACGAGCGAGACCACACCACCCATCGAATAGCCGGCCAGATACACGCGGTCGGCGCCGAGCACGTCGATCAGCCCGATCAGGTCCCGGCTCATCTTCGTGTCGCCGTAGCGGGCCGGATCGGCCGACTTGCCCGATGTGCCGTGTCCTCTGGCGTCGATGCCGACCACGTGGTGACCCGCGTCGGTCAGCCCGTCGACGACACCTGGTGTCACCCAGTTCGCAAGGGCGTTCGCCGCGAAGCCGTGGTGCAGGATCACCGGCGGCCCGCCGGTGTTGTCCTCGCCCCACTGGTAATAGGCGATCTCGGTGCCATCAAAGGATTCGAACGTGCTTCGTCGCATGCTCACGATGGCCAGGTTACCTGTGTATCGCCGTTGCCGAGACCCCCAAGGGTTGCGCTCAGTGCCAGCTTTTGGCACGCACGTACTGGTCCACCCAGTCCACATCGGCGTCGAGTTCGTGCGCCGCCCGCAGCGCCCAGTGCGGGTCGCGTAGCAGCGCCCGAGCCAGGAACACCACGTCGGCCTCGCCGCCCGCGATGATGCGTTCCGCCTGATCGGCCGTGGTGATCATGCCGACCGCGCCGGTCGGAACGTCGGCCTGCGCCCGGATCTGCGCCGCGAACGGCACCTGGTAGCCGGGTCCGACCGGAATGTCGGCATCCGGCACGTTGCCACCCGACGAGGCATCGATCAGGTCGACACCGCGTTCGGCCAGCAGCCTGGCCAGCCGAACCGAGTCGTCGATCGTCCAGCCGCCATCGGTCCAGTCACTGGCCGACAGCCTGGCGAACAGCGGGCGGTCGTTGCCCAACTCGGCGCGGACCGCCGCGGCGATCTCCAGCGCAAGCCGGACCCGGCCGTCGAAGTCACCGCCGTAGCGTCCGTCGCGGACGTTGGACAGCGGCGAGTAGAACTGGTGGACCAGGTAGCCGTGCGCGAAGTGCAGCTCGACAGCGTCGAATCCGGCACCGACCGCACGCCGTGCCGCGGCGGCGAATGCCATTGGGAGAGCAGTGATCTCGTCATCGGTCAGTGCTCTCGGTGCCGCGTGGTCGCCGAACGGCGCCGTGGTCGGCCCGACGCTCTGCCAGCCGCCGTCCTGCGCCGGCACGGTGCCACCGCCGTCCCACGGCCTGCGGGTCGACGCCTTCCGACCGGCGTGCGCGAGCTGCATGGCCGTGGCGGCGCCCTGCGCATGCACGAAGTCGGTCACCCGTCGCCACGCCATGGCCTGCTCGTCGTTCCAGATCCCGGCATCCTGCGGGCTGATCCGGCCCTCCGGCACGACAGCGCTGGCCTCGGTCATCACCAGACCGGCGCCACCGGCCGCGAACTGGCCGAGGTGCATGAGGTGCCAGTCGTTCGGCAGGCCGTCGGTGGACGAGTACTGGCACATCGGTGACACCCAGATGCGATTGCGGGCAGTCAGGTCGCGCACGGTCACGGGGGCGAGGAGTTTGCTCACACAACAGTGCAACCGAGCCGGATCGGCCAAGATTCCTACGGCCGGGTGCCGAATGACGGTCGTCCGGTCAGCTCGGGCAGCACGCGGTAGGCGTCCACCACCCACTCACACAGCAGCGGCCTGCTGTCGGCCGGGTCGATGAGATCCCGCACACCGAAGTGCTCAGCCGTGCGGAACGGCGACGTGATCGCGGACAGCCTGGCCCGGATTCGCTCGATCTCCGCCGCCCGGTCCTCGGCCTGGTCCAGCCGCGCGCGGAACGCCGCTTCGATGCCGCCCTGCACCGGCAGTGAGCCCCAGTCGCCGGACGGCCAGGCCCAACTGCGCACCGCCCGGTGCCGGTTCACGATGCCGGCCCCACCGACGCCGTACACCCGCCGCAGGATCAGCTCGGCCTGCGGGACGCGTGCCTGGTAGATGGCGGTGATCGCGCGGGCGCCGTGCCGGATGGTGCCGCGCTGCTCGGCGGCCAGCCCGATCGTCATCCCGGCCTGGTCGGTGAGGCTGATGATCGGTAGGTGGAACGTCTCACACAGGTCCACCAGCCGGGTGATCGCCTGCGCGCCGACCGCCGACATCGTGGCCCCCCTGGTCGGGTCGGTCGCGACGACGCCGACGGGATGCCCGGCCAGCCTGGCCAACGCCGTGACGGTGGCATCGCCGTAGTCGGTGTGGCGGAACACCGATCCGGCGTCGAAGATCGCGGCCAGGATCGGCTCGATCCGGTACGGCTCACGCGGATTGCGGGGGATCGCGCCGAGCAGGCCGTCGTCCCGACGGGCCGGATCATCGTCGCACACCGCGACCGGGGGAGTCTCGAACACGCTGCGCGGCAGGTAGGAGAGGAAGGCCCGGACCACGTCGAACGCGTCCTGCTCACTGGCCACGAACCGCTCGACCGCTCCGTTGCGGCGATGCACGGCTGCGCCGCCCAACTGCTCCTTCGTCAGGTCCTCGCCGGTGGCGCCGCGGACCACCGGTGGGCCCGCCGTGAACAGCTGGCCGACACCGGTGACCAGGACCGACAGGTGCGACATGACCAGCCGCGCGGCGCCGAGACCGACCGTCGGCCCCGCGCACACCGCCACGACCGGCACCAGCGACAGGTTGTCGACCACGGCGTCCCACGCCGGATTGACCGGCACATAGGTGAAACCGGCCTCCTCGGCCATCTTCACGCTGCCACCACCACTGGCCCCGTCCAGCACTCGGACCAGCGGCGACCGCGACTCACGGGCGTACTGCTCGGAGTAGACCTGCTTGGCGTGGATCGCGGCGTCACCCGAGCCGCCCCGGACGGTGAAGTCGTCCACGCCGAGCACCACCCGGCGGCCGTCGATGGTGGCCGTCCCGGTGACGAAGTTGGCCGGCAGCACCGAGGTCATGGCGCCGTCCTGGGCGTACTCGGCGAAGCCGGTCAGCGCTCCGATCTCGCGGAAACTGCCCGGATCGGCCAGTGCCTCGATCCGCTCCCGCGCGGTCAGCCTGCCCTCGGCGTGCTGCCTGGCCACCTTCGCCTGCCCGCCCATTCGTTGGGCGAGTCGTTCCCGGTGGCGGATTTCGGCCACCTCGGCCGACCAGTCGTCGCCGGTGTCGAGCGGGGCCACCTCGTCGTCGGTCGGCT
>DASUJK010000159.1:0-15797 GCA_036279295.1 Pseudonocardiaceae bacterium | reverse complement strand
GGCATCGCAGTACGAGAGACCCACACCGGCGCGGTGTTCCTGATCGGCGACCGGGCCTACAAGTTGAAGAAGCCGGTGAACATGGGCTTTCTCGACTTCACCACCCGGGAACGTCGGTTGGCCGCCTGCGACCGCGAGGTGGAGCTCAACCGGCGGCTCGCGTCGGATGTCTATCTCGGCGTGGCCGACGTGTCCGGAGTGGATGGATCGCTGTGTGATCACCTCGTCGTGATGCGACGGATGCCGGCGTCCCGGCGGCTCGCGACGATGGTTCGCGTGGCCAACCACTACAGGAGGACATCACCCGTATCGCCAGGCTGATGGCCGGTTTCCACGCGTCGGCGACGAGGAGCCCGCGCATTGCCGCACAGGGCGGCCGGGACGCCTTGTGGACTCGGTGGACCGACAACTTCCGGCAGGCCGAACGGTTCCGGGATACTGTGCTGAACGGCAGATTGCTGGATGACATCGAACGCCTGGCAACCGACTTCCTGGCGGGTAGAGCCGAGGCACTCGCCCAGGCCATCGCCGCGACGACACCAAGCATCCACCGAGGCGAAGCAGCAGGCCGAGTCTTCCGAGGACACCGACGCTGACGAACCCTCAGGCCGACCGGACGACTGATCTCGCACGCTGGTCCACCACGCCATGGCGAAGGTCCTCACGGGTGATGACGCTCGCCACTGCCCATCACACGACCACAACGCGCATCGTGACATCACCAGTGAAGGAAAGGTGGCCGGCGATGCGAGTGCTCACCGTGAATCCCGGCTCGTCCAGCGTGAAGCTGGCGATCGTGGCGGACGGCGTGGAACTGTCGTCGGTGGGCGTGGACACGGCAACCGCCGAGCAGACGCGTGGCCCGCTCACGGAACTGGCCATGCGCTGGCAGCCGGTCGACGCGGTGGGCGTGCGGTTCGTGCACGGCGGCGACCGGTCCAGCGCGACACTCCTGGACACCGAAGAGACCGCACGACTGGCCGGCCTGGTCGATCTGGCGCCGCTGCACCAACCCCTGTCCCTCGAACTGGCGGCGCTCGCCACCGCCACGGTAGCGGCGCCGGTCGTCGCCTGTTTCGACACGGCCTTCCATGCCCACATGCCCGAGCCGGCCACCCGCTACGCGCTGCCGAAGGCGTGGGCCGCGAAGTACGGCCTGCGCCGCTACGGCTTCCACGGACTGTCCTGTGCTCACGCCTTGCGGCGCAGCTCGGAACTTCTGCACAGAGAAGCCGACGCCATGTGCCTGGTGTGCTGTCACATCGGCTCGGGCGTGTCGGTGACTGCCATCCGGGACGGTCACAGTGTGGACACCTCGATGGGATTCACGCCGTTGGAAGGCGCGGCCATGTCCACCCGGTCCGGTTCGGTGGACCCTGGCCTCCTGATCTACCTGCTGCGCACCGAGGCCACCGACGTGAAAGGCCTGGAACAGGCACTGGAGCACGGTTCCGGGCTCGCGGGACTGACCGGCACCAACGGCGACATGCGCGACGTCCTCGCGGCACGGACCGCGGGCGACTCGGACGCGGAACTGGCCGTTCAGGTGTACCTGCACCGGTTGCGCCGGGAGATCGGAGCGGTGGCCATCTCGCTGGACCGTGTCGACGCACTGGTGCTGACCGGGGGAGTGGCCGAACACCAGCCCGATCTGATCGCAGAACTGGTCGAGGGCCTTGAACTGCTCGGCGTCACCGTCGATCCAGATCGTGTGCGGGGCACCGGCGATCGGTTGGTGAGTCCGGTCGCGGCGCCGGTGGACGTACTGGTGGTGACCGCGCAGGAGGGCCTGGAGATCGCACGACAGACAACCAACTACTTGGCGATGAACGGAGCGACGTGATGGACACGATGCAGACGAACACACCGATCGTGGTGGGCATCGACGGCAGTCGGTTCGGCCGGGAGGCACTGCGTTGGGCGCTGGCTGAGGCCGAGCGGCGTGACTGCGGTGTGCGAGCGCTACTGGTTGCCCACACCGCGCCGATCGCGGCGGGTAGGCCCACGACGGTCGGCCTGGCGAACGCTCTGGCCGCGCGGCCCGGTCCGGAGCACCTGCGGCCGCTGGGGGACACGGTCCGCGCGGTGCTGGGTGAACATGACAATCCACGCCTCACCGCCGAAGCGGTGCATGGCAGCCCGCCGGAGGTCCTGTGCTCCGCGTCTGCCGAAGCACAGTTGCTGGTGATCGGCAGCCATGGCCACGGCCAGTTGTTCGAGGCCGTGCTGGGCACCGTCGCCCAATACTGCGTACGCCACGCGTTCTGTCCCGTCGTGGTCATTCCCAGCAGGCTCGCCGAGCCTGCCGCGGAGGTGGTGCACGAGCCGGTCCGGGTCGGTGCGCCGGAGCCGTTGAGCTACGGACTCGGGCCACTGCTGTAGGCGCGGCCGTTACCGCACATGCGAAGACGGAACAACAGAGAAAGGAGGAGGACGATGCGAGCCCGTGACGTCATGAGCACGCCGGTCATCGCGGCGACCCCTGGCACCACTGTCAAGGAGGTGGCCGCGGTGCTGGCATCGCATGGTTTCACCGCGTTACCGGTGGTGGACGGCGATCGCCTGGTTGGGATCATCACGGAAGCCGACGTCATCCGGGATCGCCTACCCGTCGACGCGCGCAACCGGCACCAAGACGGCGACACCGTCGATCGACCGGGAATGCTGGTGGCCGATGTGATGACATCACCCGTGACCGCGGTTTCTGCCACCGCGGATGTCGTCGACGTGACCACCACGATGTTGGACCGCGGTATTCGCAGCATGCCCGTGGTGGACGGCTACCGCGTGATCGGCGTCGTCACCCGCCGCGATCTCGTGCGCGTGATCGGGCACGACTACCAGGCCATCACCACCGATGTTCGGCACCTGCTGTCCCACGAGGCTCCAACCGTATCCGGCCACGAGTGGATTTCACTTACCAAGGAAGGAAAAGGTCATGAGTAGCGACGTTGTCGGCAGGCCGATCGTGGCCGGCGTGGACGGATCGGACTCCGCGCGGCACGCCGCGTTGTGGGCTGCGGACGAGGCCGTGCGGCGAAGGGTGCCGCTGCGGCTGGTCTTCGTCGCGCACATGCCGATGCCCGGCTATCCGGGCGGCGTGGGACTGAGCATGGACTTCGTGGCGGGACTGCGAGATGAGGGTCGTCGGCTACTGACCGAACTGAGGTCCGCGGTCCTCGACGGTAGGCCGGAACTGGACCTCGACACGGTGGTGCTCACCGGACCACCCATTCCGACGTTGATCGCCGCGTCCGAGCCGGCGCGGCTCATGGTGCTTGGTTCTCGGGGCCTGGGTGGCTTCACCGGCATGTTGATCGGTTCCACGGCCGTGGCGCTCGCGGCACACGGGCACTGCCCCGTCGCTGTGGTTCGGGGCGAGGATCAGCCGCCGTCCAGTGGACCTGTGGTGGTCGGCGTCGACGGTTCGCCGGCGAGCGAAACCGCCGTCGCGGTCGCGTTCGAGGAGGCGTCCCTGCGGGGTGCCGAACTGGTCGCCGTGCACACGTGGAACGACTACGCGTCAGATGGGTCCTTCGCCGCCGCGCACGCGTTCATCGCCGACTGGGGGGTCATCGAGACCCGTGAGGCGGAGAAGCTGGCCGAGCGGCTGGCCGGCTGGCAGGAGAAGTATCCGGACGTCACGGTCCGGCGTGTGGTGACCAGGGACCGGCCAGTGCGCTGTCTGCTGCAGGAAGCAGCCGACGCCCAGCTATTGGTCGTGGGCAGCCGCGGCCGGGGCGGATTCACCGGCATGCTGCTCGGCTCGACCAGCCAGGCGCTGGTCTGTCACGCCCCGTGTCCCGTCCTGGTGGCACGTCCCACCACGACCTGACTCGTCGACCGTCCCTGTCGTCCGGCGAGACGACTGCGCTGTCCTGGCCGACCTGGTCGGCTACGCGGGTTCGGTGTTCCGGGAGGATCGCGCCTACCAACGTGAACTCGCCTCATGGCTGCCGGAGTTCGCGACACCGGTGCCCTCCGGTTCGACCATGCCGTGGTCCGGTCTCGTCGGCGCGGACACCCATCTACCCGATCGCTACAACCCTCGCCGAGCGGCTGAGCCGGGAATGCCTGCCGTTCGTGTTGACCACCGCGGACACCCGGCACGGCCACCTTCGTGCCGGTGCGGCGATGCAGCGGGCCTGGCTGACCGCCATCGCCCGGGGCCTCGTCGCGTCGGTCGTGACACAACCATGGCACCTGCCTGAGGTCCGGGCCGCGGCGATCGACCAACTCGGCCTGGACGGTGTGCCGCTGGCGATGTTGCGGGTGGGCCGTCCGATGCTGACGACCGATGTCCCTGTGCCACGGGACCATCGTCCCTGACCGCTACCCACCGGCACACGCACCCTGGAGCCGTGACCACTGATCATGACGACGACACCGCTGTCGCGCCACCTGCTGTGTCGGTGCGGCTCGCTCCCGGTGTGGCGGTCGATGCACTGGACTACGTCCGCGTGCGGCTCAGCTCGTTGGCCAAGTACGCCCCCGGACCGATCACGACGATGGACGCCACGGTGGCGAGGCGACGGGACGCCGCTCACGCGCACGTTGTGGTCGTTCGTGCGTCGCTGACCGTGGGCGGTCATGTATTGCAGGCCCATGCCGCCGAGGCCAATCTTCGGGCTTCCCTCGACGAGGTGTGTGACCGCCTCTGCCGTCAACTCACCGAACTACCGCACGGCAGGCGCGGTGACTACGTACGGCATCGGAGGAACAGCAACGGCTCCGTGGGTGCGCGAGGACGCGGGCATCCTGGAACTGTCTGATTCTTGTCGGGGCAGACGGGCTCAGGCTCCGTCGAACCGGCCGTCGGCGGAGATGATGGTGCCGGTATCGCCGCGCAGTATCGCCGGGATGTCCTCCAGCGCCCCGATCGCGGCGAAGTCGCCGGTGAGCTCGGCGAATCGGCACACCGCGTCGATCTTCGGGCCCATGGAACCTGCCGGGAACCTCGCGATCCCGCACACGAGGGCCTTCGGTCCTGGCCGGGCTGGGCTGGGCTGGTCCATGGTCGATGACCACCGCATGCGTGGCTGGACACCGCTGAGCGTGAGTCCTGTACGTCAGCAACCGCGTGCGATGCGCGCGATGTCAACCAGCCGCGCCCTGGTGTGCCGCAGCCGCTGCGCGACGCCGGCCAGCATCTGCTGCGACAGGGCGTAGCCGAATGCCGGATTCTCCTTCGCTGTGCTGCGCAGCAGGTCGGTGTCGAGCTCGATGGCGGTGACCTCGGAGAGGGCCATCGCGCTGAACTGCCAGCGATAAGGCGGAACGCACCAGGACCAGCCGACGAGCTCGTTGGGCCCGAGTGCCTCGATGGGTAGGGCCCCATGACCGGGTACCAGAGTCTCGATGGAGACGCGACCGCGGTGGATCAGCCAGCAGCCCCTGGCTGGTGTGTCCTGAACGAACAAGTGCTGGCGTTTGGCCAGTTCGACCGTGCGGCCGGTCTCGGCGATCAGGGTCTGGTGCTCGGCGGACAGTCCGGCGAACAGCGGGAAGTTCAGTAGTGGTCGGCTGCCTGGCAACATCGTGCACTCCTCGGGGGTCTGGGTCGTGACGCGAGTGTGAGGCGTTCGGTGATCACCGGACGCCTCACACGCGGCTGTGTAGCACCGGTCCGGGCACGGTGCCGTTGTAGTTCCATACCTGTTGTCGCACACCGGGTGCGACGCCGATGGCGGTTGGTTGGATGCGCAGTGTCACGTCATGGGTCGCGCTGCCGGGTGCGGGATGCAGGGTCGGGTCGTAGGGCCGCCAGGCCGGCGGTGGGCCGGTGTTCATGCCCATCCCGACCATGGACTGATCCCGCTGCGCCACCGTGGTGGTGCGGATGCTGAGCGTCATGCCGGCTTCGCGGTGGCCGGGCACGGTGCACCACGCCTGCTCGTCGTGGGTGATCGCGCCGAAGTCGACGGTCTGTTGCTGGCCGGGGGCCAGCATTCCGGTGCCGTGCTGCCCGTCGAGTTCCAGGTCGTGGTTCATCCGGCCGGTGTTGCGCACGGTCAGCACCAGGTCCGTGCCCGGTGTGACGGTGATCGTGGCCGGAGTGATCGCGAATTCGTCCAGGCTGACCGCTACCGGTGTCCCGGACGTCGCGGTCACGGCCGGTGAACTGGTGGGGTGGCCGGGCCAGGTGCCGGTGGTGACCAGGACGAGCACCGCCAGCACGGCTGCGACGCACCCGATGGCCAGGACCTCGTGGCCGGCCAGTCGCCGCACAGGGCGGCGCGTCAACTGGTCGGCCATGGTGTCGGCGGGGCGATGCGCCGCCACCAGGGCCGTGACCACCAGAGCTGGGAACGAGCCGAAGCCGATCAGAACCAGGACCCACGCCAGGACTCGCGGGCCATCCGCGATCGGGAGGGCGAGCAGGAGCGTGCCGAGGTTACCCAGTACGGCGCGAGGCAGCCAGGCGTACTCCAGTACCTCGGTCAGCCGGCGGTTGCCGACCGGGCCGCCGCCCACGGTCACCGGAATGAGGAAGGTCAGCGCGCCGGTCAGGATCTGGGCGACCACCCCGATGCCGAGCATCGGCACCAGCAGCCGGCCGAGCAGGTCGTCGGCGGTCGTGCCGCCCAGAGCGAGACCGACGATGTCGAGAGTCAGGGCGGCGAGCAGCCAGCCGTTGCCGGCCAGGAGCGCTATCGGCGCGGCCGAACGGGGCGGCTTGACCCGCATCTCCCTCACGGCAGGGCCCAACGCGTACCCGACACCGACGAGGTAACCGGCCATGCCCGCGGCGGCCAGCCAGTGCCAGCCTGCCGCCCACCCGGTGCACAGCGCGCCGGCAACCGCGACCGTCAGGCTGGTCACGGTGATCGCCAGGACTCGGCGGGCGGTGCGCGGTGCGGTGTCGGCCATGCGGGTGCGCAGCACCGCAGGCCAGAGCATGAACAGGGTGCCGACGACGACCAGGCCGAGCCAGCCCAGCAGGTTCAGGTGCGCGTGCGCCAGCCGCACCGCCTGCTCCCAGCCCGGTGTGCGCATCGCGCCGCCGGCCAGTAGGCCGCCGAGCGTGCCGCCGCCGAGCAGGCACACGCCGGCGGCGACGTAGTACCAGACCACGACCCGCAGCCGTCCGGACAGGCGCGCGGCCCGCGCCATGGCCACCAAGCTCACGGTGTGCGCGAGCACCGCGACGACCACCACCCCCGCCCCGGTCACCGCCAGCCAGCTCAGCCGGGTCGACATGCCGGTCACGACCGCGATCGCGCCGAGGTTGAACCCGACCAGCCGCGCGTTGGCCGGCCACTCGGTTCCGGGTCGGGCGTGCAGTAGAGCCTGTGCGAAATGCCTGCTGTACACCAGTACCGCGTGGCTGGCCGCGCCGAGTACGAGCAGATGCAACGCGAGCCATTCCGGCATGGCCACCAGGCCGTGCGCCGCTGTCACACCTGTGGCCGCGAGGAGATAACCCGCGATCAGACCGGCGGCAACGGCATGCCGGTGGCGACGTGGCGAGGCTCGCTCGGTCGGCGGCAGGCGCCGGTAGGCCGACACCGAGACCGATTCATGCTCACTCAACCCATCAACCACCCAAGGTTTTCACTAACACACTTGTATAAACAACTCTAGAGTACGGTGCGATCGACAGACTTCGGCAGGGACCGAGGTCCCACGTGATTGGGCCATCCGGAAGGTGATCAACGCCGATGCTCGCAGTCTCCTGGACCACCGTGCGCCTGTTCCTGCACGTGGTGGCGGCCACGATATGGGTGGGCGGACAGCTCACGCTGGCCGCGCTGGTACCCGCGCTGCGCGGACTCGGCGCCGGGATCACCGCGACCGCGGCTCGGCGGTACAACCAGGTCGCCTGGCCGGCCTTTGCCGTGCTGGTGGCCACCGGAGTGTGGAACATCCTGGCCGAGGCCGACAAGGACACCGGCCACTACCGCACCACGCTGATCGTCAAGCTCGCGGTCGTCGCCGTCTCCGGGATCACCGCGTTCCTGCACGCCCGCGCCCGCAGCGTTGTCGGGTTGGCGGTGTTCGGTGCGCTCACCGGTGCCAGCGCACTGGCCGCCCTGTTCCTCGGCGTGCTGCTGGCCGGCTGACGATTACCGCCGGGCGAGGCGGGCTGCGCGGCACAGCACGTCGTGCAGCATCGGGACGGTGAGGGTTCGGGTGGAGATGTTGCGCTGGCTGGGGTGGTAGCAGCCGAGCAGGTGCAACACGCGGTCGGTGCGCTGATCGGTCAACTGGACGTGGACGCCGTGGCCGAACGCGGGTCGGGGCCGGGGCAGTGACCAACCGGCCGCGGTGAGCGCGGGTAGCGATGCCTGCCAACCGAATCCGCCCAGTACCACGGCCACCCGCAGGGTCGGTCGCAGGAGTTGCAGTTCGCGATTGAACCAGGGTCGGCAGGTGTCGCGCTCGCCGGTGGTGGGGCGGTTGTCCGGGGGTGCGCAGTGCACCGGAGCGGTGATCCGTACCCCGTGCAGGGTCAGGCCGTCGCCGCGGTGGGTCGCGGTCGGTTGGGACGCCAGGCCGACCGCGTGCAGGGCGGCGTAGAGCACGTCGCCGGAGGGGTCGCCGGTGAAGATCCGGCCGGTGCGGTTGCCGCCGTGGGCGGCCGGGGCCAGGCCGATGATGGCCAGGGTTGCGTCGATGGGTCCGAAGCCGGGGACGGGTTTCGCCCAGTAGTCCCAGTCGCGGAAGGCGGCCCGTCTCGTTGCGCCGACCTGTTCGCGCCAGGCCACCAGTCGGGGGCAGGCTCGGCATGCGACGAGCGCGTCCTCCAGGCCGGCCATCGTCGCGGTGCGGGATGCGGTGCTGGCGGGGTAGCGGGGATCCTCCGGTGTCGGTCGCATGGACAGGCGCCTTCGCTGGGGAGACACTGGACGTGGGTGTTGCGTCACTCGGACCAGTTTATTACAAGTCGGATTGTATAAACTCGGGGGAGTAGGAGTTCCCTGTCGGCGTTGGGAAGGAGCTCGCCGTGGACACGCACATCGCCTGTCGCAGGATTTATGACCAACCCGCACGTTCGGACGGAGTACGAGTGCTGGTGGACCGGGTCTGGCCTCGCGGGGTACGCAAGCAAGACGCGCATCTGGACGAGTGGCTGCGGGAGGTGGCGCCGTCCACCGAGCTGCGTCGCTGGTACGGGCACGACCCCGATCGGTTCGTCGAGTTCCGCCGTCGGTACCTCGCTGAACTGCGGGACCCACGGCACCAGGAGCTGGCGCAGCATCTGCGCTGCCTCTCCCGTGCCCGGGATCTGACCCTGTTGACCGCGACGCGGGACCTTCAGCACAGCCAGGCCGCTGTCCTGGCGGAGTGGCTGGGCACGCACAATCGGCAAGGCGGGAGCCGGGCGGACTGACGCTCTGCGCCGAGGCCACCGTCGTGGGCCGGCAAGCCCAACACGCGTCCCGCCCGGGATCGGCGGAATGGCGGTCGGTGCTGCGCGAGCTCAATCCCGGTGTGTTCGCGTTCGTCATGGCCACCGGCATCGTGTCCGCCGCCCTGACCGATGACGGCCTGCCGTTCGCGTCGGACGCGCTGCTGGCGATCGGGGTGATCGGGTACGTCGGGCTGGTGGCGGTTTCCGGATGGCGGTTGGTGCGCTGGCCGCGGCGGATGCTGGCCGATGTGGTCAGCCCGCGTGGATTCGCGTTCCTCACCTTCGTGGCCGCGTCGAACGTGCTGGCCGCACGGCTGGCTCTCGGCGGTTGGCGCTGGCCGGCGGCCGTGCTGCTGGTCGTGGGTGTGCTCGGTTGGCTGCTGTTGGGTTATGGCGTGCCGCTGGGGCTGATCGCCGACCCGCGGCGGCATCCGAGCCTGGATCAGGTCAACGGCACCTGGTTCATCTGGGTGGTCGGCACCCAGTCCATCGCCGTGGCCGCCGCCACGCTCGCCTCGGTCGGCCCGGCCACAGCGGTGGCCACGGTGCTGGCGGTCGCGGGGGCGGTGTGTTGGGCGATCGGGTCGGTGCTGTACCTGTTGCTGGCCGGTATCGGGTTGGCCCGGTTGCTGGTGCGCCCGGTCGCGGCGGCCGAACTGGTACCGCCGTACTGGGTGTTCATGGGGGCTGCGGCGATCACGATCCTGGCCGGCGCGCGACTGCTCGACCTGCCGGACACGCTCCTGTCGCGCGGTCTGCTCGCCGATGCCTCGCTGGTGTTGTGGTCGTTCTGTAGCTGGCTGATCCCGCTGCTGGTGGCACTGGGCGTGTGGCGGCATCTCGTGCGGCGGGTTCCGCTGCGTTACAACACTGGCCTGTGGAGCCTGGTGTTCCCGGTGGGCATGTACGGCGTGGCCAGCGACCAACTCGGCCACGCCACCGGCACGCGCTGGCTGGCCGCACTGGGCGGTGGCGAAGCGTGGGTGGCGCTGGCCGTATGGCTGGTGGTGTTCGCGGCCATGCTCGCCGCCGCCTGCCGCTGGCTGCACGGTGCTCTCCCCGGTGAGCAGTCGGTGCGCGGCCACGACGAGGTGGGAACCGGTGAGATGAGACGCCCCGATGCCGGCGGCAGCCAACGGATCGGCGAGGACCAGGTGCACAGGGTGTTTGACGTCGGTGAGTGATCGGGAGGTGGAACAAGCGATGACGCCGTCACGTGGGGGGATGCGTCGGTGCTGTTCGGGGCGTCCGGTGACCTTGCTCGTCGGAAATTGCTGCCCAGCGTGTACCGGCTCGCACGCCGCGAGCGTCTGGGCGGCACCCGAGTGATCGGGGTCGCGTCGAGTGCCTGGACCGCTGAGCGGTTTCGCGACCAGATCCGCTCGACGGTACGCCGCGAGTCCTGCAATGTGTCAGCGGCCAGCCGATGAGTCCCGCGCGGGCGGCCGGGCCTCCATTCCTCAATGGTCATGGTGGTCCTCTTCCCTGTGTTAGCAGCGCCGCATCAGGCGCTGATCGCGGGCAGGCCCTGTTTCGCGGCGGGGATTTGACGAACAGGTTGGGTCGGTCCACCAGCCACCACAGTGCTGTGGCTTCGGCGATGGTGCGCTGGGTGTCGTGTGCGATGCGGGGATCGACTTCGATGGACACCCGGCCGTCCATGCCGTCGGTGGCGTCGAACACCGGGCGTAGCACGTCGCAGGCCCACCGCACGTCGAAGGTGGTGATCTCGCGCAGCGCGGTGTCGACATCGACGCTACGCGCGGCCAGTTGCCCGAGTTGCTCGGTGTAGGTGTCGCTGCCGGTGATGGCTTTGGCGAAGATGGTCGGGTTGGTGGTGACACCGGCGACATGCGCCTCGGCGACCAGGCGGGCCAGGCTGCCGCTGGTGAGTCGTGCGCGGCTGAGGTCGTCCAGCCAGATCGACACTCCGGCGTCGGTGAGGGCGGTCAACGGATTGGTCACCAGGACCTCCTTTCGGTTTATCACCCGTCGGTGGGGCGGGCATGGGCTCAGAGCACGATTCGGGTGGGGTGTTCCAGGAGCGTGACGAGGGCGGCGAGGAACTGGGCGGCGGTGGCGCCGTCGAGGACGCGGTGGTCGATGGACAAGGTCAGGTGCATCGTGGTGCCGGCGACCGGGTTGCCGCCGCGGATGACGGGGGTAGCGGTCGCGGCGCCGACGGCGAGGATGGCCGCCTCGGGCGGGTTGATCACGGCGGTGAACTGGTCGATGCCGTACATGCCCAGGTTGCTGATGGTGAACGTGCCGCCGGTGATCTCGTCCAGGGACAGGCGACCGGCGCGGGCGCGGTCGGCCAGGTCGTGTGTTTCGCGGCTGATCTGGGACAGGGTTTTGCGGTCGGCGTCGTGGATGACCGGGACGATGAGCCCGTCGTCCAGGGCGACCGCCATGCCGACGTGCACGTGGTGGTGGCGCAGCAGTCGGGTCTCGTCCCAGGAGGAGTTGACCTCGGGGTGGGTGGCCAGGACCTGGGCGCTGGCTTTGATCAGCAGGTCGGTGATGCTGACCCGGATAGCGGTGTCGGCCAGGTCGGTGTTGACCTGGGTGCGGAATGCCAGCAGGGGTTCGGCGTCCACGACTCGGGTCAGGTAGAAGTGCGGGGCGTGCTGGGCGCTCTGGGCCAGTCGTTGCGCGGTCAGGCGCCGGACCCTGGTCAGCGGGATCTCCTCGGTGTCCGGGCCGATAGCGGGCGCGGCGGGCCGAGGCATCGCAGGTGGCGCGGCCGGCGGCGGGGCTGGGGTCGCGGACGGGATTGGCGCGGGCGGCGACGGGATATGCGCCGGGTGAATGTCGGCGCCGTGGGCGATGGCGGTGTCGACGTCCGCTCGGACGATGCGCCCACCTGGACCACTGCCTGGAACCGCGGCCAGGTCCACGCCGTGCTCCCGGGCCAGTCGGCGGGCTAGCGGTGATGCCCGGAACGTCGTCTCCGTGGACGTGCCCGTTGCGGATGTGGGCTCGGCGGTCGGCGTTGGTGCGGCCGAGGCGGGCTGGGGTGTCGTCGTGGTGGGGGCGTCGATGACGGCGATGGGCGTGCCGATCGGGACGGTGGTCCCCTCGTCGACGAGGATGCGGGTGAGGATGCCATCGTCGTATGCCTCCAGTTCCATGGCGGCCTTGTCGGTCTCGATCTCGGCCAGCACATCGCCCCGGTGGACGGGGTCACCCTCGTGCTTGCGCCACTGGGACAGCACGCCTTCTTCCATCGTGTCGGACAGGCGCGGCATCAGCACGTCGGTCATCGCGCGCTCCTGACCGGTGGCACGGTGGCGTCGAGGGTGTCGCGGATGACCCGGGTCAGCGCGGCGGCATCCGGCAGGGCGGCCAGTTCCAGGGGTTTGGCATACGGCAGCGGCACTTCCGCTGCGGCAACGCGACGCACAGGGGCGTCGAGATAGTCGAAGGCACCTTCGGCGATGGTGGCGGCGATTTCGGCGCCGACCCCATAGGACAGCCAGTCGTCTTCCAGCACGACCGCGCGACTGGTCCTGCGGACCGAGGCGCAGATCGTGTCCCGGTCCAACGGGCGCAGGCTGCGCAGGTCGACCACCTCGACCGAGATGCCGTCGTCCTCCAGTCGGCGGGCGACATCCAGGGCGATGACGGCGGCACGGGAATAGGCGACGACGGTCAGGTCGGTGCCGGGTTTGCGGATCGTGGCGGTGCCGATGTCGACGGTGTGATCGCCGTCGGGTACCTCGCCCCTGGTGTTGTACAACGCGAGGTTTTCCAGCACGAGGACCGGGTCGTCGTCGCGGATCGCCGCGGTGAGCAGGCCCTTGGCGTCAGCCGGGGTGGCCGGGGCGAGCACCTTCAACCCGGGCACATGCGCGTACCAGACCTCCAGGTTCTGTGAGTGAGTGGCGGCCAACTGCTGCCCGCCCCCGCCAGGGGTGCGGATCACCAGCGGGACGCGGACCTGCCCGCCGAACATGGACCGCATTTTGGCGGCGTGGTTGACGATCTGGTCGATGGCCAGGAGGCTGAAGTTGATCGTCATGATCTCCACGACCGGCCGCAGGCCGAGCATGGCCGCGCCGATCGCGGTGCCGACGAACCCTTCCTCGCAGATCGGGGTGTCGCGCACCCGGCGGGGACCGAACTCGGCGAGCAGCCCGGCGGTGATCTTGTAAGAGCCTTCGAACACGCCGATCTCTTCGCCAAGCAGCAACACGTCCTCGTCGCGCAACAACTCCGCGCGTAGCGTGTCGTGCAAAGCCTGCCGATACGTCATCACGGTCACCGCGGCACCGCCGGATCGATCACCGGATCGCCGGGCAACCGATGGTCGGTGTTGGCGACCGGGGTGGCGTAGACGTAGTCGAACAGCGCCTCCACCGCGGGTGCGGGCGCCCGGTCGGCGGTATCGACGGCCTCGGCGATCACCTGGTCGACCTCGGCGTGGATCCGTACCGCCGCGTCGGCGTCCAGGGCACCGGTGTCGATCAGCCGGGTACGGAAGGCGGGCAGCGGGTCCAGTTCGCGCAGCCGCTGGTTGTCGGCGTCGCTGCGGTAGCGGGCCGGATCCACCACGGAGTGCCCGCGCAACCGGTAGCTGACGGTCTCCAGCAGCACCGGCTGGTGCTCGCCCCGGGCCTGTTCCAGGGCGGCGTGGGCTGCCTTACGCACGGCCAGCACGTCGTTGCCGTCGACCCGCTGGCCGGGGATGCGGTAGGAGCAGCCGCGCCGGAACAGTTCGGGTTCACCGGCGGCGGCCTCGACCGGGGTGCCCATGCCGAGCTGGTTGTTGACGATGACGTAGACGATCGGCAGGTGCCACACGGCGGCCAGGTTCAAGGATTCGTGGAACGCGCCGATGTTCGTGGCCGCGTCGCCCAGCAGGCACATCACCGCGTCGCAGTCGGGGCCCGGCTCGTGGCGGTAGGCCACGGCGAGCGCGGCGCCGGTGGCCGGCGGGATCTGGCCGCCGACGATGCCGTATCCGCCCAGCAGTCGGTGTTGCGCGTCGAACAGGTGCATCGACCCGCCCCGCCCGCCGGATAGTCCGCTGGCGCGGCCGAACAGCTCGGCCATCACCCGGGCCGGTTCGGCGCCCCGAGCCAGGGCGTAGCCGTGGTCGCGGTACGTGGTGAACAGGTAGTCGGTGGGGCGCAGCGCGGCCATCAGGCCGACCACGGTGGCTTCCTCACCAAGGTTGAGGTGGCAGTAGCCGCCGATCTTCGCTCGGGTGTACATCTCCGCGGCTCGCTGCTCGAAGACCCGGATCAGTCGCATCTGCCGGTAGTAGCCGCGCAGCACCTCCGCGTCGTCTCCCGGGCCGTGTTCGTCGAGCGTCACCGGTCCAGCCGCCGAGGTCGGCGATGGTTCGGCCATCTGTGACTCCCTTCTAGCTGCCCGGGTCAGGGTCCTGCAGCACGAACTGTTCGGCCCCGGCCTGGCATTTCGGGCACGACGCCGGGGCCTGCCGGTCACGCACGGCTTCACCACAGACCTGGCAGACCCACTCGGTCACCAACAGCGCGACCACGTCCGCACGGCTGACAATGCCCACCAACCGGGCCGCGGCCAGCACCGGAACCCGGTGGATACGCCGGTCCACCAGCAGGTGGCGCACCTCGTCGACCTCGGTCTCCTCGGTCACGCTGATCACCGCCGCCGACATCACCTCCCCGGCCGTGGCGCCGGAACGGGCCAGCAGGTCGTACTCGCTGACCAGCCCGACCACCGCACCGGCGGCGTCGACGACGGGCACGCCACTGATCCGGTGCTCGCGCAACACCGCGGCGACGGTGGAGGGCGGCGCGTCCACGGGAACGGTTACCACCGGAGTCGTCATGATCTCTTTCACCTTCACCGGGATCCTCCCGGGACGGTGACGTCGGTCCTGGTGTCCAGGCCGAGCACGGCCAGTGCCTCGCGGACCATCTGGTGGGTGAAGCCCCACTCGTTGTCATACCAACTCATGATCTTGACCAGGGTGCCGTCCACCACGCGGGTCATCGCCGCGTCGATGACCGAGGCGCGCGGGTCGCCGATGATGTCGGTCGACACGATCGGGTCCTCGGCGACTCCGAGCACGTCGCGATAGCGATCACTACCCGCTTCCTCCCGGAACACGTCGTTGACCTCGACCACGCTGGTGGGACGGGTGGTGACCGCGACGATGTCGGCGATCGACCCGACCGGCAGCGGCACGCGCAGCGCCACCCCGTCGAACCGGCCGGCCAGCTCCGGCAGTGCCCGGGTGGTGGCCAGCGCAGCCCCGGTCGAGGCGGGCAGCATGTTCACCGCTCCGGCCCGGCCCCGCCGGAAATCCTTGCTGGGGCCATCGATCAGCTGCTGGCTGGCGGTGTAGGCGTGGACGGTGGTCATCACCGCCTTCGCGACGCCGACCCGCCGGTCGAGGATCTCCATCACCGGGGTGATGCAGTTGGTGGTGCAACTGGCGCAGGAGATG
>DASUJK010000158.1:0-32087 GCA_036279295.1 Pseudonocardiaceae bacterium | reverse complement strand
CGTGCAGGTACGCGGCCACGGCCGTGTAGCGGGGTAATGACGGGTCGAGTTCGGCGAGCGCGGCCAGCCCGGCACGTGGTCCGTCGGCCTCACCGACCGCGACCGCGCGGTTGAGCCGGACGACCGGGCTGTCGGTCAGGCGGACGAGTTCGTCGTACCACTCGACGATCTGCACCCAGTCGGTCTCCTCGGCGGCCGGTGCGTCGGCGTGCAGTGCCGCGATCGCGGCCTGCGCCTGGAACTCGCCCAACCGGTCGCGGGCCAGGGCAGTCCGCAGTATCCGCACCCCCTCGGCGATCGACTCGGTGTCCCACCGGCCGCGATCCTGCTCGGCCAGCGGTATCAGGCTCCCGTCGGGCGCGGTCCTGGTGGTCCGCCGGGCATGGTGCAGCAGCATCAGGGCAAGCAGCCCCGCCACTTCCGGACGGTCGATCGCCGCCGCGAGCTGCCGGGTGAGCCGGATCGCCTCGGCCGCGAGGTCGATGTCACCGGAGTAGCCCTCGTTGAACACCAGGTAGAGCACCCGCAGCACGGTGGCGACGTCGCCGGGCTGGTCGAACCGCACACCGGCCACCGTGCGCTTGGCCCTGCTGATGCGCTGGGCCATGGTCGCCTCGGGCACCAGGTAGGCCTGGGCGATCTGCCTGGTGGTCAGCCCACCGACGGCACGCAGCGTGAGCGCGACCGCCGACGACGGTGTCAGCGACGGGTGGGCACACAGGAAGTACAGCTGGAGCGTGTCGTCCACCTCAGCCGCCGGGCCGGGCGCCGGCTCCTCGTCCACCAGGTCCTCCCGCCGACGGCGGGCGGCATCCGCCCTGGTCGCGTCCAGGAACCGGTGCCACGCCGCGGTGACCAGCCAGCCCTTGGGATCGTGAGGCGGGTCGGCAGGCCAGCGGTCGACCGCCTGGACCAGTGCGTCCTGCACAGCATCCTCGGCCGCCGCGAAGTCGGCTCCGCGGCGGACGAGGATCCCGAGCACACTCGGCGTGAGGCTCCGGAGCAGAGCCTCGTCGATCGGCATGGTCACTCCGTGATGATGGGCGGCGAGCCCATGAACGGACGCAGCTCCAGCCATTCGTGGATCGGCCGGCCGCCCTTCCCGGGCGCTGCCGACAGCTCGCCGGCCAGCTCGACGGCACGCTCGTAGCTGTCCACGTCGATCGCCATCCAGCCTGCGATGAGGTCCTTGGTCTCGGCGAACGGGCCGTCGGTGACCGGCGGGCGCCCCTCACCGTCGTACCGCACGAACGTTCCCTGGGAGGACAGCGCCTGGCTGTCGACGTACTCGCCGGCCTCCTCCAGCCGGGCCGCGAAGTCGTTCATGTACTGGATGTGCGCTGTGATCTCGTCCTGCGTCCACTGGTCCATGGGCACGTCGTTGACCGCGGCCGGGGCGCCTCGGTAGTGCTTGAGCAGCAGATACTTGGCCATCGTCGGGTCTCTCCTCGGTACTGTTGCGACCCCTTGTGGTCACATTCACCGCTGGGACGGAGCCGGTTGCTGGTTCTCGACATCACCGCTGGAAGAAGTTCAGCCAGATCCGGATCAGGTCCCGGCGCCGGGCCGGGTCGTCCCGGTACTCCGTCCGGCTGTGCATCGTCACACGGTTGTTCAGGAACTGCATGTCGCCGGCCTGTAGGTCCATGGTCAGCACGAACCGCGGATCGTCGTTCAGCCGGTCCAACTCGGCCATCGCCGCCAGTTGGTCAGGCCGGAGCGCCGGCACGTGGGCACCACGTTGTGCCGAGTGGATGTAGTCCGGGCCGTAGTTGGCCACCAGCTTGCCGGCCAGTAACCGGTACACCGGTTGCTGGTAGAAGCTGTCCACACCGTCCCCGGTCCGCGCGTCCCGCCACCACTGGTCGTACAGCACCTCGGCCAACTCCGGTCGCGTCCGCACGACCTCGTCGTGCACGGCAACGGAACTGACCACCGAACTCAGCCCACCGGACACCGCGCGCCGAACACACAGCAGCGCGACGACATCGGTCGGGTCGGAGTGGTAGCCGAGCCTGCCGTTGTGCTGGTAGCTCTTGCTTGTCGACTCCGACCGGTCGACGCCGACATCACGCACGTGCACCACCGGCGGCACGACAACACCGACGTGGCCGGCGATCCCGACCGCCATCGCATCCACTTCGGACTCGGTCAGCCCGGTCACCGGAACACCCTGGAGTAACGCGAAACCCCTGCCGCTGCACAATTCCTGACCAAGCCGCTCCAACACCGGCCCGAGTGTCGGCAGCGAAGCAGGATCAGCCAACAGTTCGGCCCGATGGGCAGCGGTCAACGGGAAACGCCACGCGGCGCTGTCCGTCAACTGTCCGCCGAGCCAGCCGGCGGCGCCGCCCACTTCCTTGATCATGTCTCCATGGTGCCGCGCCGAAGCCAACGGCGCCGGTCAGTTCACCATCAGCGGACAAAGATCACGAAGCCGCCGCGTCCGGTCCCGGCGTGTCAGCAGGGTTCAGCCGCTCGATGGAATCCGTCATGTGCACCTCGATCAGCCGCAGCAGCAACGGTTCGTCGCCCGCCGCCACGGCGTCCACCAGCGCCCGGTGCTCCTCGACCAGATCCGTCGGTTCGGGGTAGTGGTCCTGCAGTGCGTGCAGGCACATTCTGGTCTCCACCAACAAAGTGTCCGCCATCCTGGCCAACCGTGGGCTGCCCGAACAGCGCACCAGCACCTGGTGGAAGGCCTGGTCGGCATCGCTCATCGCGACCCGGTCGCGCAGCCGGGCTGCCTTCGTCAGGTCACGCAGCGCACCGGTCAGAGCGACCGCCGCACCGTCCCTGTTGTGCCGCATGATCAGCTGGCACGCCGCCCGCTCGATCGCCAGCCGTGCCGTGTACACGTCACGCACGTCGTGCTCGTCGAGTGTCACGACGAACAGTCCCCGATGTGGTTCGCTGCGCAGCAAACCCTCCTGCACCAACCGTTGCATCGCCTCGCGCAACGGCCCCCTGCTCACGCCGAGCCGACCGGCCAGTTCGGCCTCGCCCAGCTGGGCACCGGGCTCCAGCGATCCGTACCGGATCGCCGAGCGCAGCTCGTCCGACACCATCTCCACGGTCGAGCGGCGCGCGACCGGTTCCAACTCACCCAGTTGCCCCATGTCTGTCTTTCCGGTGTTCGGCGCCGTTCCGGCGGAACAGCGTGCCAAGCCCAGTGCGCGGCGTATGGTCGCCGGCCAGCCGCAGCCCCGCCCACACGCTGACCTGGTTGGCCGTCAACACGGGCTTGCCGACCCGCGCTTCCAGCTCGTCCAGCCAGGCAACGGTGTGCAGTGCGGTGTCCGGCACGACGACTGCCTGCGCGTCCGGGTGATCGTTGGCGGCGACGAAGTCCAGCACGGCCTCCCGCCCCAGGGTGCCGACCTCGGCCGCGGTGACGATCCCGCGACAGGACAACGCCACCACGTCGACACCGGCACGGCCAAGGAAGTCGACGAACCGCCGCGCCACATCGTCCGGGTAGGTCGCCGCGACGGCCACCTGGTGCACGTCCAGCGCGGCCAGCGCGTCGACGAAGGCGAACGACGTGCTGGTCGCGGGCACACCGGCTGCCGCGCGCACGCCGGCCACCTGCTGTGCGGCACCGTCCCAGCCGAACACGAAACTGCCGCTGGTACACGCCCACACGGCGGCGTCCACGCCGAGTGCCTTCAGCTCACGGGCGCCGTCGGCGAGCACGTCGTCACCGCCGATGTCCAGCAGCGCGTCCACCCGGTGGGCGTCGGTGCGCATCAGGGTGTGCACGACGGGGGTCCGCACACCGCCGCCGAGCAGCCGTTCGATGGTCGGATAGTCGTCCTCGGCGCTGTAGCCGGGGTACAGGAACCCGACGCGGGTGGTCACCTGCGAGTCAGCCATATTGTCTACAATCCTACCGTCGTGATCATGCTACCAACGGTCGCGACGCGCGCACCAGGCGTTGTCCGTCACCCATCGCGGGCGCGCCGAACCTGGCCAGCGCCGAGCACATGGTGACCTGGTTGGCCGTCAGCACCGGTTTGCCGAGCATCTGTTCCAGCGGTGCGATGATGTCGTAGGTCGGCACGTTCGTGCAGCTCACGAACACGGCCTCGGCATCGGGCCGGTCCACACCGGACACCGCGTTGACGACCTCCGAGTAACCCACCTTCCAGATGTGGCTGAGCAGACCGAGCCCCACGCTGGCCACCACCTCGACGCCACCCTCGGCCAGGTATGCCAGCAACCGGTCGGTGACACTGTCGATGTAGGGCGTGACCACGGAGATCCGCCGGACACCGAGCATGCCCAGCGACTCCAGCAGCGCACCGGACGTGGTGGTCGCCGCGGGCGCACCGGCCGCGAGGATGCTGCGCACGAGCTGCCGCTCCCCGCGCCGCCCGTCCACGAAGCTGCCGGACGCGCACGCGTAGGCGACCACGTGTGGTTCGGGTGCCAGTACCGCTCGGGTCGCCCGCCGGACGTTGCGCTGGTTGGACAGCGCCGCCGCCATCTCCACCGTGACCGGCACCGGCACGAACGGCAGCCGGGTCAGGTAGAGCGACACGTCGTCCGGCGCCCAGCGCCAGAGTTCTCTGTCGAGCGCGAAGTCGAAGGGTGCGACCACGCCGATGCCCCGTTGGGCAAGCAGCTCCGGGCCGGTGACCCGACCCATGTGTTCGACCGTCATGGCGGCCGCCCGGTCAGCCGTCGAGCCGTTGGTACACCAGGCGTTCGCCGACGCCGCCGGATCGCCAGACGTCGTTGCACGCCTCGGCCATCCGGTCCAGCCCGTCGACGATCGTGGCGTACACGTTGCCCGGTACCCAGCCGACATCACCGTTGATCAGCAGGTTGTTGCGACCGTAGAAGATCGCCAGGTCCACGACGCCGGGCAGGGCCGCGATGCCCTTCTCCTCCTTGAACTTCCGGTCCAGCATCCCGCCGGGGAAGGAGAAGTAGACGACGTCGCCGGGGATCGGGGTGACGGTGGTGTTCTCCATGCCGATCTCGTCGGCGGCGAACCGCTCCACCATCGTGTACACCTCGTTCCGGGCGTACTTCGCGTGGTACGCGTCGCCGGCCAGCGGCAGGGCCTGCCAGACGGCTTCGCACGTTCGTGGCGCGTCCTTGTCCAGCAACTCGGCCACGCAGGACACACCGCGGTGCGGCAGTGTGATGGTCAGATGTCGTGACACCGGCAGACCTCCCAAGCACGGGGGCGTGCTCGCTCGCGCCCCGAGTGGATATTCGCTGTGACAGCGCTTTGGGATCCGTCCTGGCCTCGGTCGGTTACGACGGTCTTACAGCACACGCTTGTATCGGCCAATCAGGCTCCATTGGCCGTGCCGATTGTTGACAATCATACGAGAGCTTCCTACGGTGTCAATACCCCGACGGGCTGCCCGGGAGCGTGGATGGCTGACCAGCGCAAACCTTCCCTCGTCGTCCTGACCGGCGACACCGTTCCGCCCGAGAAGGCGGACATGGAACGGATCGCCGATGTCCGCTACGTCCACGCCGACGGCTTGGCGACCGCCCTGCCCGGTGCCGACGCGCTGTTCGTCTGGGATTTCCGAAGTACGGCGGTTGCCCCGGCGTGGCCAAGCGAGGGCGGGCCACGCTGGGTGCACATCGCCAGCGCGGGTGTGGACCGGTTGCTGTTCCCCGGACTGGCCGACACCACCGTGACGAACTCCCGGGGCGTGTTCGAGGAGCCGATCGCGGACTACGTCCTGATGCTCGTCCTGTGCTTCGCCAAGGGCCTGCACACCACCCTGCGCCACCAGGCCGAACACCGGTGGCGGCACCGGACCACCGAGCAGGTGGCCGGTCGGCGGGTGCTGGTGGTGGGCACCGGGCCGATCGGGCGGGCGATCGGCAGGCGGCTGCGTTCGCTCGGTCTGCACGTGACCGGCGCGGGCCGGGTGCCCGGGACCGCCGACCTGGACCTCGGCCGGATCGTCGGGCCGGACGGGTTGCGCCCGGCGCTGGCCGATGCCGACTACGTGGTCCTCGCGGCACCGCTGACCGACGCCACCCGGCACATGATCAACGCTGACACGCTCGCCGCCATGCGGCCGACAGCGCGGCTGATCAACGTGGCAAGGGGTGAGCTCGTGGTGCAGACCGACCTGGTGGCGGCGCTGTCCGCCGACCGGATCGCGGGCGCGGCGCTGGACGTGTTCACCGACGAGCCGCTGCCCGCGTCGTCACCACTGTGGGACATGCCGAACGTCATCGTCTCGCCGCACATGTCCGGCGACCTGACCAGCTGGGAGGACGATCTGGCCAGACTGTTCCTGGACAACCTGCGCCGGTTCGCCGCCGGGCGGCCGCTGCGCAACGTGGTGGACAAGTCGCTCGGCTACGTCCCATCCTCGGAGTCAACGCAGTCCGCCACATCCAGAGGAGCGTCATGACGGGCGACCCAGCCGAACTGACCGCGATCGAACTGCTCGCGGCCTACCGCACCGGTGATCTCTCGCCCGTGGAGGCGTGTGACGCGGTGCTGGCCAGGATCGCCGACGCCGACCCGGTGCTCAACGCGTTCCGGGTGGTGGACGAGCAACGCGCGCGCAAGCTGGCCGCCGAGTCGGCCGACCGGTGGCTGCGCGGGGAGCAGCGCGGCCTCCTGGACGGTGTGCCGGTGTCGATCAAGGACGTGCTGTACACCGAGGGCTGGGCCACGCTGCGTGGCTCCCGCGCGATCGACCCGGACCAGCCGTGGCAGGAGGACTCCCCCGCTGTCGCGCGGCTGCGTGAGCACGGTGTCGTCGCCGTCGGCAAGACGACAACCCCGGAACTGGCCTGGAAGGCCGTCACCGACAGCCCGCTGACCGGGATCACCCGCAATCCCTGGGATCCCACCCGCACACCGGGCGGTTCCAGCGGTGGTGCCGCGGCTGCCGTCGCTGCCGGTATGGCGCCGCTCGCGCTGGGCACCGACGGCGGCGGTTCGGTGCGGATTCCGGCCGCGTTCACCGGTACCGTCACGCTGAAACCCACTTATGGCGTGGTACCGCACTTCCCGGCCAGCGCGTTCGGCACTCTCGCGCACACCGGGCCGATCACCAGGACCGTCGCCGACGCGGCGCTGATGCTGGACGTGATCTCCGGACCCGACTACCGCGACTGGTCGGCGTTGCCGGCACCGGTCCGGCCGTTCGCCAAGCCGCAGCGCACGGACGTCAGGGGACTGCGCATCGCGTACAGCCCAACACTCGGCTTTCCTGGTGCCGCAGGCATTCTGGACGCCGAGGTGGCAGCTGCGGTGGCCAGGGCGGCTGCCCTGTTCGAGTCGTTGGGCGCGCATGTCGAGGCCGTCGACCCGCCGATCAACGACCCGATCGAGGAGTTCCACGTGCTGTGGTTCGCGGGCGCCGCGGCGAGCGTCGCTGCGCTGCCCGGCGCAAGCCGGGACCAGCTCGACCCCGGGCTCACCGAGATCGCCGAAGCCGGTGCCGCACTGTCCGCGGTGGACTATCTGCGGGCCAACAACATGCGGATGGCGATGGGACTTGCCATGGGCAAGTTCCACACCGAGTACGACCTGCTGCTCACACCGACCACACCGATCCCCGCGTTCGAGGCGGGCCTTGAGGTACCGGCCAACTGGCCGATGCCGAGGTGGACCAGTTGGACCCCGTTCACCTATCCGTTCAACATGACCCAGCAGCCAGCGGCCAGCATGCCGTGCGGATTCACAGCGGCCGGCCTGCCGATCGGCGTTCAAGTGGTCGGACCACGCCATTCGGACGCGCTGATCCTGGCCGCCTGCACCGTTTTTGAGCAGGCACAACCGTGGTGGCAGCATCGTCCACCGGTGTCCGGCAGTCAGCCCAGCGTTTGACCCGAACGGATCAACCGCCTAGGTTCAGGGTTCAAGGACTGGACACGTAAAGCTGCGCGCGATGCCGCGACATGACGACAGGGGCTGAAAACCAATGCCTGCCAGCGGTTTGTCGAGACGGGACTTCTTCAAGCGTTCGGCGGCGTTGGGAGCGGTGGCGATCGGCGTGCCAGTACTGGCCTCCGCCTGTACCAGCGTCAGCAACAGTGGCGGTAGTTCACAGTTGACGCAGCTGAAGAACGCCGGCACGATCAAGATCGGCATCGCGGGCGAGCAGCCGTACGGGTACACGGACACGTCCGGCCAGGTCACCGGCGAAGCACCCGAGGTGGCGCGGGCCATCTTCAAGAAGTTGGGCATCGCCAACGTGAAGGCGCAGCAGACCGACTTCGACACCCTGATCCAGGGCCTCAACGCCGGTCAGTACGACATGGTCGCGGCCGGCATGGACATCACGCCGGAACGCTGCCAGAGCGCCACGTTCTCGGTACCCGACTACACCGCGCTGGTCGCCTTCCTGGTGCCCAAGGGAAATCCCATGCGGGTGACCGACTTCACATCGGCGAAGGCCAAGGGTGTCAAGCTGGCCGTGGAGAGCGGCGCCGTGGAGAAGGATTTCGCCACGGCGGCCGGCATTCCGGAATCGCAGACGCAGTCGTTCTCGTCGCCGGACGAACTGCTGTCCGCGGTGACCACCGGCCGGGCCTACGCCGCCGTGCTCACCGACATCTCGTTCCACACCCTGGTCAAGCAGAACCCCAACGCGAACGTCGAGGTCACACCCGGTTTCGCACCCGTGGTGAACGGCAAGAAACAGGGTGAGACCGGCGGTTTCGTGTTCCGCAAGAACGAGACCGATCTGGTGAACCAGTTCAACCAGCAACTCAGCCAGATGCACTCGAACGGCGAGTGGCTGAAGATCGTGGCGCCGTTCGGGTTCTCACAGGGCAACATCCCTGGGGCGGACGTGACGACCGCGAGTCTGTGCGCGGCCGCTAGCTGACCAGCGCGCATGTTCGCGAACCTCGGGCACTTCCTGAGCGTCCTGTCGGCAGGGCTGCCGCCCACGGTCGAACTGACCGTCGGCGGCATCGTGGTGGCGACGGTGATGTCGTTCGTCGCGGGCCTGGCCAACACCAGCCGGTTCGTCGTGGTCCGGTTCATGGTGCGGGTCTACGTCGAGGGTTGGCGTGGCACGTCGGAACTGGTCCAGCTGTTCTGGATCTACTTCGCGGTGCCGCTGCTGCTGGGCTTCCAGATCGTGCCGCTGTGGGCCGGCGTGCTAGTGCTCGGTCTCAACCACGGTGCCTACGGCGCCGAGATCGTGCGCGGTGCGGTGCGGTCGGTGGCGCAGGAGCAGTACGAAGGCGCTGTGGCACTGAACTTCACACCGACCCAGCGGATGATCCGGGTCATCCTGCCGCAGGCCGTGGTGGAGATGCTGCCGTCGTTCGGCACGCTGTTCATCCAGCTGCTCAAGGCAACCGCGATCGTGTCGTTGATCACCGTGCCCGAGCTGACCTACCAGGCCAAACAGATCCTGATCCCGGTGTTCTCGGCACAGACACCGCTGATCCTGTTCGCGGTACTGGTGTTCTACCTCATCCTGGCGATCGTCATCACCGTCCTGATGCGACTGGCCGAACGGCTGGCGGGGGCACGGATCGGCAGGCGGCCGGTCCGGCGGCCGTGGCGCAACGTCGCTGATGTCGCCGTCGTGCTGGACGACCCGGCCGGGTGGGGTCGGTAATGGTCTGGAACTGGGCGTTCGCCGGGCAGATCCTGCCCGGTCTGCTGCGTGGCCTGCTCGTCACCTTCGAGGCGACGGTGCTCGGCTCGATCCTGGCCTACGTGCTCGGACTGGTGTTCGCGATCATCCTGCGGGCCAGGATTCCGGTGCTCAGCCAGGTGGTGTGGCTGTTCACGCAGTTCGTCCGCAGCACACCGCTGCTGGTGCAACTGTATTTCGTGTACTTCGTCTTCCCGATCGCGTTCCACATCACGCTCAGTTCGCTGGTCACCGGCGTGCTGGGGCTCGGTGTGCACTACGCGACCTACACGTCCGAGGTGTACCGCGCCGGCATCGAGGCGGTCCCGCGTGGCCAGTGGGAGGCGGCCACCGCGCTGTGCCTGCCGCGTCGTCGCGTGTGGACGGCGGTGATCCTGCCGCAGGCGATCCCCCGCGTGCTGCCCGCGCTGGGCAACTACATGATCTCGATGCTGAAGGAAACCCCGCTGCTGCTGTCCATCGGTGTGCTCGATCTTGTTGGCAGAGCACAGGAAGCGGGTTCGGAGGCGTATCGCTACGTCGAGCCGTACACCATCGCGGGCGTGTTCTTCCTCGTGCTGAGCTATCCAGCTTCGGTGCTGGTCCGACGGTTGGAGCGCCGTGTCCGACAACACTGACATGATCCGGTTCGACAAGGTCGTGAAGTCCTTCGGCGAGCAGACCGTGTTGCGCGAGTTGGACTTCCGGGTCCGGGCCGGCGAGCACGTCACGCTGATCGGACCGAGCGGGTCGGGCAAGACCACGATCCTGCGGCTGTTGATGACGTTGGAGCGGGTGGACAGCGGCACGATCCAGGTCGGTGACGAATGCCTGAGCCACATGCGGCGCGGCGACAAGGTGGTGCCGGCCGACGAGAAGCACCTGCGGCACGTGCGGCAGCGGGTCGGCATGGTCTTCCAGCAGTTCAACCTGTTCCCCAACATGCGGGTGCTGCGGAACATCACCGAGGCACCGATCCGAGTGCTCGGCCTGGCGAAGGACGAGGCCGAGGCACGGGCTCGGGAACTGCTGGACATGGTCGGGCTGGCGGAGAAGGTGGACGCTCATCCGACCCAGCTGTCCGGTGGCCAGCAGCAGCGGGTGGCGATCGCCCGCGCGCTGGCGATGCGGCCGGACGTCCTGCTGTTGGACGAGGTGACCTCAGCGCTGGACCCGGAACTCGTCGCCGGTGTGCTCGACGTGCTGCGGCAGATCGCGGCCAGCACGGACATCACGTTGTTGTGTGTGACCCACGAGATGGGCTTCGCACGGGACGTGTCCGACCGGGTGTTGATGTTCGACCATGGTCAGATCGTCGAGGAAGGCCCACCGGCCAAGCTGCTCACCGACCCGGAACAGCCACGCACCAGGGAATTCCTGCGTGCGGTGCTGGATCGCACATAGCCGGACCCGCCCCCGTGGGGGTAGGTCCGGCCGGTCGGGACGTGGTGACTAGTAGACCGCTTGCACTTCCTCCGCCGGCACGTCGGTGAGTTCCGCGGGTGTGGCCGGGATGAAGCTGCCGTCGATCGGCAGCTTGCGGTTGGACCACCTGTCGATGCCGGCCAGCAGCGGTCCGGTGAGGACAGTGGTGACCACCGCCATCGTCACCAGGACCAGCAGCAGCGGCGCGGTCAGCACACCGATGCTGTAGCCGACCTGGAGCACGATCAGCTCGGTCAGACCTCGGGTGTTCATCAGCGCGCCGACACGCATCGACGTCGCGGCAGGCTGGCCACTGGTCCGGGCGCCGAGGAAGCCACCGACGACCTTGCCCACGACGCCCAACACGATCACGGCAAGGAACAGCGTCCACGGTGCCGCGGTGAACGAGCCGATCAGCACGGTGATACCGGTGACGACGAAGAACACCGGCACCAGACCGAGACCGACCCTCGTCACCTGGTGCACGACCTTGGCCCACGGTGCCTTGTCGTTGACCGGCACGGCGAGACCGACCAGCACGGCACCCAGGATCGAGGTGAGGCCGAGGTGTTCGACGGCGAGGGCACCGGCGATCGCGGCGGCGGCCACCAGGATGGCCATCAGGTGCGGCAGCTTCGTGCACAGCCGGGCGGCTGCCTCGGTGCGCAGCAACTGGCGGATGCCCAGGGCGATCAGCGCACCGACGGCCAGCACCAGCATCGACTTCAGGAATCCGGACAGGTGGCCCGACCGCAGACCGACGGCGACGGACAGCAACAGCCAACCCGCCGTGTCCATGGCGATCGCGGCGCTCATCGAGAGGCGGCCGGACATCGTCTTGGTGATGCCCTTGTCGGTCAGAATCCTGGCCAGCACCGGAACCGCCGTGATGGCCATCGTGATCGCGACCAACAACACGAACGCGGGTGCCGGCGAGTCGCCGCGCAGGGCATGATTGTGCGAGACCAGCAGCCACACGCCGATACCGCCACCGAGAACCAGCGACGGCACGAACGAACCGATGGCGACCATCAGCACACCGCGCCTGGGCAGTCGCGTGCCGTGGTTGCGCAGTTCATGGGCGATACCGACCAACAACAGGATCAGACCTAGTTCACCGATCAGTTTCAGGATGGAGAAGATCGGCGTCGGCAACAGGACCTTGTAGGTGGCCCGGCCGAAGATGCCGACCACCAGCGGACCGAGCAACAGGCCGGCGACGATTTCGCCGATGACCGGTGGTTGACGGAGGAACTTGGCTGCCCGGCGGCCCGCGAACGCGAACACCAGGATCACGGCGAGTGCCGCGATGATGTGTCCTGCGCGCAGCAGAATGTCCATGCTCACGGCGACCTCCGAACCGTTGCGCCGCCTACGTGGGCGACTGACTTGCCCCTGACCTTGGTCATGCTGTGGGTCGTGATGTTGTCCGGCATTCACGGCCTCCCAGTTCGTTGTGCTTGCTGCTGGAGAGGAACGATCCCGTCCGTCAGCAGCAGGTCGCGTCTTCCCGATTGCGGCCGGCTGTTGGGACATCACCGACATGACGAGGCCCGGCGGTGCACCGCCGGGCCTTGACCATCTACGGGGTAATTCTGTTGTCGCTGCTCAGGGCGGCGATCAGAGGCTACGTCGTTGGATTCACCGGTCCGGAATCACTCGATTTTCACTCGGGTCGGGAAAAGGCATTTCTGGAGAAGTCAGTTTCCACCGGTCGGTCGAGTCATCACCTCTTCGCTGCTCACGGGGTGTGCGCAGCGCTCACACAGGAGTCGGGACACCACGTGGCCACCGCAGTCGACGTGCTCGGCGATGCGGGGCGGACCGGCATCGCCGGCGAGGTACCTGTCGCCCCACTCCATCAGCGGAATGACGACTTCGACCAGGTCACGACCCATGACGGTGAGTCGGTACTCGTGCCTCGGCGGGCGCTGCTGGTAGGGCACCCGCTCGAAGATCCCGTGCTCGACCAGACCGTTGAGCCGATCGGTGAGCACGTTGCGGGCAACACCTAGACTGGACAGAAATCCATCGAAGCGCGCTGCCCCGTGCAACGCGTCCCTGACGATCAACAACGTCCAGCGCTCGCCGACGAGTTCCAGGGCTCTGGCCATGGAACAGTTCTGGTTCTCGTACGTGTGTCGAAGCACAATCGCATTCTAGCCAATTCATTAGTTTCCTGACCAGACTTACGCAGGCACCGTGATCGTTGTCGTCCGGGAAAGGACAAAACTCATGGCCGAAACCACAATCGACCTGCTGGCTTCTGTGCGTGCCGAGGCCGAGCGGGATTACGGGGCTCTGGTGCCGCCAATCGCGGTGCACTCCCCCACGCCGAAGTCGCTGGTCGCGGTGTGGGCGATGCTCCGGGCGACGATGATCGAACCGGGCGCTGTCGATCGCACGACCAAGGAAGCGGTCGCGACCGCGGTATCGCACGCCAACTCCTGCTGGTACAACGAGGAACTACACCTCACGACGCTGGAATCGCTGAACGAACAGCGAGCCGCGTCGGCGGGCGGTGAACTCGGTTCGCTCGCCGATCTCCGAATCCGGAAGGCGACCGCGTGGGCGAGGACCGCCGGGATGCGCGGCTACACCGAAACACGTCGGCCGTTCGACGACCGGCAGGTCCCGGAACTCGTCGGCACGGTGGTGCTCACGCACTACCTGGACCGGATCGCGATGACGCTCGCCACCGGCGCCGACGCCACGCGACTTGATCAGGTGGCCGCGCGTGCGCTGCACTCCCCCGGCCCGGCCGCCGATCCGCCGCTGACCGCCGACCTGCCCGGTGACCTGGCCTGGGCGGCGGGCGAGCCGATCATCGCGAACGCGTTCGCGCGGGCGGCGATCGTGATCGACGCGGGCGCCGACCGCTCGGTACCGGTGTCGGTGCGGGCATTGACGCAGGCCAGGCTGGCGGACTGGCAGGGTGAGACCCCTGATGACGATCAGCACTGGTTGGCCGTGGCGTTGGCCGGGCTGCCCGACGATGATCGACCGGCCGGGCGGCTGGCACTGCTGACCGCGTTCGCGCCCCGGCAGGTCACCGCGCTGGCACTGGACATGTTCCGGGAGGACGGCACCGACGAACGCGCACTGGTCGAGTTGATCAGCTGGGCGAGTTTCACGGCGGCACGCCGGGTGGGCGAATGGCTCGCGCCCTCGGTGCGACCGGCTGTTACGGAGTCGTCGGGCAGGGTGCTGGAGTTCCGCGGTGCGGGCGATGCGCCACGCCGTTCCGCAGGCCGGACACGACAACGGCGAGCGGGGGTGTGACCCCGCTCGCCGTGTGTGATGTGCTGATGATCAGACCGGCTGCTGTTCACCGTCGATGTGGAAGATCTCGGTGAACGGCCGCAGCAGTGACGTGTCGCCGACCAGCTCGAACGCCTGGTCGGCGATCGCCTGGTCCGGGTCGACCTCGCCGGTCAGCAGGCCGTGCAGGAACATGCCCGGCTCCAGGATCAGGTCGGCACCGGGGAACGGGCCAGCGCCGACGCGGGCCTCGCCGTCGTCGATCTGCGCGTGCAGCACGACGTCACCGAGGCGCAGCTCGACGGTCGCGTGCACACCCTGCGCGGGAATCGGGTGGAAGATACCGCGCAGCGCGATGACCATCGAGTCGGTGGTGACGATCTCCTCGGGGCGAGGATTGCCGAGCATCTGTGCGCCCCACCGGCCCAGTTGCAGGATGATGTCGTCGAGTTGCTGGCCGTACTCGGTCAGCTCGTAGACCGGCAGCGCGCCCGCCTCGGTCGTCTGCTTGGCCACCACGCCGACACGCTCGAAGTCACGCAGCCGGGATGCCAGGATGTCGGTCGGGATCCTCGGCAGGCCGGCCTGGATGTCCACGATGTTCTTCGGTGCGACCAACAGGTCGCGGATGATCAGCAGCGCCCACCGCTCGCCGACCGCTTCCAACGCCCGCGAGACGCCGCAGAACTGGCCGTAGCTCCGCTTGGTCATCGCCTCCAGTTCCGAGATGATGGCTTCCATCTGCGCGGACTCGGCGACTCCGAACACGACGTCGTCGGGCGCCAAGACGCTGGACTCGGCCTGCGCACCGGCAGTGGTGAGCTGGAAGTTGTCGCCCGCGATGGTGACGCCCTGCTGGTCCACCATCAGCTTCATCTTGGCTCCAGTCATTTCCCGCTTCCAATCTCTTTGATCGTCGTACTCGAATTACTCATCCGATCGTTCCGCGATCCACAGTCGAGCCGTTGTGTTCATGGTGCGTGCGGGCCAAATTCTGCGCATCTTCTCGATTGCGAGCCGTCCTGAACAGACACGGGTTGAACTGGGCATACGTGTCCGGTGCGCCGCACACCGGTCAACACCAAGGTTGGCAGAAACGCCGAAGAACGGACAGGCAATGCGTCATGAAATGGGCATGAGAATAACCATGGCGCGGAAATGATGACATCACCGGGCGCACTGTGAAAAACCCATAGCCAGGGCGTGACAGCCACACCTGCCGGAGGTGAACAGCACACGCAACGGGCAAATAACGACTCCCAGCTTGCTTATCCTAGCCCTCTGGCGGAGATCCGCACAATGAGGACTGGCGGACAGGCCGCAGAGTATGAGAAGCAGCCCGGCCGTCGCCGGAGTTACCTTTGGGTCACTCAGTGAAGTATTCAGGTCGGGTGGGAGACTATCGTGGCGACGAACCCGTGTTCTTTGTTGGACTGCATAGCTGAACGTGTCCGCACCCAGCCCGACTCGGCCGCACTCGCCGGGGACGGCGAGCGGGTCTCCTACGCCGAGCTGGGCGCGATGGCCCTGGCGGCGCACGCCAGGATCGAGGCGCTGGATCTGCCGCCCGGACCGCTGGCGATCCACGCGGACAAATCCGCGCGAACCATCGCGTTGATCATCGGATGTGTGCTGGCCCGCAGGACGTTTCTGCTCACGTCCGCCGACCTGTCCGACGTCGCGCTGGACGCACTGTTGACCAGGGCCGGTTGCGCCGACGTGCTGACCGCCGAGCCGGTGACGGACCTGACCACCTGGCCGGTGCACTACGTGGACTGTGAGCCGGTGACCACCCAGCACGCCGCCGACCGCGGCATGCCGGCCGATGACGACATCTCGTTCCTGCTCACCACGACCGGGTCCGGCGGTCTGCCGAAGATCGTGCCGCTGACCGTCGGATCGGTGGATCGGTGCACGGACTGGGCGAGCACCCAGTTCGACATCCGACCGGGCACCGTGGTGCTGAACTACTCGCCGCTGCACTCCGGCCTGACGATGCTGGACATCTGGGCAACGCTGAAGGCGGGCGGCACGGCGGTACTGGTACCGCCGAAGCGGTCCGACGACGGCCCCTATCTCGCCGACCTGGTGCGCACGCACGGTGTCGAGGTGATCCAGGCGGTGCCGATGTTCTACCGGCTGTTGGCCGACTCCTACGGGCACACGCCGTTCGTCAGCGTGCGCCGGGCCATCGTGACCCGTGACCAGATCCAGGCCGCGCTGCTGTGTGAGCTGCCGTCGCTGTTCCCGCGCGCCGGGATCTACAACCTGTACGGCTGCACCGAGACCAACGGCAGCTTCCTGCATGAAGTGGGCGCCGAGTGCGACCGCGCCAACGGCCTGCCGATCGGCCGACCGCTGCCCGGTGTGGCCGCCGTCGTCGTCGACCAGGACGGTTCGGTGCTGGAGGGAGCGGGAATCGGCGAGCTGTGGGTGCACACGCCGTTCCAGACCGACGGCTACCTGATGGCGACCGGCGGCCAGGACCGGTTCACGCGGCTGGACGACGGCAACGGCGCGTACTTCCGGTCCGGTGACTTCGTCCGCCGGGACGCCAACGGCGTGTGCACGCTCGTCGGGCGGGACGACTCGCACGTCACCGTCGGCGACACCCACGTCAACCTGGCCGAGATCGAGGACGTCTTCCTCGACCACGGCCGGGTCGCCGAGGTCGCCGTGATCAGCCTGCCCGACGAGGCGGCGGGCGAGCGCATCCACGCCGTCGTGCGAGGGACCGCGCCCGGTTCGGTGGACGGGCTGTCGCTGCGCGAGTTCTGCCGGCTGCGCCTGCCGAGCTCGTCGATCCCGACCACGATCCGCGTCGTGGACACACCGCTGCCGACGACGTCCACCGGCAAGATCGACCGCCAGGCCATCTGTCGTGATCTTGCCCGTCCCGTATAGCCGGAGTCGGATTCGCTGTCGCGGGAGGAGGATCCGGTGTCAAGACGGACGACGTTCCGGTTCGGCGGGGACCGCACTCGGCGTGCCCCGGCCGGCAGGTGGGACATGGCCGACCGACCCGTGCTGACCGCGGTGGCGGCCGATGCCGCCGAACTGCCGGCGCGGGCCACCGATCTGGCCGGGCAGCTGGGCCGGTGCCTACGCGACCTGCACGCGCTGCAACGCGAACTCGACGACCACGTCGAGCACAGCCGCCGCACCGGACTGCCGGACGACGAGTCGATCGTCAGCAGGCTGGCCGACGCGACCCGGCAGGCGAAGTGGGAACTGGCCGGGCAGCAACAGATCCTGCTCGGTGACGGCTCGGCCGCCACGGCTCGGCTCGCCTCCGTCGAGCCCGCGTTGCGCTACGGCGCGGCGACGCTGGCTTATGTGCGCGGCACGCTCGCGCTGGGCGTGCCGATGTCCTGTGAGGCGGTCGAACAGCAGCTGATGGACGTGTTCGGGCTGGTGCCCGAGGAGCACTCGGTCAGCGTCACGGCGTCCGGAATGGCGGCGTACACGCTGGTGGAGGCGTTCCTGCTCCGGGAGCGGCTGCGGCCGGGTGACACCGTGCTGCACACCCGGCACCTGGACGCCAGGGTCGCCGCCCAGCTCACGGCATTGCCGTTCGTCAAGGTCGTGCCGATCGACGGGGACGTGGTGGCCGCCGTGCGGCAGCACCGGCCGAGGTGTGTGTTCGCCGATCCGGTCGCTGATTCCGCGCAACAGCGGATGATCGACATCCCCCGAATGCTCGACCAGCTGCCTACCGCCGTCACCGAACTGACCACGGTGGTGGTCGACGGCACGCTGGTCTCGGGTGCGCTGCCGGACCTGTTGCCAGCCGCCGACGACAGGGTCGAAGTGCTGTACTACGAACGGAGTTCATCACTCCAACTGGGCATCGACGCCGGTGTGGGAGGCGTAGTGGTGAGTCCGGCGCCACTACGTGCCATGTTCGACCAGCAGCGGCACAATGCCGGTCTGGCCCCACACCGCACCGGCGTCGAGTTGTTCCCCCAGTACGACAGGGACTCCTATCTGGACCGCATGCGGCGGACCGGCGCGAACGCGCGACGGTTGGCCCGCCTGCTGCACGACGACCCCAGGGTGCGCGCGGTCGGCTCCGTGTCCCACCTGGGCATGCCGAGCCACCCTGACCACGAGGTCGCGGGCCGACTGCCGTTCCCCGGCGGCCGGGTCACGTTCGCGTACCACGACCCGGACCAGGCGCTGGCCGGCCTCGCGTTGCGGGTCACCGGGCGAGCGCGCCAGGACGGCGTCGACCCCGTTCTGTCCACAACGGACGGATCACCGCCGTTCCTCGGGCTGCACATCGGTGACCGCGACGACCACGTCGACATCATGGCGGCGGCGCTGGCCGGTGCCCTCTACGAACCCTCCTGATCCACCCGGGCGCTGCCCAGCAGGTGCAGTACGCCGTCGGCACCCCTGCGCACCAGGTCCCCGGTGGCGTACATCCGGGCGCCGGCGACCGAGCTGAACGGGTTGGGCACGAACCTGGCCAGCGTGCGCGCCCTCGGGCCGAGATAGCCGCGCGCCAGCCCGCTGCCGGTCAGGTAGAGCTGGCCGGGCTGCTCGTCGCCGACGGGCATCAGGTCGGCGTCCAGCACGTACGCGGTGATGCCCTGGATGGGTGTGCCGATCGGTGGCGTTTCCGTGCCGGTCTGCGCGCCGAACACCTCGACACTCGTGGCCACCACTGTGCACTCGGTGCGCCCGTAGGTGTTGTAGACGCGGAACGGCAGGCCGGCGTGCGGATACCGGGTGAGCTGGTCGCCGGCCACCAACAGCGCACGCAGCGTGGCTGCCGCCGGCCACGGCACATCGAGCAGCGCCTCGGCCAGCGGTGCCGGCGCGGAGCACAGCGTCACCCCGGTGTGGCCGAGCCAGTCGGCCAGCCGGTCCGGCTGCGCCAGCAGGCGGCGGTCCACGACGTGCAGCGTGGCGCCGTGTGCGAGGCACGGCCACACTTCGAGGGCGAACGCGTCGGTGGACGGCGAGTTGAGCTGGCTCATCCGGTCGGCCGGGCCAACCTGGTGACAGGCGCCGTACCAGTCGACCAGGTTGGTCAGCCCGGCATGCTCGATCAGCACGCCGGTCGGGTCACCGGCCGAGTCGACGGTGTAGCTGATGTAGGCCAGCGCGTCCGACTCGGGTGCCGGCGGTGCCATCGGCGGATGGCCGGCCGGCACCGGGTCGTCCAGGTAGACCGGCACCGGACCGGCGTCGCCGTTGATGGACCACAGTTTGCTCATCGTCACCAGGAACTTCGCACCCGAGTCGGACAGCATCCGCCGAGTCCGGTCGAACGGCTGGTTGATGTCCAGCGCCAGGTACCCACCACCGGCGACCAGGACGGCCGTCGCCGCGACGACGAGTTCGGCCGAACGCGGCAGATAGATGGCGACCACGCTGTCCCGACCGACACCGAACGCACGCAGCCTGCCGACCAGGCTGCCCACCCGAGCGGCGAACGCACCGTAGGTCAGAGTGAGCTGGCCATCGACGATCGCGGGCCGCTCCGGGTTGCGGGCCGCCCAGCGCAGGATCCGCTCGGAGACCGGCCAACCGGAGTCCTGGGGTGTCGTGGTCATGTCGTCACCTCCTGCTCTGTCTGGCTGGTTGCGTTGTGCCGGCGGGTTCGAGGTTCGGGGTTGGTCTGCCTCCGCTCCCCCGCCCTGGAGTGTTCGACGCCGGGCGGCGGAGCAAAGGGCGCCTGCGGCGTCGCCTACGGCGATGACCCGCCTGGGGCGGGTCACCCTGGACACCACCACCCGACGTCGAGTGCGGCTGGAACGAGGAAGCGGAGGAAGCGTGGGCGAACCCGCCCAAGTGATCGACTCGACCGGGGGTATCGAACCGCAGTCGCCGGCGGGACGTGGGCGACACGCGCCAAACCTTCCCCGCTTCCTCGCACAGGCCGGCACCTGACGCTGGGGGTCTGGGGTCAAGGGTGAACACCGGCAAGGCGTTCATCGCCGAAGGCAACGCGCAGCGCCCCTGAGGCCAGGCACCTGGCGTCGAACCCTCACGGCGAGGGAGCGGGGCAGACCAACCCGGAACCAGAAACCCGGACCCGCCACTCATCGGCGCGACCCGACCAACTCCGCGGCAGCCCGACCCGCCTGTCGAGCCGACACATGGCCCGCCGCCCGCAACCAGGCCACCGCATCCCGCACGGTCGCCACAACCGGCCGAGCACTCACCCCCCGACTGTCCGCGGCATCATCCACCCGAGTGGCGCAGGCACACGTGTAGATGGCGCCGTACTCAGCCGGGATGTGCCACGGCCACACCCGCTGCGCGAGGTCAGCGAACCGGCCGACGGGCGTCATCGCGCCCGCCGGCAGGAACACCGCCGGCAGCGCCCGCCCGGTGGCCTCGCGGACCGTGCGCACGTAGTCCTGAGTGGACAGATAGCGGCCGGGGCCGAAGCACCTGGCAGCGCCCGCCGCCGGCACCGTCAGCAGCCGAACATGCAGCTCAGCCGTGTCCCGCACGTCACCGACCGGGAAACCGCCGAACGGCCACATCGGCAGCAGGCCACGCAGCACGTCCCGCAGCCGCGCCATCTGGTCGCCGAGTCGGGGGTCGTGCGGGCCGAGCAGCGCCGGTGGGTAGCTGATCAGCACCGGAGCACCATCAGCCGCGTGTTCGCGGGCGATCCGCTCGGCGGCTGCCTTGCTGGCCATGTAGGCCTCCCGGGGCGCACCGACCGGTGAGTCCGTGCCGACCACGCGCCCGGCGGCCGGGAACAGGGCGACCACGCTGGACACGTGCACAGCCGGGCCGGCGACCTTGCGACGGGCGGCGTCCAGGACGATCCGGGTGCCCAGTTCGTTGGTCCGCAGCAGTTCGGCCCTGCGTCGGCTGTCGAAGGAGTACACCGATGCCGCGTGCAGCACGGCGTCCGCGCCACGCAGGGCGGCGAGCACGCTCGGCTGGTCGGTGACGTCGCCGACGACGACGTCGACAGCGCCGGGATCGACGTCCAGTGGTTCGAGCGCGGGGCTGACGGCGGCCTCGTCCCGGACCAGCAGGCTGACCCGGTGGCCGGCCCGCGTGATCGCGGCGACCGAGTGTGCGCCGAGGAAACCGGTGCCGCCGGTCACGCTCACCAGCATGACATTCTCCCGTTCGCCATTCATCCCGCAATGTGAACAATTCATGAGGCAGTACTGACTTTTTACCGCTATTACTTCTTCTACCCTGCCGTTGTCCGGAACTGTTCAACGTAATGTTCCTCATCAGGCCTGCCAGGTTCTTCTCCCAGCTTGCGGACCCGCCGTGCACCTATTATTCCCGACACCACTGGCCGTTAAAGTCAACGACGGCAGCACCGACGATCGTCGTCGAAATCCATCCCACCGCGAGGGGGAGAGTGAGTTGGGACACCGCTATCGCGCACTGAGGCGACGTGTGCTTACCCCAAACGTCTCAGCCACACTGCTGGACGTCCGTGGCTTTCACAAGAAGAGTCCCGAGTCGCAGGCCCTGCTGGAGAAGATCGGCGCGACGTTCCTGGAGGGTTACGCGTACGCGGCGGAGGCGAAGGATGTCGACGACGCGGGCGAGCGCCTGGACAAGCAGCTGAACACCCGTTTCCGCGGTTTCGGCTACGAGGGCGCCGGCATGGGTTTCGCCGTGCGGGACGGGCTGCCGCTCGGGCCGACCAAGCTGAGCGAGAAGTTCCTGGCCGGCTCCGGCGATCCGCACAACTACATGGTGTACGTGGGCATGGGCTGGGCGATGGCCCGACTGCCGAAGTTCCGCTGGCCCGACGGTGACAAGCTGGACCTGTTGCTGCGCTGGCTGCTGCTCGACGGCTACGGCTTCCACCAGGCGTACTTCGTCACCAAGAAGTACGTGGACCAGCAGTACCAGGACAAGCGGTTCGGCTGGCCGTCCCGCGCGTGGAGCGACTACTCGAACCGCGCGATCGACCAGGGCATCGGCCGGGCGCTGTGGTTCATCTGTGGCACCGACGCCGAGCTGACGGCGTCCACTTTGGACAAATTTGCCGAGTCGCGGCACCCCGACCTGTGGGCCGGTGTCGGCCTGGCCGCCACCTACGCCGGTGGCGCAGAGGAGCACGAGCTGCGCACGCTGTTCCGGCGTGCCGGGGAGAACCGGATCCACCTGTCGCAGGGCAGCTGCTTCGCAGCCGAGTGCCGGATCCGCGCCGACCTGTTGGTGCCGCACAACGAACTGGCGACGAAGATCCTGTGTGGCCGCACCGCCGCACAGACCGCCCAGGTGGCACTGGACTTCCGCCCCGAGCACCTCATCGAGGGCACACTGCCGGCCTACGAACTGTGGCGCCGCAAGGTGGCCAACGAGTTCTCGGCCCACGCCGCGACCGGCGACCAGACCGTCGTGCACCTGCCGACCGTCGATCTGCCCGACACGGACGAGCAGGAGCGGGCGGCATGACGATCGAGGCGGCGGCCGAGGGCAGGGTCCCACCAGGGCCGCCGCGACGGGCCATGTTCGGCCTGCTGCGGAAGCTCGCGTCGGACCGGCTCGGCCTGATGACCGAGGCGCGGGACGAGTACGGCGACGCAGTGCGGGTGGTGATCGGCCCGAAGACGATGTACATCTTCAACCATCCCGACCACGCCAAGCACGTCCTCGCCGACAACGCGAGCAACTACCACAAGGGCATCGGCTACGTCGAGGCACGCAAGGCGCTCGGCGACGGCCTGCTGACCAGCGAGGGCGAGCTGTGGCGCAAGCAGCGTCGCACCATCCAGCCGGTGTTCCAGCACAAGCGTGTCGCGGCACAGGCCGGGCTGATCGCCGGCGAGGCCACCCAGTTGGTCCAGCGGCTGCGCTCGCACATCGGCGGTGAGCCGGTGGACGTGCTCCAGGAGCTGACCGGACTCACCCTCGGCGTGCTCGGCCAGGCACTGCTGGACGCCGACCTGAGCGCCTTCGAGTCGGTCGGCCACTCGTTCGAGGCCGTGCAGGACCAGGCCATGTTCGAGATGGAGTCAATGGGCATGGTGCCGATGTGGTTGCCGCTGCCCAAGCAGCGCAACTTCCGCAGGGCACGCAAGGACCTGGGCCGGATCGTGGACCAGCTGGTCAAGGAGCGGGTCGCCAACCCGCGCGCGGACGGCGCCGACGTGCTGACCAGGCTCATCGTGTCCACCCGCGAGGAAGCCGACCCCAAGGTCGGCGAGCAGCGGATGCGGGACGAACTGGTGACGCTGCTGCTGGCCGGGCACGAGACCACGGCGAGCACGCTGGGCTGGACGCTGTTCCTGCTCGACCAGCATCCCGAGGTGCAGGACAAGCTGCGCGCCGAGGCGATCGCGGTGTGCGGTGACCGGGAGCCCGGCTACGCCGACCTGGAGAAACTGACCTACACGTCCATGGTGCTGCAGGAGGCCATGCGGCTCTACCCGCCGGTCTGGATCCTGACCAGGAACGCGCAGGGCGACGACGAGATCGGCGGCTACCACGTGCCGGCCGGCTCGGACGTGCTGATCTGCCCGTACACCCTGCACCGGCACCCGGCGTTCTGGGACTACCCGGACAAGTTCGATCCGGAACGGTTCGATCCGAGCCTGCCGGTGAGCAGGCCCAGGTACGCCTACATCCCGTTCGGCGCGGGACCGAGGTTCTGCGTCGGCAACCACCTCGGCCTGTTGGAGGCCACGCTCGTACTGGTCACGCTCGTGCGTGAGCTGCGGCTGGAGTCGGTACCCGGACGCGACGTGGTGCCGGAACCGATGTTGTCCCTGCGGGTGCGCGGCGGCCTGCCGATGACGGTGCACCCTGCCCCGGAAGCGGAGGAACACCGTGGAACCTGATCAGATCAAGACACTGACGCTGGAAGCGTTCGCGGACACCATCATCCCCGGTGCCAAGCGATTCCCGGAGGACAGGGCGATCGCGGGTGTGTCCGACACCGGCGGCGCCGTCGCCGCGGGCGCCCTCGAACTGCTGGAGACCCCGGCGACGGGCATCTCCGCAGGCCTGGAGCCGCTGAGCATGGCCCTGAACGCGCACGCCACCAACTACGCGAGCCGGACGGGCCTGGAGCTGGACGACACCGTGCCGGCGTTCGTGGCGCTGCCCTTCGAGCACCGCACCGCGCTGATCGAGGAACTGACCGCGGTCGGCAACCCGGAGAAGGACGGCTGGGTGGTGTTGGCCCTGTTCAGCAACATGGCCTACGACAGCGCCGCGCACCTGCACACCGCGGAGGCCCTGGAAGCAGGCCACCCCGGGCTGATCTCGATGGGCTTCGCCAAGCCGAACGCCGATGGCCTCTGGCGGTTCCCCGACTTCACCTACGGCCGCAAGCTGGCCGACGTCCACCCCTCAACGACCGAATCAGGGAGTCCGGCATGACCAGCGTCGAGAAGACGGACGTCGTCGTCATCGGCAGCGGCTTCGGCGGCTCCATCGCGGCCTACCACCTCGCGGCAGGCGGGGCGAAGGTCGTCGTGCTGGAGCGTGGGCCGTGGCTGGAGGCCAAGGACTTCGACCACGACTACCTGCTCGGCTCGTCCTACACCAAGGTGTTCGACTTCACCGCTGGTGACGGCATGAGCGTGCTGGGCGGCAACTGCGTCGGCGGCGGCAGCGTCGTCTACTTCGCGGCACTGCCCAGGGCACCCCGGTTCGTCTTCGAGCGGCAGGGCAGCATCGGCCGTCGGGTGTGGCCGGGCGCGATCAATCGAGACGTACTGGATCCTTGGTACGACAGGGTTTCCGAGTCGATTCCGGTCAGCCAGCAGGGCTGGAACGACATCTCCTACGCCGGTGGGCTGTGGGCGGCGGCGTGCAACCACGCCGGCCGTACCGCGAACCCGGTGCCGGTCGGCATCGACAACGCCACCTGCACCAACTGCAACTGGATGATGGCGGGCTGCCGGTTCGACGCGAAGCGGTCGATGCTGCAGAACTACCTGCCTGCCGCCGTGTCGCACGGCGCGCAGATCCGCCCGCTGCACGAGGTCCAGCACCTGTCCAAGAATGACGACGGCGACTACCGCGTGCACTACAACACGATCGACGACGAGGACTACCGGGTGAACACCGGCAGCGGCACGATCGACTGCAAGATCGTCATCGTGGCGGCTGGCACCGGTGCCACGCCGGTCATCCTGCAGCGGTCGGAGGCCACGCTGGGCACGATGCCGCACGGTGTCGGCCGCTACTTCTCCGGCAACGGCGAACGCCTGAACACCGCCGTGATCAACGAGGACCGCGTGCGTGAGGTGCTCGGCCTGAGCCGGGGCAACGGAATCGCCTACGAGGCCAACCAGATCGGCAAGGGCCCCGTGGTGGCCAGCTGGGACAACCTGGACGGCAGCCTGCCGGAGTTCTCCAGGTTCTCCCTCGAACAGCTGTACTTCCCGCCCGGCCTCGGCACGATCCTCGCCCAGGTGCCCGACGCCACCGGCCCGAGCTGGTTCGGTCTGCAGAAGAAGGAACTGCTCAGCAATTGGAAGTCCTGGCTGACCATCTTCCTGATGACCGAGGACGACAACGAGGGTGTGTTCGGTCCGCCGCCGCCGACCGGCAACGCCTTCCGCATCTCGCAGCAGATGCTCGGCCGCGGTGCCCTGCGGTACGACCCGACGCCGAACACACTGCGCGGCTGGGCCGAGGCGGACGCCGAGGTGAAGGACATCCTGGAGCGCGACGGGTTGGCCAAGGTCATGCCGTGGACCAATGACCTGGTCGGCGCGTACACCGTGCACCCGTTGTCCTCGTGCCGCATCGGCGATGACGCGAACACGTCGGCGCTGGACGAGCGGCACGAGTTGCGCAACCACCCCGGCATCTTCGTCACGGACGGTTCCGCCGTCCCGACCGGGCTCACGGTCAACCCCGCACTGACCATCTCGGCACTCGCCGAGCGGGCCATGCCGGGCATCGTGGCCGCGGCACGGGAGCGGGGCATCGACGTGACCTATGGGGCACCGACGCCGCGCAACGCGGCGACGTCGGCGATGACAGCGAGCTGAGCAGCAGTTGAACAGTAGTTGAGCAGTATCGGGTGGTGCCGGCATGACCATGACTGTCCTTGAGGAGATGACCAAGGTCATGCTGGCGGTGCCCGGCCCGCAGGCCTCCGACGCGGATGTGGCCGCCTGGTACGAGCTCAAGGCGCACCTGCTCGAACACATCGCGGCCGAAGGTGGACCGGACGCGGAAGAAAACCTGCGGCAGGCGGCACTCGCGCACCGCAGATCGGCAGAGCTGTGTGCCCGCCAGGCACAGCACGACGCCACCGGCAGGTCGCCCCGCGATCTGCCGGACGGCGTCGTGCACCCGTTTCGGGGCCGGCGCGTGCCGCCGGTCGACTTCGAGGCAGCGGCGGCCGCATGACGGAATACCGGTGCGGTCATGACGGAAACACAGTGGGCGCCTGAGCCAGGAACTGTCGCTGACCAGGTACGGAGCGCCACACTGGAGTACGGCCACCGGCTGGAAGGAGCGAACTGTGCCATCAACGACACACGCGACCGGTGGTGACACCGGCGAGGACACCGCGGAACTGACGAGGCGAATCATCGCCGTGTTGCGGCGGTTGCCGACCTGGGGTCACCACGAGGAGTTGCGCGCTCGCCTGATGAGCATGCTGGCGCACCACGAACAGACCGGTGACCTCTCGGAGTTCGAACACTTCACCGAGAGTCTCGCCATGACGGCGCGGATGGAGCGCAGTCCCGCGTTCCTCGCCGCCGCGTCGGCTGACGAGACACCGGGTGAACCCCGTGACATTCGCGATGTGGTAGCGGAGATCGAGGCGCGTAACGATGGCGCAGGAACGTAGGCGACGCAGGCTGAACATGGGCGTGGCATGCCTGGAGAGCTGGGCATCGACCGCGAGCCAGGCCGAGAAGAACGCCGTGTACGAGGCGCTGTTCTCGGTGTCGGACGGATCGGTCCGCGAGACCCACAAGGTGTTGGACGACGTCCAGCGCACCGGCGAGTTCTTCGTCGTGGTCCGCGACAACCTGGTTGTCAAGATCGGCATCCATCCGTTCAACACGTTCAGCATCGTGTACATCGGCTCTCTGGACGAGGCACCGGACATCGACGCGGAAGCGGCCTGAACACGTCAGAACATCGGCCGGGCCACGGGTTCCGCCCCCGGTCCGTGGCCCGGCCGAGTTGTCGGCTCGCCCAGCCGGGCGTTCCGATTGGTCTCAATCAGCGATTGCCTCTCTGTGTCTGGTGTGCGAGTCTGCGGTGGCGTTCGCGCGTTTGAGGGGGTGTCGGGGGTTCGGTTCTGGGTCGACTTGTCCGATTGATTCGAGGAGAAAACCATGTCGTCAATGGAAGTTCCCGGTCTCGACGTGTCGGGCCGCGTCCGCGCGCGCGACATTCCGATGAGCGCGGTCGCCCACGTGGGCCGCAGAATGCTGATGATTTCCGGCGCGCTGGACGCCACTGACCACGACGTCTCCATTTCGATCAGCCTGCCGGAACCCGGTCGCTGGCAGGTGATCAAGTCGGAGACCAACCTTACCGACCAGACGTGGGTCGCGATGCAGATCACCACCGACGATGACACGACATTCGTCAACGATGCGAGTTCGGTGATCACCTCTACGCAGTTCGGCAAGGTGTTCATGACGCCGGACCAGCGCCGCCTGACGTTCTACGACGGCGAGGTGCGCCCCGGCGAATCGGCGATGAAGGTGTTCGACCTCGAATGCGCGGGTGGCCGCCCTGCCTACGCGCACGCGAAGTACAGCCGCATCACCACGGACACCCAGGAGCAGTCGGCCACCGCGCTGCAGCAACTCGTCGCCGACGGGATGCCCCAGCGGCCGGTGCTCGAACTGATCGTGCCGGTGACGGTCATCGGCTGACACCAAGGAATCAACGACAAGATCGACCACGACGATGGCGAGACCGGGCTCCCGATCTCGCCATCGCTGACAGGGGGGCCGGCAACCGTGATCACCTTCATTCCCGAACCCCGTCTGCTGGAGTCGGCACGTGGTCGGACCTGGCCGACCTACCCGGGACCGGAGCGGAGCGGCCGGGTGGACCGGCCGCCTCCCCGGCCCGATGTCGCGATCGTCGGTGCGGGGCCGGCCGGGCTCGCGGTGGCGTCCGCGCTGTGGCATCTCGGTGTGCACGATGTCGCTCTGCTGGACCGGTCCGGCCCGCCGTGCCGGCGGTTCTTCGACCGGATCGACGGACTGGAACAGCGAATCCTGCGGTCGCCCTACGAGCATCATCCCGGCGTCGAGGGCTACCACGACTGCGAGCTGCTGGACTTCGCGCGGCTGCACTGGTCCTGGCTCAGCCCGGTGGAGCGCAGGGAGATCCGGATGGCGCAGGCCGGCCACCGGTCCGTGGTCCCGGTGGACGTGTTCGAGGCGTTCTGCCATCACGTCGCCACGGTGCACGGCACGTACCGACGCACCTGGCACGCTTCGGTGCGCGGTGTCACGCCGGACGGCGACGCTGTGCGTGTCACCGCGGACAACGCGGAGTTGACGGCCAAGTTCGTCGTGCTGTGTCTCGGTGAGGAACGCAAGGCAGCGCCGGAAGACTGGTGGATCGACGGGCGGCGGCCGGGCGGCGTGACGTACTGGGACGAGCCGGTGCCGGCAGGCGCCGAGTCGGTCGTGGTGGTCGGCGCCGGGCTGACCAGTGCCCACCTGATCACGCAGGCGCTCGCCGACGGCCGCCAGGTGCACTGGGTGATGCGGGGTGAGGAACGCTTCCAGTGCTCGGACGTGAACGCGTCGTTCTTCCGCGCGGAGGGGCGCGCCCGCTTCGACGGTGTGCCGTGGGCGGACCGGCTCGCGCTGATGAGCCGGGAACGCCGGGCCTCGGTGATGTTCGAGTTCCGGCCGGCGCTGCAGGCCGCGGAGGCCAGCGGCAAGCTGATCGTGCACCGCGGCCGGACGGTGACCGGGATCGGCGCCGGACCCGAAGTCTGCTTCGCCGACGGCGGCCGGATCACCGGCGACCATGTGGTGCTCGCGCTGGGCACCGAGCCGTCGATCGGCACGAACCTGATGCCCGCCGGGCTCGTCGGTGAGCGGGACGGCTGGCCCGAGTTGGACGAGCGGACGCTGGCCTATCGCAGGGCACCGAGGGTGTTCGCCGTCGGTGCGTCGGCGTGCATGGTGCTCGGCCCTGCGGCACGCAACATCGACGGCCACCGGGTGGCCACCGCGCGGGTGGCGGCGACCATCGCCGCCGGACTCGGCGTGCGGCGGTCCACTGTGGACGATACTGGGGTGAGTGGACTTGTCTGAGCACGAGCGGGTGGACACCCGGTTCGCCATGCCGGCGGTCGACCACCCGGCCCTGACCGAGGTCGGCGTGATCCTCTCCGGACTGGACATCGACCGATTACTGGCCGGACTCGGTTCGACCGACGAATCCGACGACCCGACCACGGTGGCCCTGGTCATCGATCGGCTGCGGCACGAGGACAGCGCGGCCATGGCCAAAGCGGTCGCGGCGGGGGCGTGCCGGTGGCGGTCGATTCGGCCGGCGCTGGCCGCTGTGGACCCAGGTCCGTCGGTGTCCGCGTCGATTCGCCAGGCATGGCAACGCGCGTTGCGCACCGTGCTGGCGACGCGGGAGACCGACGCGCCGGAGATGACCCCGGCGGTGCAGGCGTATCTGGCCGCCTGCTGGCTGCGGCACACCGAGGTCGACCGGATGGGGGCCCGGCGCGCCAGCGGCGCGGGAGGCCCAGGAGCGAAGCGGCCCATCAGCTCGTCGCATTAGTCCAGGAGGACGATCATGGCGTACCTGCGTTCACTGCCCGCCGATGCGGCGCTGCTGGACCTGTTCAAGGCCTACCCGGAGACCGTGCGACCGCTGCTGGACTACCACGAACTCGTGATGCGCGGGCCGTCCCCGTTCACCGTCGCGGAGCGGGAACTGATCGCCGCCTACGTGTCCGGGGTGAACGAGTGCGGCTACTGCCACGGCGTGCACACCGCGACCGCCGAAGCGTGCGGGGTGCCCAAGGGTGTCTCGCCGGCCGCGGTGGCCGATCTGGACGCGGCACCGGTGGACGAGAAGATGCGGCCGGTGCTGCGCTACGTCGGCAAGCTCACCGGCAACCCCGGCGGGATGACCCAGTCCGACGCGGACGGCGTGCTGGCGGCCGGCTGGGACGACCGGGCACTGCACCACGCCGTGCTGGTGTGCGGGCTGTTCAACCTGATGAACCGCATCGTCAACGGCATCGGCATCCGCGCGGACCAGGACTACTACACCAAGTCCGGGGTGCGGCTGGTGGAACTGGGCTACGCGGGCCTGGCCACCATGCTGGACTGAACAAGAAGGTCGCTTCGCTCCTGGCCTCCCCGCGCCGCTGGCGCGCCAAGGCCGCACTCAAGAAGAAACCCGAACCTCCGGTACTCCGTAATCTGGCGACTGTGGGTAATACACGCCCTTGAGGAGGTCCGGTGACCGGGACTGTCATGCGTACGGCACTACGGCGGGCCATCGCCCAGATCAAGTACGTTCACCCGGTCCGGCCGGGTGCCGCCACCGGCACCGTGGCCGACGTCTACCGACAGGTCGAGGACGAGTTCGGCATGCTCGCTCCGCCGACGGCACTGCACTCCCCCGCGCCGGGCGCGCTCGCCGCCAGCTGGGTGCTGCTGCGCGAGACGCTGCTGGCCACCGGTCAGGTGAGCAGGGCGGCCAAGGAAGCCGTCGCTGCCGCCGTGTCCCTGGCCAACGGGTGCCCGTACTGCGTCGAGGTGCACTCGACGGCGTTGCGCGGCCTGGACGCGAAGGCGGCCGCCGATGCGTTGGGCCACGGCCGGTTCGACTCGCTCACCGATCCCGATCTGCGCGCGCTGACCGCGTGGGCCAGGGCGACCGGCGACCGGGACAACGCGACGCCGGTGCCGGCGCCGACCGAGCACGTGCCCGAACTGCTCGGCGTTGCCATGACGTTCCACTACCTCAACCGGATGGTGAACATCTACCTCGGCGAGTCACCGCTGCCGCCCAACGCGCCGGCAGCGGCCAGGAACGCGGCGCACTGGATGCTGGCCAAGGTGATGCGCCCCGGCGCGACCCGACGGCCGGGTGCCGCGCTGACCCTGCTGCCCGACGCGGCACTGCCCGGCGATCTCGGCTGGGCGGCGGCGAACCCGACCGTGACGGACGCGCTGGCCCGGGTGTGCGCCGCTGTGGACGGGGCCGCGAGGGACGCCGTGCCGCCGCCTGTGCGCACTGTTGTGCACGACTACCTGGCGGCCTGGGACGGCAGGCCGGCCGGCCTGAGCCGGGCGTGGGTGGACGACGCGGTCGGCTGTCTGCCCGACGGTCAGCGCGCGGTCGGTCGGCTCACGCTGCTCACCGCCATCGCCGCCTACCAGGTCGACGAACAGATCATGGCCGACGCCAGGGCGCACGGTCTGGACGACGGTGGCCTGGTCGCCGCCACGTCGTGGGCGAGTCTGGCCGCGGCCCGCCGGGTGAGCACGTGGACGCCAGCAGCCGTGCCGATGATGCCTGCCGTGCCGGCTCCGTAGCGGTCGGCTGCCGGCCGGTCCTGGTCACGGCCGGCAGCCGGACCTCCAGGGTCTCTCAATGGCAGCAGGCACAGCAGTGCCACGGACATCGGCTCGCGGGGAATCGAAGTGACGGGGGACATGAAATAAGCACATACCGTCGGTGAGCCCAGCACTGGCCTGGACAGCCACACCAGTCGACCATTTGCCTGGTGCGGTGTCCGGTGGACACTGTGCTGACATCGGGACTCCACGGGACGGTAGGGGGCTGCCATGGCACCGATGGCCGCGACCGGGCAGGCTCACATTCCTGCCGAGGTCCCAGCCGAGCCGGCAGCCCCGCCCGAGGCAG
>DASUJK010000157.1:0-3331 GCA_036279295.1 Pseudonocardiaceae bacterium | reverse complement strand
GGCCTCCCGCACGCTCGACGGGTCCAACTCGGGCAGCACCGGCACACCGGCGGCATGCATCCGCTTCTTCGCCGCGATCTTCGAACCCATCGCGTCGATGGCGTCGGGGTCCGGGCCGACCCAGGCCAGGCCGGCGTTGATCACCGCACGGGCGAAGTCGGCGTTCTCGGACAGGAAGCCGTACCCGGGGTGCACGGCGTCGGCACCCGCTCGCCGCGCCGCCGCCACCAGCAGGTCGGCCCGCAGGTACGTCTCCCCCGGTGTCGCGCCGGGCAGCCGCACCGACGTGTCGGCCTCGACCACGAACGGCGCGCCGGCATCCGGATCGGAGCACACCGCGACCGGCGAGATGCCGAGTGTGCGGCACGTGCGGAACACCCGGCGGGCGATCTCGCCGCGGTTGGCCACCAGCAGTCTGCGAATCATGGTCCTCACATCCGGAACACGCCGAAGCCATCGGCGCCGTGGACGGGTGCCGTGTGGGCGACGGACAGACAGATGCCCAGGACGGTCCTGGTGTCCCTGGGATCGATCACGCCGTCGTCATAGAGCCGGCCGGACAGGTAGGTGGCCGCGGACTGCGACTCCACCTGCTCCTCGACCGTCTTGCGCATCTGTGCGTCGAACGCCTCGTCGTAGTCCTGGCCACGCGCTGCCGCCGCCTGCCTGGCCACGATGGACAGCACGCCGGCCAGCTGTGCCGGCCCCATGACAGCCGATCGCGCGTTGGGCCAGCTGAACAGGAACCGGGGATCGTAGGCACGTCCGCACATGCCGTAGTTCCCGGCGCCGTAGGACGCGCCCATCACGATCGTGAAGTGCGGCACCGTGCTGTTGGACACCGCGTTGATCATCATCGCGCCGTGCTTGATGATGCCGGCCCGCTCGTAGTCCTTGCCCACCATGTAGCCGGTGGTGTTCTGCAGGAACAGCAGCGGCACGCTCCGCTGGTTGGCCAGTTGGATGAACTGGGCCGCCTTCTGCGACTCCTCGCTGAACAGCACACCTCGCTCGTTGGCCAGAATGCCGATCCGGTAGCCGTGGATCGCGGCCCACCCGGTGACCAGGCTGTTCCCGTAGAGCGGCTTGAACTCGTCGAACACCGAGCCGTCCACGATCCGGCCGATCACCTCGCGTGGATCGAACGGCACCTTCGGGTCGGTCGGCACCAGACCGAGCAGTTGGTCCGGATCGTGTCGGGGTTCGGCGAAACCGGTGACCGGCGCCGGGCCCTGCTTGTGCCAGTTCAGGTTCGCCACGATCCGCCTGCCGATGCGCAGCGCGTCCAACTCGTCCTCGGCCAGGTAGTCGGCCAGGCCGGACACCGTGGCGTGCATGTGCGCGCCGCCGAGCGACTCGTCGTCGGACTCCTCACCGGTGGCCATCTTGACCAGTGGCGGCCCGGCCAGGAACACCTTGGCGCGGTCACGCACCAGCACCGAGTAGTCCGACATGCCGGGCAGGTAGGCGCCGCCTGCCGTGGAATTGCCGAACACCAGCGCGATGGTCGGCACCTTGCGGGCCGATGACCTGCTCAGGTCCCGGAACATCCGGCCACCGGGAATGAAGATCTCGCCCTGCGAGTTCAGGTCGGCGCCACCTGACTCGACGAGCTGCACGAGCGGCAACTGGTTCGCGGCGGCGATCTCGCTGGCCCGGAAGCTCTTGCGCAGCGTCCACGGGTTGCTCGCGCCGCCACGCACGGTCGGGTCGTTGGCGACCACGAGGCACTCCACGCCCTCGATCACGCCGACCCCGACCACCACGCTCGCGCCGACCGGGAACTCGGTGCCCCACGCGGCCAGCGGCGACAGTTCCAGGAACGCGCTGTCCGGGTCGAGCAGCAGCTCGATCCGTTCCCTGGCCAGGAGTTTGCCGCGCTTGTGGTGCCGGTCCACATACTTCGGGCCGCCGCCGCCCAGCGCCTTGGCATGCTCGGTGTCCAACTCGGCCAGCCTGGCGAGCATGGCCGCCCGGTTCTCCCGGTACAGGTCGGTCGCCGGGTCGAGTGTGCTGCGCAGAGTTGTCATGACGTGAATCCCCACCGTCGTGCTGCCAGTTCGGCCAGTACCTCGGTGCTGCCACCGCCGATGCCGAGAATCCGGGAGTCCCGATAGTGACGCTCCACTTCGGACTCACGGAGATAACCCACGCCGCCGTGCAGCTGGACGGCGGTGTCCACCACGAACGAACACGCCTCCACAGCGGCATTCTTGGCCACGCACACCTGCGCGACCACCTCCTCACCGGCTGCGATCCGCTCGGCGATCGACCGCACATAGGTGCGGGTCAGTTCGATCCGGCCGGCCATGTCCACCAGCTTGTGCCGCACGAGTTGTCGGGAGATCAGCGGGCGGCCGAACGTGACCCGCTGCCGCACCCAGGCCAGGGTGAGGTCCAGGCAGCGCTGGGCGGTGGCGTAGGCCTGCACAGCCAGCGAGATCCGCTCCACCTGGAACTGGCGCATCAGCAGCGCGAAGCCCGCGTTCTCCTCGCCGACCAGGTTCGCCACGGGCACTCTCGCGTCCACGAAGGACAGTTCGGCGGTGTCCGAGCAGTGCCAGCCCATCTTGGCCAGCTTTCGACTCCTCGTGAACCCCGGTGTGTCCCGCTCCATCACGAGCAGGCTGATGCCGCCGTGGCCAGGACCGCCGGTACGCACGGCGGTGGTGACGAAGTCGGCACGCCAGCCCGAGGTGATGAACGCCTTGGCGCCGTTGACAACGTAGTGGTCACCGTCCCGGACTGCCGTGGTGGTCAGCGCGGCCACATCGGAACCGCCGTCCGGCTCGGTCACGCCGAGCGAGCCGATCAGCTCGCCGGCCAGTGTCGGGCGGACGAACCGGTCGATGAGGGCCGGTTTGCCGACGTCCACGATGTGTGGCAGGGCGATGCCGTGGGTGAGCAGACCGGCGATCAGCCCGGACGAGCCACCGGCCTGGATCAGTTCCTCGGTGACGACGATGCTGTCCAGCAGGTTCCCGCCGGACCCGCCTACCGACTCGGCGAACCCGATGCCGAGCAAGCCGAATCCGGCCGCCCTCCGGTGCAGTTCGCGGGGCAGTTCACCCGCGTCCTCCCAGTCGGCGAGGTGCGGCACGACATCCTTGTGCACGAAGCTGCGCACGGTGGCGCGCAGGTCACGCCGTTCCGGGGTGTCGAACGGATCACCGCTCACAGCAGCACCTCCGGCACGTCGACCTCGCGCGACCGCAGCCACTCCCCCAGCGCCTTTGCCTGCGGGTCGAACCGGGTGGACGCGGCAACACCTTCGCCGAGCAGGCCGTGCAGCACGAAGTTGACCGCGTGCAGGTTGGGCAGCGCATACCGG
>DASUJK010000156.1:0-27644 GCA_036279295.1 Pseudonocardiaceae bacterium | reverse complement strand
CACTCCACCCGGCCGTTGCTGCCGGCGGACAACTACCTCTGGGTGTACACCGCCACCGCCTGTCCGCCCCTACTGGTCTGAACAAAAACCGTGCTGGCGGTGGGAGCGACGCCGCTACCCCGCACACGCACGTCGAACGTGCCATCCAACGGGTCCACCTGGGCCGTGCCGATCAGAGCACCGTTGGCGTCGGAGCCGAGGTACACGCTGACGACGTTGTTGTCCAAGATCGTCGCGGTGCCGTCGATCCGCCACTGCGCCTGGTCGGCCCGGTATTCGGCCCTGGTGACCGACAGCGTGTCCAGCTTGCCCGTGATCGTGACCTCGTCGGACGCGGTGCCACCGGGACCGGTGATGGTCACCTTGAACTCCAGCGGCGCGGTGGTGGCCGGCATGGTGAACGACGCCCGCGAGGTGTCCGCGTTGGTCAGGGTCACGGCCGTGCCGGACTCCTGGGTCCAGGCGAACGAGGCGGCACCGGTGGACTTCGAGCCGTCCAGCAGGACCGTGTCGTCGGCCAGGACACCCGTCTGGTCGGGACCGGCGTCGGCCACCGGAGCGATGACCGCCTGCACGTCGATCAGGACGTCATCGGTCGACGACCCGGCCGGACCGGACACGGTGAGCTCGAAGCCCAGGTCAGCCGTGTCGGCCGGTGCCGTGAACGTGGCCACCGCCTGGTCAGCGTCGGTCAGGGTGACCGCGGGACCCGAGGTCTGCGTCCACGCGAACGAGTCGGCGTTGATCGACGCGCTGCCGTCGAGCGAGATGTGCTGGCCCTGTTGGACCTGCTGGTCAGGGCCTGCGTCGGCAGTGATCGGGTCGGGCACGGACGCGGAACCGATGTCCCGCACCCGGGACGACGAACTGCCGCCCGCCGCTGACGTCACCGCGATCGTCTCCGGTGGGGCCGCCACGTCGGTGAACGTCTTGGTGCCCACCGTCACATCGCCGGTCAACGCCGGTTCCGCGACATCGGAACCGTTGTCCGGAATGGCAGGCGCGAGCGTCTCGGTGCCCGCCCCCAGCGCTCCGAACCCGGTGGCTGTCAGTGTCGGTGGCACCGCCTGGTCACTGGACGCCGCCGTCACCGTCAATGTCTGCGCATCGCTGTCGTAGGTGGCGTCGGTGATGGTCACCAGGTCGGTCACCTTCGTGTGCGTCACAGCGTGCGGGTTGTCGGTCAGGTTCTCCACCGTGACCGTCGTCGGCGGTGTCGCTCCGTTGAACGGCAGTCGGGCGACGTAGCTGCCGTCAACGGCGCCACGCAGGGTCGTCACCGCACCACCGGGCAGTTGCGCCTTGATCGACTTGCCGTGGTCGCTGGCCGCCTGCACGTCGACGATGCCGTTGTCGGTGCTGGACCGGCTGTAGGTCGGGTGGCCGGGGTCCACGCCGGAGTTGGTGTCGACCCGGCCGACCAGCGTGAACAGGTTCGTGCTGATCGTGTTGACGCCGGGGCCGCCGATGTCCGGCCCGTCGATCTTGAAGAAGTTCGTGCCGAACGGGCTGCCGGTGACGGCGTGCGTGGTGTTCGGGTCACCGACGTACTCGTGTCCGTCCGGACCGGTGATCGGGCCGGTGTCCCACTCCAGGAACGTGCCGATGCGGCCACCGAGCACGCCGTCGAACGTGTTCGCCGCGACGCCGATGTCCTCGGTGAAGTTGATGGTCCGGTCACCGCCGACGGCGACGTCGAACTCGTCGACGCCGTACGGGGTGGTGACGGTGTAGTGCCCGGCGTCCGGGGTGTCGATCCGCAGCCGCAGCCGGTTCAGTGCGGCCCGCTGACCAGGCGCGACCTCGCCGCCGAAGTCGGCCTCGACGGACCCGTCGTACGTCGCGTTACCGCCGCCCGGCAGCGTGATCGCGGCCTGGGACAGGAAGTAGAACGACTCGTCCGGAAAGTTGTCCGGGAACGAGACCGGTTTGCTCGGGTCGGGCAGCGGGCTCTCCGCGCCGCCGCACAGCGCTGAACCGTCGAAGCAGTGCGAGAGTCGCAGGCCGTTGCTGTCCTGGTAGTAGGTCGGGAATTCCGTCGTCGGATCCAGCGGCCCGACCTGCGTCAGGAACGCGGTCTGGGTGCTGGTCTCGTCCGCCTGTCCGGTGCCGGGCAGGAACCCGATCGTCGCCGCCGCCACTGCGAGTACAGCGATCGACCGTTTGGAAAGCCGAGTCCACCGTTTGGCCAATCGCGGACCTCGTGCTGAGAGCATTCTCATGAGCGCGTCCGTTCGATGATCATATCGTTTGATCAGATCTATTGTCAGATCTGAACAATGTGATACCGACCCTGGGAAAACCCTGTGACTTCAGCCATCAGTGGCATATCGCGCCAATGTTGGGGGCGGTTAGCCCCCCAGGATCAGGGGTTATTCCCGTTCCTCTGTCGGCCAATCGGCGGAATACGTCGTGGTTGCCGTACCACTAGTCCTGGCCGCCGCCCGCCGGTTCGCTTGTGATCACGACCACACGGTCGTCGCTGGAGCCGGGCTTGCCGCCGGATGCCCTGTTGACCGTGCCCGCGAGGGCGCCCCGGTCGCTGATGATGTCCATGCCGCTCAGCCGGCCGAAACCGTCCGCTCCCTGGAGCGAGATGACCGGCTTGCCCGTGAACGAGCCGTCCGCGTTGAGCGCCAGCGACTGCACGTTGCCCGCCACCGAGGTCGCCACCATGACCGACGTCGAGAACGCGGCGCACCCGGACACTCCCGGCTTGTCCGGCCACGTCCACGACGGCTGGTCCAACGGCTGCCCGATGACCAGCCGGTACAGCACGTCCTGGCTCGACGTGCGGTCCGTCACCCATGCCCGGCTGCCGTCCAGCGACGTGCACATGCCACCCGGATCGACCAGCCCGGATGCCACGATCGGCGAGTTCGGGTTCGGATTCCCCGGTGCCGGCGCCCCGTCCACGTCGATCCGCAGCACCTTCCCGGCCAGCGAACTCGGGTTGTCCGACAGGGCCGCGTTGCCGGCATCACCGGTGGCGACCAACAACTCGCCGCGGTGATCGACGGCCAGCACGCCCGCGTTGTCGGTCTTGCCACGCGGAATCCCCGTGAGCACCGGCTTCGGAGTGTCACCGGGCGCGATCAGCATGACCCGGTTGTCGGTCGCCGTGGTGACGTACGCGAAGATCAACTGGTCCTGGGTGTACGTCGGCGACAGCGCGAGCCCGCTCAGGCCACCGCCACCGGCCGTGTTCACCGGCACCGTCGCCACCAGGGCGGGTTTGTCACCTTTGTGCACCCGCAGGATCCGGCCCGTCGTTCGCTCGGCCGCCAGCCCGACCGGATCGTCCTCTGTTCCCGGCAGTGCGACCACAGCCGACACCGGGTTCAGGCACGTCGCGATGACAGCCGGGTTGAAGTCCTGGCAGCCCTGCGGCGGCGGTACCGTCGTCGGGTTCTGCGGCTGGTTCTGCCGCCCGCCGCCACCGGTGCTCTGCCCCTGACCCGGCAACACGGGATTCGGTGGCGCCTCCGGCGACAGCGCGGGCGCCGACGTCCACGTGCCGGCCTCCTGGGTGAACGTCGCACACCCGGCCAACGTCACCGCCGCGGCGCCCATGGCGAGCACGGACGGCACTCGCAGCCATCGTGAGGCCGCTGACCTGGTCCGTCGCGCTGTGGGCACGACATCCAGCCTAGGCCGCCGAACGTGAGTGTCAGGTGAGTGCCGACCCGCGAACCTCGGACACCGCCGCTGACCTGGGCTTTGGTGGCTGCGCGTCCAGCCGCAGCCATCGCGTCGCACCCTGCACGGCATCCACCCGCCCGATCAGCAGCCGCAGTTCCTCGGCCAACTCGTCAGGTGCCTCCATCGGCAGGAAATGGCTGGTCGGCAGCACCCTGATCCTCGCCTGCGGCAGCGCGCCGACTGCCTCGGCCACGTACTTCGGGTCGGCCAGCAGGTCGTACCGACCGGCCAACACGGTGACCGGGCAGCACACCCCGGCCAGGTCCGGCGCGGGCTCGTCGGCCAGCGCCAGCGCCAACGTGCCGTACCAACTCCAGTCGTGGGACAGGAACCGCCGCCCGGCCGCGACCACGTCCTCGGTCGGGCTGGCCGGCCGCATCAGGCCACTGTGCCGGGCCACTGCCGCCGTCAGGCCGTTCACCGGCATCCGGTGCAGCACCGCGTTCAACACCGGTCCGGCGTCCCGGACCAGCCGGGCCGCGCCGGCCGCCAGGTGGCGCCGGGCGCCTGCCGACACACCCATCGCCCCGAGCACACCGAACATCCCACCGAACGGGTCACCGGGCGAACCGGCCACCAACAACAGCCCGGACACCCGCTTCGGATACCGCGCGGCCAGTCGGGTCGCCACCGCCGCGCCGACCGACCACCCCATCACCACGGCCCGCTCGATGCCGGCGTCGTCCAGCACGGCGATCGCGTCGGCAACGTGGTCGGCCAGCCGGAGATGACTCGGATCCGCGGGCCGCGCCGAGCCGAGCGTGCCCCGGTGGTACCAGCTGTGCACGCGCGTGTCGGCGGCATCCGGCCGAGCCAGGTACGGCCACGCCTCCGGCATGGTGCCCAGACCAGGACACAGCAGCACGTCCCTGCCGCTCTCACCGGTCCGCCACGCCCGGATCACGGTGCCGTCCGCCGAGTGGATGTCGTGTTCACGCACCGTAAAATTGTGCCGCACCGAACGCCACGGCGCTGCCCCCGCACAGCCCATCCCGGCGCGGAACATACGGTAGGGGCGTGACAATCTCGGTGTTGGTGCCCGACGACCATGGGGTCGACGCGCTGTCCGGTGTGGATGGCGTGCGACCGGTGCGCTACGAGCCAGGCGAGCCGTGGCCCGCCGATGCTGCCGACGCCGAGGTGTTGGTGCCCCGGTTCCTGGCCAACGACAACGTGTCCGCGCTGCTGGCCGGCCTGCCCCGGCTCAAGTACGTGCAGCTGCTCTCGGCCGGTGCGGAGGTGTGGATCGGCAAGCTGCCGGACGGTGTCCTGCTGGCCACGGCCCGGGGCGCGCACGGTGGCAGCACGGCGGAGTGGGTGGTGGGCGGCCTGCTCACGCTGTACCGCGACTTCCCCCGGTTCATCGAGGCCCGCGAGCAGCAGAAGTGGGACTTCCATGCCACGGACACGTTGCAGGACAAGCGGATCCTGATCGTCGGGGCAGGGGATCTCGCCGATCAGCTCTCCCGCAGGCTGGCGCCGTTCGACGCCACGACGACCATCGTCGGCCGGCATGCCAGGGACGGTGTGCACGCGGTGCGTGAGCTGCCCGACCTGCTCGGCGACTACGACGCCGTCGTGCTGATGGTGCCGCTGACCAGCGAGACCACCGGACTGGTGGACGCCGCGTTCCTGGGCGCGATGCGCGACGACGCCATCCTGGTGAACGCGGCCCGCGGCCCGGTCGTGGTCACCGACGCGCTGGTCGCGGAGTTGCGCACGGGCAGGCTACGGGCCGTACTGGACGTCACCGAGCCGGAACCGCTGCCGCCCAACCATCCACTGTGGACTGTCGATGGTGTGTTCCTGACGCCCCACGTCGGCGGTTCGGTGCGCGGCGGTGGACGGCGGGCCTGGCAGGTCGCGGCCGACGAGATCGGCAGGTACGCGGCCGGGTTGTCCCCACGCAATCTGGTGCACGGCGAGTACTGAGCGCTTCGGGCCGACCCAGTATCGTCCACAGTGATTGATCTCTTACCAGTGAAATCAGCAGGTCACCGCGTGTCGACCGCTCGGCGTCACTCGAAGGTGTCGCTTTGGTGACTCGGGTCACGTACCCTGCCGCGCGTGAGCACGTACGACGGCGACAAACTGTTCAGTTCGACCTACGACTCGGCGGGGCGGGACCCGGACGAGGAGTTCGGCTTCACAGGTTCGGAGCCGACGACATCCCTGCCCCCGGCGGGCACCGGGTTCGGTCCGTCGCCGTTCGACGACGACGAGCGGACCAGACCACCGCTGCGCTGGACCGGCAGCGCGGACTTCGGCCTGCTGGTGCTCCGGATCATCGTCGGCGGCACGTTCGTCGGGCACGGTCTGCAGCACCTGTTCGGCCTGTTCCACGGCATCGGCTACCACGGATTCGTCACCATCGTGCGGACCAGTGGCTACACCGATCCCAGCATCCTGGCGTGGATCGCCGGTGGCACCGAACTGGTCGGCGGTGCCCTGCTGGTGCTCGGGTTGTTCACCCCGGTCGGCGCGGCCGCGGTGCTCGGCCTGCTGGCCAACGTGATCGTGCTGAAGTGGAAGATCGGCTTCTTCGCACCCGGCTACGAACTGGAGCTGATCCTGGCCGCTGGCGCCTTCGCGCTGCTGTTCGCCGGGCCGGGCCGGGTCTCGCTGGACCGGCCGACACCGTGGTTCCGGCGTCCTGGCCTGAGTGGATTCATCTTCCTGGTCATCGGTGCCGCGCTGGCGATCGTGTTCCTGTTCGTGTTGCGCAACCACTGACATCGACGGCAAAAGGGGCCGGCCCACGATGGGCCGGCCCCTTTCGTCGTCACCAGCGATCAGCGGTCGACGTCCCGCACCGCACCCCGCGACGCCGACGTGGCCATCCGTGCGTAGGCCCGCAGCGCGGCGGTGACCGGGCGGACCCGGTCGGTGGGCTGCCACGGCCGCTCGCCGGCCTCCATCTTGGCCCTCCGCTCGGCCAGCACGGCCGGGTCGACCAGCAGTTCCAGCTTGCGCGCGTGGACGTCGATCATGATCTGGTCGCCGTCCTGGACGAGCGCGATCGCGCCACCAGCGGCGGCTTCCGGCGAGATGTGCCCGACCGACAGTCCGGACGTGCCACCGGAGAACCGGCCGTCGGTGATCAGCGCGCACTTCTTGCCAAGGCCCGCGCCCTTCAGGAACGCCGTCGGGTGCAGCATCTCCTGCATGCCGGGGCCGCCGGACGGACCCTCGTAGCGGATCACCACGACCTCACCCGGCTGGACCTGCTTGCCCAGGATCGCGGACACCGCCTGTTCCTGGCTCTCCACCACCCTGGCCGGGCCGGTGAACTGCCACAGGTCCTCGTCCACGCCCGCGGCCTTGATGATGGCGCCGTCCTCGGCGATGTTGCCGCGCAGCACCATGAGGCCACCCTCGGCCGAGTAGGCGTGCGCCGCGTCCCGGATGCAGCCGGTCTCGGCGTCGGTGTCCAGGCTGGACCAGCGGTTCTTCGTGGAGAACGCCTGTGTCGTGCGGACCCCGCCAGGTGCGGCGTGGAACAGTTCCAGCGCCTGCTCGGACGGTGCTGCGGCACGGACGTCCCAGGTGGCCAGCCACTCGGCCAACGTCGCCGTGTGCACCGAGTGGACGTCCCGGTCCAGCAGGCCAGCCCGGTCCAGCTCACCCAGGATCGCCGGAATGCCACCGGCCCGGTGCACGTCCTCCATGTGGTAGTCCGAGTTGGGCGAGACCTTGCTCAGGCACGGCACCCGACGGCTGATCGCGTCGATGTCGTCCTGGGAGAACTCGATCTCGCCCTCATGGGCGGCGGCCAGGATGTGCAGCACGGTGTTCGTCGAACCGCCCATCGCCATGTCCAGCGCCATCGCGTTGCCGAAGGCCGCCTTGGTGGCGATCGAGCGGGGCAGTACGGACTCGTCGTCCTGCCCGTACCAGCGCTTGGCCAGCTCCACCACGGTCCGGCCGGCGTTCAGGAACAGGTCCTTGCGGGCGGCGTGCGTCGCCAGCGTCGAGCCGTTGCCGGGCAGTGCCAGGCCCAGCGCCTCGGTCAGGCAGTTCATCGAGTTCGCGGTGAACATGCCGGAGCAGGAACCGCAGGTCGGACACGCCGACGCCTCGACGAGCGCGAGGCCGGCATCGTCCACAGTGGGGCTCGCCGACGCTGAGATCGCGGTGATCAGGTCGGTCGGCGCCTGGGCCACACCGTCCACCACGACGGCCTTGCCGGCCTCCATCGGGCCACCGGACACGAAGACGGTCGGGATGTTCAGCCGCAGGGCGGCGTTGAGCATACCGGGGGTGATCTTGTCGCAGTTCGAGATGCACACCAGCGCGTCCGCCTGGTGCGCGTTGACCATGTACTCCACCGAGTCGGCGATGATCTCCCTGGACGGCAGGGAGTACAGCATTCCGCTGTGGCCCATCGCGATCCCGTCGTCCACCGCGATGGTGTGGAACTCCCTGGCGATGCCGCCGGCCTCGCTCACCGCGCCGGCCACCAGCTCCCCGAGGTCACGCAAGTGGACGTGCCCGGGCACGAACTGGGTGTACGAGTTGGCGATGGCCACGATCGGCTTACCGAAGTCACTGTCGGTCATGCCGGTGGCCCGCCACAGGGCGCGGGCGCCTGCCGCGTTGCGGCCGTGGGTCGTCGTGCGGGAGCGCAGGTGGGGCACGGCTCCTCCAATGTGTCGCGAACGTGAAGTGCGTTGACCCGACCTGTGCCGGCGGGCTGGTGAGGCGTCGGCGTGCGTGGTGGTGGACACCTGGTGGGTGTCGGTACCCGGCGGGGCGCGCACCAGGTTACTCCGAGCGCCGAACCCGTCCGGCCACGCGGCCAAACGGATCTTATCCAGATCTTGTTAACACTATTTTAATTGTTACGCTCACGCATTCACAGAATGATTTCGTGTGAATGCGCGTCTCATTGAGTGAATGGTCTTGCCGCAGCTCAGAGGTACGATCAAAATCGTCGCAACGGTGTGCTGAAGGTACTGCTACCTACCTCATACCGGGCCGGTTAACCGTGCGTGTGGGTCGAGGGCATATCACACGTGCGATACACAGAAAGGCACCAGATGGGCGTCAAATCCCTGCGTTCCATTGCTGTCGCCGGAGTAGCGGCCGGCATCGCACTCGCCGTGCTGCCGGCGATGGCGAGCGGCGCCGTGGCCACCACCAACGCCGCGAACCACTCCATCGTCCACACCAAGTCCGTCTTCCAGTCGAGCAACTGGTCCGGCTACGCGAAGACCGGCACGTTCACGTCGGCAGTCGGCCACTGGACGGTCCCCACGGTGTCCGGCACGGGCAGCCACTTCTCCTCGCAGTGGGTGGGCATCGACGGCTTCAACAACTCCAACCTGATCCAGACGGGCACCGAGACCGATGTGCAGAGTGGCCGGGCGACCTATGACGCATGGTGGGAGATCCTGCCCGCCCCGGAGACCGTGATCACCGGCATGACCATCCACCCGGGTGACTCGATGACCGGCACGGTGTCCAAGGTCAGCGGCACGACCTGGAACATCAAGCTGACCGACAACACCACCGGTGTCACGTTCAACTCGAACAAGACCTACGGCGGTGCCGGCACGTCGGCCGAGTGGATCGAAGAGGCGACCGAGGTCGGCGGCCGGATCGGCACGCCCCCGCGGTTCTCGACGTTCAGCTTCACGGGTCTCACGGCCAACGGTGCCAACCCGAACCTGACCACCGCGCAGGAAATCCTGCTGGTCCAGGGCACGACGACCTACTCGACGCCGTCCGCCCCGACCGGTGGCAACTCGTTCTCGGTTCGCTACACAGGTCCCTGATCGTCGCTACGCAGATCCCTGATCGCGGTCCGGATCGGTGGGGTCGGTCAGCCGGCCACCACTGATCAGCGCAAGAGCTGGTAGATGCCTGGTGCGCACCGATGGCAGCGGAATCTCGCCGCCGTCGGTGCGCACCGCTCGTATCCAGCGTCGATCGGTCAGGCGCAGCGACGCCACTTTCGACCAGGGCAGCACGGTCCTGGTCAGCACCCGGCGAATGATCAGCTTGTCCGCGTCGATCTCTGTTCTCGTGCGGAGTACCCAGACGGCGGCGCCGACGGGTAGTAGGTAGACGAGGGTGTACCAGGGCGAGGCCACGGCCACGAAGGACCCGGACATCAGGACGAACGCGATGGCCACGTAGGCCGAACCCGGGGTGCGGAAGACCAGCTTGCTGGGCATGGCCCGTTGGGCAGGCGCGGCAGCGGCGGGTCCGGCTGCAGCAGTCGCCGATTCGGCTTCATCACCCGGCGAGTCGACCGCACTGGCGGGCGTGTCGACTGTTTCGGCGTGCGAGTTGACCGTTCCCGCGGGCGTGTCGACCTCGTGAGGTGCGTGGGCCGACGACTCGACCTCGTGGGCCGGTGACTCGGCTTGGGTGGTCTCCTCGGGCACATCATGATGGTGCCTCGTGACTGGTCCGCTGGTGGCGGCGGGGGTGCTCCCGCCTGACCCAGCACTACTCCGCCTGACCGCGGTGCTGCTCCGGCACGGCACCACCCGAGCGGCTGGCGTCCACTCCGCGGGAGCGGCGTCCCGCCCAGTTGACGTCTGACCACATCGAGCACTAACGTCGCGCTCGTGCACACCTTCGACATTCTCGTACTTCGCAGGCGCGTCGACGCCTGAGAGTTACCGACTGTCGACGCGCTACCCTCGTACGGCCACCATGGTCGGCGAGGGTTTTTTGTTGCCCGGAACGCGACAAGATCTCCACCAAGACCGCGAGGCGAAACCGATGACCAGCGCTACGCCACGGCCCACTCCACCACCCGGGGTGCCCCATCCGCCTGCCGGCTCCCGGCCGAAGCCCACGCCGCCAGCCGGCGCCCCGGTTCGGCTGACCGGCGCCCAGTCGCTCGTCCGATCCCTGGAGGCGGTCGGCTGCGAGGTCGCCTTCGGCATTCCGGGCGGTGCCATCATGCCGGCGTACGACGCGCTCCTCGACTCCACGAAGGTGCGGCACGTCCTGGTCCGCCACGAGCAGGGTGCCGGCCACGCCGCCACCGGTTACGCCCAGGCCACCGGCAAGGTCGGCGTGTGTGTCGCGACTTCCGGCCCGGGCGCCACCAACCTGGTGACACCGCTGGCCGACGCGTACATGGACTCGGTGCCCGTGGTCGCCATCACCGGTCAGGTGGCCCAGCCGCTCATCGGCACCGACGGCTTCCAGGAAGCCGACATCTGTGGCATCACCATGCCGATCACGAAGCACAATTTCCTGGTGACCGATCCCGCGGAGATCCCGAGGGCGGTCGCGGAGGCATTCCACCTGGCGTCCACCGGCCGACCCGGCCCGGTGTTGATCGACATTCCGAAGGATGTGCTGCAGAACACGGCACCCTTCGTCTGGCCGCCGGAACTGAAACTGCCCGGCTACCGGCCGACGACCCGGCCGCACGGCAAGCAGGTTCGCGAGGCAGCGAAACTGATCGGCGCCGCGCACCGGCCCGTGCTGTACGTCGGCGGCGGCGTGGTGCGGGCGGACGCGTCCGAGCAACTGTTGCAACTTGCCGAGCTGACCGGCATTCCCGTGGTGACCACGCTGATGGCCAGGGGCGCTTTCCCCGACTCGCACGATCTGCACCTCGGCATGCCCGGTATGCACGGGTCGGTGGCGGCGGTGGCGGCGATGCAGCGTGCGGACCTGTTGATCGCCTTGGGCGCCCGGTTCGACGACCGGGTCACCGGCCAGCTGTCGTCGTTCGCGCCGGACGCCAAGATCGTGCACGCCGACATCGATCCCGCCGAGATCTCCAAGAACCGGCACGCCGACGTGCCGATAGTGGGGGACTGCAAGGAGATCCTGGTCGAGCTGATCGCCGCGGTGAAGGCGGAGCGGCACACCGAGTCGCCCGCCGATCTCGGGGCGTGGTGGCACCAGCTCAAGGAATGGCGTGGCACGTTCCCGCTCGGCTACGAATGGCCTGCCGACGGCACGCTGTCGCCGCAGTACGTGATCGAGCGGATCGGCACCCTCGTCGGTCCGGAAGCGGTGTACGCGGCCGGTGTCGGCCAGCACCAGATGTGGGCCGCGCAGTTCATCTCCTACGAGCACCCGCGCAGCTGGCTGAACTCCGGTGGTCTCGGCACGATGGGTTTCGCCGTGCCGGCCGCGATGGGCGCCAAGTTCGGCAGGCCGGACATGCCGGTGTGGGCGATCGACGGCGACGGCTGCTTCCAGATGACCAACCAGGAACTGGCCACGTGTGCCATCGAGGGCGCGCCGATCAAGGTCGCCGTGATGAACAACGGCAACCTGGGCATGGTTCGCCAGTGGCAGAACCTGTTCTACGAGGGCCGCTACTCGCACACCGATCTCGGCACGCACAAGCACCGCATCCCGGACTTCAAGCTGCTGGCCGAGGCGCTGGGCTGCGTCGGGCTGCGCTGTGAGTCCAAGGACGACGTCGACGCGACCATCAAGGCCGCGATGGAGATCAACGACCAGCCGGTGGTCATCGACTTCGTGGTGGGCAAGGACGCACAGGTGTGGCCGATGGTCGCGTCGGGCACCGGCAATGACGAGATCCAGGCAGCGCGGGGTATCCGCCCGCTGTACGACGAGGACATCTGATGACCACTCACACGCTGAGCGTGCTCACCGAGAACAAACCGGGTGTCCTGGCCAGGGTCGCAGGCCTGTTCTCGCGCCGCGGATTCAACATCGAATCACTCGCCGTCGGACCGACCGAGCACCCTGATGTGTCCAGGATGACAATTGTCGTCTCGGTCGACGAACTGCCCCTGGAACAGGTCACCAAACAGCTCAACAAGCTGGTGAACGTGATCAAGATCGTGGAACTGGAACCCGCCACGGCCGTGCGGCGTGAACTGCTGCTGGTGAAGGTGCGGGCGGACTCGACGGTCCGCAGCCAGGTGCTGGAGACCGTACAGTTGTTCCGCGCCAAGGTTGTGGACGTCTCACCGGAGGCGCTGACCATCGAGGCGACCGGCACCGCTGACAAGCTGGACGCGTTGCTGCGCATGCTGGAACCGTTCGGTGTGCGGGAGATGGTGCAGTCCGGAATGGTCGCGGTCGGACGGGGACCCCGGTCGATCACCGCGACCACCGTCCGTTGAGGGCCTGGCCCGCCGAGTTTTCGCTTATCCGAGAGGAAGAACTGGATTCACATGAGCGCCGAGATCTTCTACGACGACGATGCCAACCTGGGCGTCATCCAGGGCCGGAAGGTCGCCGTGATCGGCTACGGCAGCCAGGGCCACGCCCACGCGCTGAGTCTGCGCGACTCCGGCGTGGACGTTCGGGTCGGTCTGCCGGAGGGCTCGAAGTCCCGGGCCAAGGCCGAGGAGCAGGGCCTGCCCGTGCTCACTCCGGCGGAGGCGTCCGCCGAGGCGGACCTGATCATGATCCTGGCTCCGGACACCAAGCAGCGGGCCATCTACGAGCAGGACATCCTGCCGCACCTGCGCTCCGGTGACGCGCTGTTCTTCGGCCACGGCTTCAACATCCGCTACGGCCTGATCGTGCCGCCGAACGACGTGGACGTCGTGCTGGTGGCGCCGAAGGGCCCGGGTCACCTGGTACGCCGGCAGTTCGTGGACGGCAAGGGTGTGCCGGACCTGGTGGCCGTGGAGCAGGACGCCACCGGCAAGGCGCTGGAACTGGGCCTGTCCTACGCGAAGGCGATCGGCGGCACGCGGGCAGGTGTCATCAGGACGACGTTCACCGAGGAGACCGAGACCGACCTGTTCGGTGAGCAGGCCGTGCTGTGCGGTGGCACGACGGCACTGATCCAGGCCGGGTTCGAGACCCTGACCGAGGCCGGCTACCAGCCGGAGATCGCGTACTTCGAGGTGCTGCACGAGCTCAAGCTCATCGTGGACCTGATCTACGAGGGCGGCATCGCCCGGATGCGCTACTCGATCTCCGACACCGCCGAGTACGGCGACCTGCGGTCCGGTCCTCGGGTGATCAGCCCGACGGTGAAGGCCGAGATGCGCAAGCTCCTGGACGAGATCCAGGACGGCCGGTTCGCGAAGGAATGGGTGGCCGAGGACGAGGCGGGCCGTCCCAACTTCACCCGGTTGCAGAAGCAGGGCGAAGAACACCCGATCGAGGAGGTCGGCCGGAAGCTGCGCGGCCTGATGTCCTGGGTGGACCGCCCGCTCACCGACACGGCCTGAGCAAGATCAAACAATCGACAGAATGTTGATCAACAGGAATTGACACCAGCCTGATCGGTACGACGGAGGCGGTCACCCGTTTGGGTGGCCGCCTTCGGTGTGAGTGTCGCCGCGTATTGTCTGCGCCGGCATTTGACGACGAGGGGACATTTGTCGCGATGAGTCACGAAGAAGGCAACGGTGCCGGCGCGCCGATCTACGATGACAAGGCCCATGTCCGTGGCCGACTGGACCTGACCGCCGCGGAGTGGCAGCGCGCGGGCGACCCGGACGACTCGGAGGGCGAGTACGTCGAGGTCGCCTTCGTCCCGCACAGCGACGGCAAGACCTACATCGCGATGCGCAACTCGAAGTACACCGGGCCGGACGACACCGTGCTGGTGTTCACCGAGTCCGAGTGGGATGCCTTCGTGGCCGGTGCCAAGGACGGGGAGTTCGACGAACCCTGGTGACCTGCCGGTTGACCACGCAGGTTCGGCTGGGTGCGCGGGTGTGTTTGTGACGCGGGCGTCCCGATGGCCCCTTGGCAAAATCGTGCGGGGCTCGCGGATAGAATCCGGTTGGTCCGGGCACGCCGTGGTGGCCGGTCAGCGTGGACTTTCGCTGGCCTGGCGCCGTCGGAGCGTCGTCCACGTTCCAACACCCCAGCCGTCCCCGGAGCCGCCGTCGTGACCAGCACTCGTCGTCCTGTCGTTCTGATCGCCGAAAAGCTCGCCCCGTCCGTGCTCGACCTGCTCGGCGACGCCGTTGAGGTGCAGCACGTCGACGGCACCGACCGTCCGGCCCTGCTGTCCGCGCTCGCCGACGCGGACGCGCTGCTCGTCCGTTCCGCGACCCAGGTGGATGCGGAGGCGCTCGGCGCCACCACACGGCTGAAGGTCGTCGCCAGGGCCGGTGTCGGCCTGGACAACGTCGACGTCCCCGCCGCCACCGCACGTGGCGTCATGGTCGTCAACGCCCCGACCTCCAACATCGTCTCCGCGGCCGAGCACGCGGTCGCACTGTTGCTCGCGGTCGCCCGCCGGGTGCCGGCCGCCGACGCCAGCCTGCGGGCCGGGCAGTGGAAGCGCAGTTCCTTCAACGGTGTCGAGCTGAACGGCAAGACCGCCGGCATCGTCGGCCTCGGCAAGATCGGCCAGCTGGTCGCGCAGCGGCTGGCCGCCTTCGGCATGAACCTGATCGCCTACGACCCGTACGTGGCACCGGCCCGTGCCGCCCAGTTGGGTATCGAACTGGGCACCCTGGACGAGGTGCTGTCCCGGGCCGACACCATCTCCATCCACCTGCCCAAGACGGCCGAGACCAAGGGCCTGATCGGCAAGGACCAGCTGGCCATGGTCAAGCCGGGCGTGATCATCGTGAACGACGCCCGTGGCGGCCTGATCGACGAGGACGCGCTGGCCGACGCGCTGCGCGAGGGTCGGGTCGGCGGTGCCGGCATCGACGTGTTCGTCAAGGAGCCGTGCGTCGACAGCCCGCTGTTCGAGCTGCCCAACGCGGTTGTCACGCCGCACCTCGGCGCGTCCACCACGGAGGCCCAGGACCGGGCCGGCACGGACGTGGCCCGGTCGGTGCTGCTGGCGCTGGCCGGCGAGTTCGTGCCGGACGCGGTGAACGTGCAGAGCGGCGGTGTGGTCGGCGAGGAGGTCCGGCCGTACCTGCCGCTGGTGCAGAAGCTGGGCACCGTGGTGGCCGCGCTGGCCAGCAAGCCGCCCGCGTCGGTCACCGTGCGGGTGCGCGGCGAACTGGCCAGTGAGGACGTGTCGGTGCTGCCGCTGGCCGCGCTGCGCGGTGTGTTCGCCGGCATGGTCGACGAGCAGGTGACGTTCGTGAACGCGCCGAAGCTGGCCGAGGACCTCGGTGTCCGGGTGGAGCTGGTCACGGAGCCGGAGAGCGCCAACCACCGCAGCCTGGTCACCGTGTCGGCGGCGCTGCCGGACGGCCAGTCGGTCACCGCGTCGGGCACGCTGACCGGCCTGGACGGTGTGCAGAAGGTCGTTGAGGTCAACGGTCGGAGCTTCGACCTGCGGGCCGAGGGCGTCGTGCTGCTGCTGGAGTACCCGGACCGGCCCGGCGTGATGGGCACGGTCGGCACGCTGCTCGGCGAGACCGGCATCAACATCGAGGCCGCGCAGATCAGCCAGACCCGGGACGGCGCGGACGCGATCATGCTGCTGCGGGTGGACCGCCCGGTGACCGCCGAGGTGCTGGACCCGACCGGTGCCGCCGTCGGTGCCCGCTTGGCTAGGTCGATCTCGTTCGAGTGAGGCCTTGGCGCGCCAGCGGCGCGGGCAGGCCAGGAGCGAAGCGACTTCGTTGAACTTCTCGGCCCCGACCGTCCGGAACACCGCCGGACGGTCGGGGCCGAGCCGCATCCAGGACCGCCCACTTTGGTCCCTTCGAGTGATGATTAACCCGTGTGGGTGTCCCGCAGTCCGGGACATGTGGATGGGAAATCAACCCTCCGGTGGGGTGAGTAGTCATTTGGCCGGTAACCTTGCGAGATTGATGGGTCCCGCGACGGGACCGATACTCCGGAGGTGTACATGCGGCTCGCGGTGATCCCAGGAGATGGGATCGGGCCCGAGGTGATCGGTGAGGCACTCAAGGTTCTCGGCGAGGTCGCTCCGAACGCCGAGACCACGAACTACGACCTCGGTGCTGCCCGCTGGCACGCGACCGGGGAGTTGCTGCCCGAATCGGTCCTGAGCGAGCTGCGCCAGCACGACGCGATCCTGCTCGGCGCGGTCGGTGACCCGTCAGTACCCAGCGGCATCCTGGAGCGCGGTCTGCTGCTGCGCCTGCGGTTCGAACTGGACCATCACGTGAACCTGCGGCCGGCCAAGCTGTATCCGGGTGTACGCAGCCCGCTGGCCGATCCCGGCGACGTCGACATGGTGATCGTCCGGGAGGGCACCGAGGGGCCGTACGCCGGCAACGGTGGCCTGCTGCGCAAGGACACGCCGCACGAGATCGCCACCGAGGTCAGCGTCAACACGGCGTTCGGCATCGAGCGGGTGGTGCGGGACGCGTTCGCCAGGGCCAGCGGCCGGCCGCGCAAGCACCTGACGCTGGTGCACAAGACCAATGTGCTCACACACGCCGGGTCGCTGTGGTCGCGGGTGGTGGAGGAGGTCTCGCTCCAGCATCCCGAAGTGACGGTGTCCTATCAGCACGTGGACGCGGCGACCATCCACATGGTCACCAACCCGTCCCGGTTCGACGTCGTGGTCACCGACAACCTGTTCGGCGACATCCTGACCGACCTTGCTGCCGCCGTCACCGGTGGCATCGGCCTGGCGGCCAGCGGCAACCTGGACGTGACCCGGCGCAACCCGAGCATGTTCGAGCCGGTGCACGGCAGCGCGCCGGACATCAGTGGGCGCAGGCTGGCCGACCCGACCGCGGCCGTGCTGTCCGTCTCGATGATGTTGGACCACCTCGGCCAGCACGAGGCGGCCCGGCGGATCGAGGCGTCGGTGGCGTTCGATCTGGCCACCCGGGACCACGCGAACCCCGGTGCCACGGAGTCCATCGGCGACCGGCTGGCCGCACTGGTGTCCTCCAACGCGTCCACGCAGGCGCGCAGCGGGCTGTAGTCGAAGGGCGGGGAGCGGAGCAGCCAGATCGCTCCGCTCCTCGTCCGCCCGCGCCAGGGTGGTTTCACCATCCGGGAAGCACCGCCCGAAAGTTGGACTCACCGGTATGGGGTGTGGCACCATCACCGGCATGGCTCACCTTGCGGTGATCATTATCATCGAGCGCGCCGAGTAGCTGACTGACCCAGCACCCGGCGCGCAGACCTCCCGTGTTCACGGGGGGTCTTTTTGTTTGCGCTGCCGGGGTCGACCATTTCCCGACAGGAGAACTCCCGTGACCCGCACCAGCCCAGCAGGTACCCCGCTCGGGGATGCCTTCCACGTCTACGACACGACGCTGCGCGACGGTGCCCAGCGGGAGGGCATCACATACTCGGCCACCGACAAGCTCGCCGTGGCGCGGCTGCTGGACGACCTTGGTGTCGGCTTCATCGAGGGTGGGTGGCCCGGTGCGCTGCCCACCGACACCGAGTTCTTCGCCAGGGCGGCGGCAGGCGAACTGGAGCTGCGGCACGCGGCACTGGTGGCGTTCGGCTCGACGCGCAGGGCCGGTGTGCGGGTACAGGACGATCCGCAGGTGCAGGCGCTGCTGAACGCGCAGGCGCCGGTCGTCACGCTGGTCGCCAAGTCCGACCGGCGGCACATCGAACTGGCCCTGCGGACCGACGTGACCGAGGCGTGCGCGATGGTCAACGACACCGTCCGGCACCTGGTGGCCAACGGGCGCCGGGTGTTCCTGGACGCAGAGCACTTCTTCGACGGCTACGCGTTCGACCCGGACTGTGCGCTGCGGGTGCTGTCGTCCGCCGTGGACGGTGGGGCCGACGTCGTCGTGCTGTGTGACACCAACGGCGGCCAGCTGCCGATGGGGCTGGCCGAAACGGTCGCCGACGTGGCCGCCCGCACCGGTTTCCGGCTGGGCATCCACTGTCAGGACGACACGGCGTGCGCGGTCGCCAACTCGGTGGCCGCGGTGCGAGCCGGCGCGACGCACGTGCAGTGCACCGCGAACGGCTACGGCGAACGGGCCGGCAACGCGGACCTGTTCGCCGTACTCGGGAACCTGGTGACCAAGCTCGGCATGCCGGTGCTACCGCACGGCAGGCAGGCCGAGCTGTCCCGCGTCTCCCATGCCCTTGCCGAGATCGCGAACATCGCCCCGAACGCCCACCAGGCGTATGTCGGGCAGTCGGCCTTCGCCCACAAGGCGGGGTTGCACGCGAGCGCGATCAAGGTGGATCCGGAGCTGTACAACCACATCGATCCGGTCACCGTCGGCAACGACATGCGGGTGCTGGTCACCGAGATGGCCGGTCGGGCGAGCATCGAACTCAAGGGACGTGAGCTCGGTGTGGACCTGGCCGGCCGGCCCGAGGTGCTGACCAACGCGGTCCGCAAGGTCAAGGACCTGGAGGCGGGCGGCTGGTCGTTCGAGGCCGCCGACGCGTCGTTGGAATTGTTGCTGCGCAACGAACTTGACCATACCGCCCAGGCCGACCACGCGCCGTTCACACTGGAGAGCTACCGGGTCATCCTCGATCACGCCGCCAACGGCGACGTCGTGTCCGAAGCCACCGTGAAGGTCCGGGTGGCGGGCCAGCGGGTGATTGCCACGTCCGAGGGCAACGGTCCGGTGCACGCGCTGGACGCCGCGCTGCGGGAGGCGCTGCGGCCGCATTTGTCCTGGATGGACAGTGTCAGCCTGGCCGACTACAAGGTACGTATCCTGACGAACTCGCACGGCACGGACGCGGTGACCAGGGTGCTGGTCGAGTCGACCGACGGCGAGCGCGAGTGGACCACGGTCGGCGTGCACGGCAACATCGTCGAGGCCAGTTGGCTGGCGATGTGCGACGCACTGGTGCACAAGGCCATGCGGGTGCGGACCGCCGCCGTCGGCTGAATCGGGGTGCGCCCTCCGGTAGCCTGGTTTCGGGGGGTAACCATGTCTGTCAAGTTGGCGGTCGCCGTGTCGACCTTCGTCGTGGGTGCGTTCGTGCTGGCCGGTTGCGATGCGGCGGCCGACCAGATCAACTCGGTCACGTCGTCCAAGTCCTACATCTGTGGCAAGGCGCTCGGCGTCATCGCGCTGTCCGAGGTCGGCGATGACGCCAGGCGCAAGGCCAAGCAGGCGCGCAACGCGGCTGACGTGCTGAACACCCTGGCCACGCAGACCCAGGACCAGTCGCTGTCCGAAGCACTGCGGGCCGCGGCCAGCCAGGCAGGCCAGGTGAACGGGCAGGACTGGAGCGGCGCGAAGCTACAGGCGTGGGCCACGCAGGAGCAGGCCCGCTTCAACACCCTGAAAGCCGCCTGCGACTAGCAGTTTCTGGTCAATTCCTTGTCCACGCGACAAAGCCGAACCCGATGCGGCTATTGTCGCCGTTCACTGCTGCCACCAGCGGGTTCGCTGTGCTTCCCTTGGCGCACAGCACCGATGGAAAGGACCCGTGGCGTGGACTTCGAGAACGTGGCCGGCACCGACTTCAATGCGGAGGACGGGCCGGCCAACCCACTGCGCATTCCGGACGAACGCACGCTGGAGGACCTGCTGCGCCACTTCGCGACCAAGGACGCACCACGCGTGTTCGCGCTGTGTGCCGTGGCCAAGGGCTGGCGTCGGGCGGAAGTGGCCGCGTGGGGCCTGTCGTTCGCCGACCAGGCGGTGGTCTACCTGCCGGGGGAGCGGTCCATCGGGTACTTCACCAGCGCCCAGCAGGCCGCCGAGTTGTTCGGGATGGGCAGGGACATCCGGCTGATCTGGCCGGACTTCGTGCCACTCCGCGAGATGGTCGCGACCTGACGCTGGTTATGGTGGTCGGGTGCGCATCGCTCGAATCGCTCATCCGGACGGCGTGGCCTTCGTCTCGATCGACGGCGAAGGGACCGATCCGTCGGCCCTGACCGCAGTGGAGATCGCCGAACACCCCTTCGGCACGCCCCAGTTCACCGGCCGGCGCTGGCCACTGGCCGACGTGCGACTGCTGGCACCGATCCTGCCGTCCAAGGTGGTCTGCATCGGCAGGAACTACGCCGACCACGCCAAGGAACTGGGCAACGAGGTTCCCGCCGACCCGATCATCTTCCTGAAGCCGTCCACGTCGGTCATCGGCCCGAACGCGGCCATCAAGCTGCCGCCCAGCTCGACCAGGGTGGACTTCGAAGGCGAACTGGCGCTGGTGATCGGCACGCCGTGCAAGGACGTGCCGGCAGCCAGGGCGAACAGCGTGCTGATGGGCTACACCGTGGCCAACGACGTGACCGCCCGGGATCAGCAGAAGACGGACGGTCAGTGGACCAGGGCGAAGGGCTACGACACGTTCTGCCCGCTGGGGCCGTGGATCGAGACGGCGATCGACCCGTCGGACGTCCGGCTGCGCACCGAACTGGACGGCGAGATCAAGCAGGACTCCCGCACGTCACTGCTGATCCACGGGATCGGCAAGCTGGTCGAGTGGGTCACCACGGTGATGACACTGCTGCCCGGTGACGTGATCCTGACCGGTACACCGGCCGGTGTCGCGCCGATGTCGGACGGTCAGACGGTTTCGGTGACCATCGACGGCATCGGCACGCTGACCAACCCGGTGGTCAATCGCTAGTCCGGCGGGCGAATGCCGGCGCGTGCTCGGGTCGGAAGCCGATGCCGATCAGATAGCCGGGCAGGAACCGGATGGCGGGCACCCGGCGCAGGACCGCGCTCATCCCGGACGGCAGGCCTGCCCGCTCGCCGTCGACCACCGGCCGGAAGACGGCCCTGTGCAGCAGCCGTTGCACGAGCTGCACGGCGTTGGTCGGCAGTTGGCGACGGCGTTGCACCTTGGCCAGATCGGCCGTGCGCAGGGTGTGGCCGCGGAGTGGGCCGGCCAGCAGCGAAGCCGCGGCCACGGCATCCTGGATGGCCAGGTTGATGCCGACACCGCCGACCGGTGACATGGCGTGTGCCGCGTCACCGATGCACAGCAGACCTGCCGTGTACCAGGTGCGCAGCCGATTCAGGCGGACGTCCAGGTGCTTGACGTCGGCCATGCTCTCGATGTGGTCGACACGGTCGGCCAGGTCGGGCAGCAGCCCGGCGATCCTGGCCCGGAACCGCTCGACACCCTCGGCGCGCAGCGTGGGATCGAGCCCTTTCTTCGCCAGGTAGGCGATCTGGAAGTAGTCGGTCCGGTTGATGGTGACCGCGAACTCCTTGTCGTTGGCCTGCGCGGTCAGGCCGACGCCGGTGTCGTCGGCGCGGCGGGGCAGCCGGAACCACCATGCGTCGATCGGCACGGGAAACTCGTGTGGCACCAGGCCGGCCGCGCGGCGCAGCGTCGACCAGCGGCCGTCCGCCGCGACGGTCAGATCGGCGCGCAGTTCACCGGTTTCCCCGCCCGCATCGCGGTAGGTGACGCCGACCACCTTGCCGCGCTCGGTGAGCGTGCCGGTCGCCTCGGTGTTCATCCGGAGGTGGAAACCGGGTTCCGCCTTGCCGGCATCCGCGAGCATGTCCAGCAGGTCCCACTGCGGCACCATCGCCACATACTGATAGTTGCCTGGGAGTCGGCTGAAATCGCCGACGACCATGGGTTCGCCGTCGGCAGCCGGGAGTTCGACCCGGTCCACCCTGCTCGCCGGTAACGCGCGGAACCGCGCGCCGAGACCGAGTTCGTCCAGCAGCCGCATCGTGGCCGGATGCACGGTGTCGCCACGGAAGTCGCGCAGGAAGTCACCGTGCTGCTCCAGCACCGTCACGTCGACGCCTGCCCTGGCCAGCAACAGCCCGAGCACGATGCCGGCAGGTCCGCCGCCGGCCACCACACAGGTCGTGCGTTCGTCGTTCATCGGAGCCCTCCCTCTTTTTCAACGATAGTTGAATAACATCAGAGTGCCCCTGGCTCATCCGGTGTGTCAAGGCAACGGCGGACGGATACGCTGAACGGGTTATGAGTACGCCTTTGCTGCCGCCCGGCGCCGACGTCGTCCGTGCCCGGTTCTCCCCGTCGCCCACCGGTGTCCCGCACGTCGGGCTGATCCGGACCGCGCTGTTCAACTGGGCGTTCGCCCGGCACAACAAGGGCAAGCTGGTGTTCCGCATCGAGGACACCGACGCGTCCCGTGACTCCGAGGAGAGCTACGACGCGATCCTCGACGCGTTGCGGTGGCTCGGCCTGGATTGGGACGAAGGCCCCGAGATCGGCGGTCCCAGCGGCCCGTACCGGCAGAGTCTGCGCCGCGACATCCACGCCGACGTGGCACAGCGCCTGCTCGCGGCGGGCGAACTCTACGAGTCGTTCTCCACCAACGACGAGGTCGACGCCCGGCACCGCGCCGCGGGCCGCGACCCCAAGCTGGGCTACGACAACTTCGACCGCGGTCTCACCGACGAGCAGCGCGCCGCCTATCGGGCCGACGGCCGCCAGCCCACGCTGCGCCTGCGGATGCCCGACGACGACATCACGTTCGTCGACCTGGTGCGCGGTGAGATCACGTTCAAGGTCGGCAGCGTGCCCGACCCGGTGCTGGTGCGGGCCAACGGGGAACCGCTGTACACGCTGACCAACCCCGTCGACGACGCCATGATGCGGGTCACCCACATCCTGCGCGGCGAGGACCTGCTGCCCTCCACGCCACGGCAGATCGCGTTGTTCGCCGCACTGCGCAGGATCGGAGTGGCCGACTTCGCGCCCCGCTACGCCCACCTGCCCCTGGTCAGCGGCGAAGGCAACAAGAAACTGTCCAAGCGGGACCCCCAGTCGAACCTCTTCCTGTACCGCGACCGGGGCTTTCTGCCCGAAGGCCTGCTCAACTACCTGTCCCTGCTCGGCTGGTCCATCGCCGACGACCGGGACGTGTTCAGCGTGGCCGAGCTGGTCGAAGCCTTCGACGTCACCAAGGTCAACCCCAACATGGCCCGGTTCGACGTGAAGAAGGCAGAAGCCATCAACGCGGCGCACCTGCGTGCCCTGCCGGTGGCCGAGTTCGTCACCAGGGTCACCCCCTATCTCGTCGCCGCCGCTGTGCTGCCAGCACAACCGACACCCGAGCAGCTGACCACCCTGACCGCGATCGCCGCCGAGGTCCAGAAACGGATCTCGGTGCTGTCCGACGCCGCCGGCATGCTGCGATTCCTGTTCATCGACGAAGAATCGTTCGTGGTCGAACCGGCATCCGCCGCCAAGGCACTACGACCGGACGCCCAACCCGTGCTCGACGCCGCCGTCGCCGCACTGGACGCACTACCCGAATGGACCTGGTCGGCCATCGAGGAAGCGATGAAGGTGTCACTCGTGGACGGCCTCGGGCTCAAGGCCAGCAAGGCGTTCGCGCCGCTCCGCGTCGCGGTGACCGGTAGGACCGTCTCGCCGCCGTTGTGGGAGTCCATGGAACTGCTGGGCAAAGACAGGACACTGGGCAGGTTGCGCCGCGCGGCTGCTACGAACTCGGCCTGACCAGGGTTGTTCTCCCAAACGTCTGGACCGAAGCAGTTGTCTCAGAATTCACCGCGTTGGACGAATCGGAGCCAACTGATGCGGGCATAGCCTCACCCGGGTGACACCAGCCTCCGCCCGCTCCGGCCCAAGACTCGGCCACCAGACTGGGGAACACGCGGCGGGTGGTGTCCGCGCCGTCTGCCTGGACGTGGACGACACCCTGGTCGACCACAGCGCGTCCGCCCGGGGCGCACTGCGCCTGTTGCTCGGCCACGACAACGCATGGCCGCTCTGGCAGCAAATCACCGACGAACACGTCGCCAGGGTGGTGGCCGGCGTCGTCGACTCGGACACGATGCTGTGGCAGCGCACCAAGGAATTCTTCGGCTGCCTCGGCGAACTGCTCGATGACGGCGAAGCCATCCGCAGGGAAGGCGTGCGTGTCCGTGCCATGCGGAACGGCTGGACCCTCTTCACCGACGCCCTGCCCTGCCTGGAATGGCTCGCCGCGGTCCGCGTGAAGATCGCCGTCGTCACCAATGCGTCCGGCCCGTACCAACGCGCCAAACTCGCCAACCTCGGCGTCGCCCACTACATCGACGAAGTCGTCATCGCCGGTGAACTCGGTGCCGCCAAACCCGACCCGGTGATATTCCGCACGGCATGTGAGCGGCTCGGTTACCGACCCGCGGAAGTCGTGCACGTGGGCGACCGACTCGACCTCGACGCCTGCGGTGCGCGGGACGCCGGCATGGTCGGGGTGTGGCTCAACCGCAACGGCCCCGCCCGTGGCGCCCTGCCAGCAGGCGTCTCGATGATCACCACCCTCGGGCTGCTCCCTGAACTGCTGGTCTGCGACCTCGACCTGGTCTTGAGCTGACCAGGACCGCCCCGATTTCCGTCCGGCCGCGTCTGTGGTCTACGATTCGATCCCGACAGGAGGACCCGGCCCGGGGTTGGTTCACTGCGGCCTGAAGATCCTGTTGGGGTATGGTGTAATTGGCAGCACGACTGATTCTGGTTCAGTTAGTCTAGGTTCGAGTCCTGGTACCCCAGCCAAGTTGAAGCGTCACCGTCAGGTACGCTCATCTTGATCCTGGCCCCGTCGTCTAGCGGCCTAGGACGCCGCCCTCTCAAGGCGGTAGCGCGGGTTCAAATCCCGTCGGGGCTACATCCAGTGGGCCAGCTATGCTCGCGGAATGCGCGAGCTTAGCTGGCTTCGCCGCGCTTCTGGGGGCCAAGCCCCCGGACCCCCCGTCGGAGTCGTCTGCTGGTTCTCTTGTTTTGTTGCCGGGTTCTTGTTTGTTGGTTGGCTGGGTTTCTTGTTTTTGAGCTTGGCCTGGGCTCGGTGCTGCGCGCCTTGCTGGGCGCCCGCTCTCGTGCCCGGTATCGGCTTTACAGCCTTGCCTGTAGGGCTTCTGCGGCTGCTAGTAGGTCGGCGGCCCAGCGGACGCCTGGGCGGCGGCCTATGCGGTCTACGGGGCCGGAGACGCTTACTGCTGCTACTACGTGGCCTGCGCTGTCCTTGACCGGTGCGCTGACGCTGGCTACGCCTGGTTCGCGTTCTGCGACGCTTTGTGCCCAGCCTCGCCTGCGGACTTCCAGGAGTGTGCGTTCGCCGAAGACGGCCTCGTTGAGGACCGCTCGTTGGGTGGCCGGGTCGGACCAGGCGGCCAGGACCTTGGCGCCGGAGCCGGCTGTCATCGGTAGGCGGGTGCCCACCGGGACCGTGTCGCGGAGGCCGGCCGGGGGTTCGGCGGCGAGGATGCAGATGCGCTGCATGCCGTCGCGGCGGTAGAGCTGGACGCTCTCGCCGGTGATGTCGCGCAGTCTGGGGAGCACCGTGGCTGCCGCGTCGAGCAGTGGGTCGGTGGCTCCGCCCGCCAGTTCGGCCAGGGCCGCGCCCGGGCGCCAGCGGCCGTCGGGGCCTCGCCGGAGCAGGCGATGGACCTCCAGGCCGACCGCCAGGCGGTGCGCGGTCGCCCGCGGCAAGCCTGTGCGGTTGCACAGTTCGGCGAGCCCACACGGCTCCTTCGCAATCGCCTGCAACACGGCCACAGCCTTGTCCAGGACGCCGATCCCGCTATGCTGTCCCACGTCTCGATACTAGCTTCCCGTAATATGGGAAGTCTAGATGTCGGGAACGGCCGGACCGTCGGTCCCCCCGAAAGCCGATTCCTGTTGGAGTGAAGTGATGGGCCACACGCTTGCCGAGAAGGTGTGGAACGACCACGTGGTGCGTCCGGGTTCGGGCGCCGAGCCTGATCTGCTCTACATCGACTTGCATCTCGTGCACGAAGTAACCAGCCCGCAGGCGTTCGACGGGCTCCGCCAGGCGGGGCGACCGGTGCGCAGGCCGGATCTCACGGTGGCCACCGAGGACCACAACGTGCCGACGACGGGTGTCGACCTGCCGATCGCCGATCCGGTGTCGCGCACCCAGGTGGAAACGCTGCGCCGCAACTGCACCGAGTTCGGTGTCCGGCTGTTCCCGATGGGTGACACCGAACAGGGCATCGTGCACGTGATCGGACCACAGCTGGGGCTCACGCAGCCCGGCATGACGATCGTCTGCGGCGACAGCCACACGTCGACCCACGGTGCGTTGGGCGCCATGGCCTTCGGCATCGGCACGTCCGAGGTCGAGCACGTGCTCGCCACGCAGACGCTGCCGCTGCGGCCGTTTCGGACCATGGCGGTCAACGTGTCCGGCGAGGTCGGTCCGGATGTCACCGCCAAGGACATCATTCTGGCGCTGATCGCCAAGATCGGTACTGGCGGTGGGCAGGGCTACGTCATCGAGTACCGCGGCTCCGCCATTGAGGCGTTGTCCATGGAAGCCCGGATGACCGTGTGCAACATGTCCATCGAGGCCGGCGCGCGTGCCGGCATGATCGCGCCGGACGACACCACGTTCGAGTACCTCAAGGGCAAGCCGTACGCGCCGACTGGCGAGGCGTGGGACGAGGCTGTTGTTGCCTGGCGTGCGTTGCGGACCGATGACGACGCCACTTTTGACATTGAGGTCGATCTCGACGCCGGTGAGCTGACTCCGTTCGTCACCTGGGGAACCAATCCCGGGCAGGGGTTGCCGCTGTCCGCATCGGTGCCCGACCCGGAACGCATCCCCAACGAGAACGACAGGGTGGCTGCCGAGAAGGCGCTTACCTACATGGGTCTGGTCGCCGGCACACCGTTGCGGGACATCAGTGTCGACACTGTGTTCCTCGGTTCCTGCACCAATGGCCGGATCGAGGACCTGCGGGCCGCGGCCGGTGTGTTGCGTGGTCATCAGGTCGCCAAGGGCGTGCGAATGCTCGTGGTGCCCGGCTCGATGCGGGTGAAGGTTCAGGCGGAGGCCGAGGGGCTTGACGCCGTTTTCACGGCGGCTGGCGCGGAATGGCGCTCTGCCGGGTGCTCGATGTGCCTGGGTATGAACCCTGACCAGTTGGCACCCGGTGAGCGCAGCGCCTCCACGTCGAACCGGAACTTCGAGGGCCGCCAGGGCAAGGGCGGCCGTACCCACCTGGTGTCCCCGCTGGTCGCCGCCGCCACGGCGGTCCGGGGCACGCTGTCGTCGCCCGCCGACCTGGGCTGAGAGGAGAACCGGCATGGAAGCCTTCACCACGCACACCGGCGTCGGGGTGCCGCTGCGCAGGTCCAACGTGGACACCGACCAGATCATCCCGGCGGTCTACCTGAAGCGGGTCACCCGCTCCGGGTTCGAGGACGGCCTGTTCGCGGCTTGGCGCGCTGACGAGGACTTCATCATCAACCAGGCA
>DASUJK010000155.1:0-5573 GCA_036279295.1 Pseudonocardiaceae bacterium | reverse complement strand
CCCGGTGTCCGACGCGCACGGCACCGTGATCGGCGGAGTCAGTGTGTCGACACTGACGTTCCTGGTGCCACGGGACGATGTGCTCGCGTGGGCGTCCGCCGTGATCACCACGGCGGACGAGGGTATCGGCCCGGTTGGCCTAGGAGGCCAGCGTGACGAGTTCGTCCAGCGCGACGGACAGCTGCTTCAGCGAGGCCGCGATCCACGGCAGCGCAAGGGGTTCCGCACTGTCCAGACTGACCAGCCGTTGGTCGTCGTCATTGCCGTAGAGCAGGCTGGTCGCGAGCCGGAATCGCAGCGCGTCCTCGTGGTCGCCGAACTCGGTACCGGCCAGCACCCCAACGCCGAAGCGGTCCAGCAGCAGGCCGGCGAATTCCCGCCCGGTGTGCACGCCGACGCCGGCCAGCCCGGACCGCAGGCCGTCGAAGTCGGGGTACAGGTAGAAGCCGCCCTCCGGCATCCGGCACGTGGCGCCCGCTCCGGTCAGAATCTCGTGCACCCGTGCGGTGACAACGCCGTGCAGCCGCCGACTGGCCACGATCCGCTCCGTCACCACGGGCGGTTCGGCCAGCGCCACGGCTGCGACCCGCTGCATCGGCGTGGCCAGACTCGACCACACCTCACTGGCAACGCCGGTCAGGCCGGGCAGCAGCTCGTCACCGAGGGGGCCGTCGGGCAGCCGGGTGAAACCGATCCGGTAGCCGCCGAGGGCGAGGTTCTTGCTCAGTCCACTCGTCACCACGGTTCGCTCGGGCAGCAGTTCGGCCGGGCTGGTGAAGTCATCCGGCCGCTGGCACAGGTCCCGGTAGATCTCGTCGGAGATGACCACCAGGCCCTCCCGGTCGGCGATCCGGCAGACCTCGGCGAGGAGGTCGCGCGGCGCCAGCGTTCCGGTTGGGTTGTCCGGTACGGTCAGGATCAGCACACCGGGCCGCGCGCCATCGGACTTCGCGGCAGCCAGCACGGCTTCGAGCCGATCCGGGTCCGGCACACCGCCTGCCCGGTCCGGGATGGGCACGCCGATCACCCGCTTGCCGGCCAGCAGTGCCTGCGCCGAGTAACTGACCCACGACGGAGCCGGCAGCACGACATCACCGGGCAGTACGGCGAGCAACGCGTACAGCAACGCCTTGCTGCCCGGCGCCATGATCACCCGGCTCGGGTCGATGGCCAGCCGTCGCCTACCGAAGTAGCCCGCCGCGGCCTCGCGGGCGGCCGGACTGCCGGTCACCGGGCCGTAGTAGTTGTGCCGGACCGAATCCGCGAGTACGTCGGCGAGTTCGGGTAGCACGGGGAGCCCTGCCTCGCCAAAGGCGAGATGCAGCACGGGTTTGCCGGCGGCGCGCAGCGCGCGCAGTCGCTCGTTGATCGCGAGAGTCGCGGACTGGGTGACGGCCTGCATGCGAACACCATAGGCAATATTTGTTGCACCGGATACTACGCAACTAGAGTTGCGCAATCCATCAGCCGTCGGGGCCAGTCACGTGAATCGAGGAGTCATGGCCGTGCCGCCGCGCAACTATGCGGAGCTTCGGGCCGAACTACAGGCCAGGATGCCGACGTTGGCGGCAGGCCAGCGACGAATCGCCAGGGTGCTGCTCGCCGATCCCGAGGCGACCGCGTTCCGCAGTATCGGCGAGACCGCCAAGGTCGCCGAAGTGCACGAGTCGTCGTTGGTCAGGTTCGCCGCGGCCCTTGGCCTGTCCGGCTATCCGGCGCTGGTCCGGCTCTGCCGCGAACAACTCGCGGAGCAGGCGCAGCTGGTGCGTCGTTTCGAGCAGGCCGCCGAGCTGACCAAGGCGGAGGAACTGCTCGGCGCGGTCGTGGAGCACGACCGGCAGAACATCGCACGCACGTTCGGCCGGCTCGACCAGGCCACCTGGAACGAGGCCGTCGAACTGATCACGAACGCCGAGCACGTGCACGTGATGGGGCTGCGCAAGTGCTTCACCGTGGCGTATCTGCTGGCCTACCTGCTGCGCATGGTCCGGCCCGGCGTTCGGCAGTTCGCGCCGTCGGCCGGGATGCTCGCCGACGATCTGCGGGATCTGGAGCCGGGCGACGTGTTCGTGGCGGCGTCCATCCACCGCTACACGGCGGACACCGTGCGGGCCATCGCCGAGGCGAAACGGCGTGGCCTGCGGACGATCGCGTTGACCGACAACCCGGCATCACCGCTGGTGCCGCACGCGGATCTGACCTGCTATGTCGAGACCGGCGGTGTCACGGTGCTGCGGTCGTTGTCCGCGTTCGTGTCCCTGGCTCAGGCGCTGGCCACGGGCGTCGCGCTGCGCAGCGGCACGACGACCCGAGCGGAACTGTTGCAGGACGAGGAACTGCTCGACGCATTCGACGTGTACCTGGACGACGGGGCCGCAGTGGCCGGCGAACCACCGGTGTCCGGCTGACCCCCACCAGCCGGCCCGGCGGTCACGCCGACCACTGCAGCCCGTAGCTCATGCCCTGGCGCTGCAGCTGCCACACGAGATCCGGCTGGGCGTCGCCGCCGAACCGCACGCGCACGGCGAAGTTCTCGCAGCGCTGCAACGGTGCGAGCAAGTCGTACGGGTGCGTCCACGACCTCGGGTACGAGGTGAACCGGACGCTGTAGTCGTGCCGTTGGCCCAACCGCAAGGCCTCCGGCAGTTGGATCATGAAGCGAGTGTGGCCAGGGCCGATGTGCTGCGCCGCCACGATTTCCCCGCCGTCGATCATCTCCGCCTCGACCAGGTCGTCATCGTCGAGCGTGACGCCCCTCGGCGCGCGCATGGTGACAGTGATCTCCTTCAGATCGTCCACGGTGGCCACGATGCGGCGTTCCTCGATCAGTTGGGCGGGGTCGAGGTCCATCCGCAGCACCGCTCGCAGCGACTCGACGTACCAGCCGTCCGGCGAGTCCAGGCTCAGGTCCTCGATCACGCTGCGTTCGTCGTCCAGTCGCTCACCGAGCAGTCGGAACGCGGTGTCGACGCGACGGCGTGCCGTCCTCGGGTCGCGGTCGAAGTGGTCGGCCAGCCAGGCGATCCTGCGGTCCAGGAACTCGCCGACGGCCTCGTCGTGCAGCGCGAGCGCGACACTGGCCGCGATGTGCAGGTCACCAGGCAGTTGTTCGCACAGCGCGGCGAGCCGGAGCACCAGCTTCGTCCGGATCAGCGCCGGACCGTCGGTGTCGTCGATGGCACAGGCGTGGCGCAGGCGGGGTCCGATGCGCGTGCCGAGGTTCGCGGCGTTCAGGCCGCGCCCACGACGCAGATCGTTGAGCTCGTGCACCGTGGCGGTGAGGTTCCCGGCGTTCACGCTGTCCTCCTGGGGATTGCTGTGGTGGTTTTCGAGCGAGTCAGCAATCTCGAAATCGCAACCCGGTGACGGGTGTTACCGGTTTTGGAGATACCGGGTGAGGATGGGTTCAATGGGTGCTGGACAGATACTGGACAGATAGTGGAAATTCGTTGCGCCGTTCGTGGCTAAACGCTGGTCACTGTCTGATGCATCCCACCCCGACCAGGGAAAATGCCCCGCCTCGCCGTGTTCGCATCGTTATCGAATCGAGTGGTCCGCTTTTATCAACCTTTTTCATCCCTTTGTGTTGTCATCCGATCGGGCGCAATGGCGGAGTTACGAATCGTCGCCGATATGTCTATGCGAAATGTCGACAGTTCATGCTGTCGCTGGACGGGCACGCAAGTCGGATCGGCCCGGCATCCGGGCAGCGGATTTTCCGACCGGCCGCTGCACACCGTGTGCGAAACGTCGCTGTGCGCGTTGTCGGTGTGACGTGCGTCGCCATGGACCTGCGTGACGTTGTCGGCCAAGATCTCGGGCCGGGTGGGTGACCAGCGAGTTTGCGCCCCCGGCAGGACTCGAACCTGCGACCAAGAGATTAGAAGTCTCTCGCTCTGTCCGCTGAGCTACGAGGGCAAAACGGGACGCCGCACCCGCGATTAGGCAGGGTAACCGCCCCGACCTGTTACATCGCTCGACGGCGCGGCGATGTTTCTCGCTCCATCCGGACGAGTGATCATGCCTGCTCTCTCGGCCGCTGACGGCGACCACAGGTACCGGCGCATCGTACCTACCTGCACGAACCCGAGCCGCCGGTAGATGCGCAGCCCGTCCGGCGACGACGTGAGTACGGCGGTGCCCAGGCCGCGCGCCGAGATCGCTCGCATGGCAGCGACGGTCAGTGCGGTGCCGATGCCCCGGCCACGCACGCCGGGCACGGTCATCACGTGCTGCACCTCGCCACCCACCCGATCCGGGCTGCCGACGAACGCCGCCGCACAGCCGACCGGTACGCCGGCCAGTACGGCCAACAGGTGCACGAAGGCAGGCCCGGCACCGATGCGTGCTCGCACCGTCGGGTCGAGTCCTGGCCCGTCACCGCCACCGGACCACATCCGTACCCACGCCTGGATCCCCGGGATGTCGTGCACCGGGATGATCGAGAGGCGGTCGACGGCCGGCATCTCGTGCTGGCCGACCGGGGCCACCATCAGCGGTTCTTCCTCGTACCAGGACGCTCCGGGCTGCCCGGCGATCGGCTCGGCACCCGGCCGGTCGACGACTCCGACGTGCCACAGGGCCGGTACCCGCATCCGCTGAAACGTTCGAAGGGCATCCTCGACCGGTACAGCCGGAGTACCAGGGCGGATGAACACGCCGTTGAGCCCCTCGTAGTCGACGCCGGTCGCGAACCACCGAATCCGGTCATCCTGAACTACCGTTGCCCCGCCTGCGGCGTACGCAGCGCAGCCCTGCCACACGACATTCCACGCGGACAGGGCAGCAGTGGTCACCCGATCAGGTTAGGTGTCGATAGACGTGTGGGGGAGGGGTGCGGCACATGCACATGGCCAGGACTGCCGTCACCACGGCATTCGTGTTCAACGGCGCCGTCATCGGCACGTGGACGTCCCGGGTGCCCGCCGTGACCAGCCACGTGCACGCCGATCCCGCCACGCTCGGCCTCGCACTGCTGTGCAGCAGCTTCGGCCTGATCATCGCGGCACCGGTGGCCAGCAGGCTGTGCGCCCGGTTCGGCGCTCGTTTCGTGGTGACGCCCAGCATCGTCCTGTCCTGTATCGCGCTGCCGCTGATCGGCCTCGCACCTTCGGTCCAGTGGCTGGGCGCGGCGATGTTCGGAATCGGCATGGCGATCGGCGCGCAGGACGTGTCGATGAACATCGGTGCCGTCGCCGTGGTCCGGCAACTCGACCGCCCGCTGATGCCGAAGTTCCACGCCGCCTACAGTTTCGGTGCGCTCGGCGGCGGAGTCGTCGCCGGACTCGTCGTGATCCTTGGCTGGACACCGTTGCGGCACTTCACGGTGGTGGCCGTGGTCGGTCTGGTCGTCGCCGGCTTCGTGGCCAGATACATGCCGGTCGGCAGGCCGGTTGCCGACCGGCCGAAGCAGTCGCGGGTCAGGTTCGTACCGCCGATCCGCAGGCCGGTGATGTGGCTGATGGCCGGGATCATGCTCGCCGACGCCATCGCGGAGGGCGCCAACGGTGACTGGTCGGCGCTGTTCCTGGTCCGTGAGCGCGGAGTCGTGGAGTCGGCGGCGACCGTCGGGT
>DASUJK010000154.1:0-12593 GCA_036279295.1 Pseudonocardiaceae bacterium | reverse complement strand
ATGCGGTCCAGCATCGGGCCGACCACGGGTGCGATCAACGCGAACGGGGCCACGGTGATCAGCAGGTAGAGCGCGACCTTGGTCTTGCTCTCCGCGGTGGCGGCCGAGAAGAACAGGGTGTTCGCCAGGCCGACCGCCATGGCAGCCGACGACGCGTAGTTCAGCATCACCGCGTAGGTCAGCGACGTCAGCCCGGACTCGTGCGCGCCGTCCGCGTGCGCTGCCCTGCGGAACGCGTTGACCGCCTGCTGGGACAGCTGCCGACCCCGGTAGGCGGCGACCCTGGTCACGGTCAGCTTCTTGGGCGGCGGCGGAGCACTCTTCGGCGGCGGTGGCGACGCCGCACCGGCGCGAGGCGGCGGGGGAGTGCCGACCAGCGGATCAGCGGCCACCGACTCGTTGCGGTGCGCATCCGGCGGGTAGCCGTCCGGGCGGTACGTGGTGCGCGGCTGCCTGGGTGGTGGCGCCTGCCATTCCGGGGCCTCACGGCGGGGTGGCGGCTCCGAGCGGAACGGTGGCCGCCGTGGCACGCGGCCCGGCGTTGGCACCGTGTCGTGTTGGTCGGGCGGCGGCGGTGCCGATCGGCGTGGCGACTGGGGTGGTGGGGTCCGTTTGCGACCACCAGCGCTCCAGCCCGGCCGGCCACGACGTTGGTCGTCCGGCGGGCCTGCGGGGTGGGCGCGGTTCACCTCCCCATCCTGCCTCAACACGCCTCCCGGAGCCGGTTTTTACGTGCGCGGAACACGCGGTGGCCAGGAATTCACCCGACTACGCACGGTTAGTGGTACGCAGGGTGCGGCCAGGTTCGCCGCGTGCCGAAGCCGTGCGGCACAATCGACACCCGTGACACCCTCCCCGAACTGCGCGGTTCCCGGCCTCGAATCCGCCGAGCCGCCCGTTGGCCAGCTCGATCCCGCGCTGGCCGCGGCAGCGGACATCGCCCGTGCCGCGGCGGCGGAGGAGGCGGGCGACGAACCGGTCGGCGACCACGTCGGTGTCGACCAGGAGCCCGGCGGTGCCGCCACGCACCTCTTCGAGGCCGAGCAACCCGGCTACCAGGGCTGGCGCTGGGCCGTGACCGTGGCGTCCGCCGGTCCGGACACGCCGGTGACGGTCAGCGAGGTCGTGTTGCTGCCCGGTCCGGACGCGATGGTGGCGCCCGAGTGGGTGCCGTGGCAGCAGCGGATCCAGGCCGGCGATCTCGGCGTCGGCGATCTGATGCCGACCGAGGTGGGCGACCCCCGGCTGGTGCCCGGCTACCTCGAATCCGACGATCCGGCCGTCGAGGAGATCGCCATGGAGACCGGCCTCGGCCGGGTTCGGGTGATGTCCCGGTTCGGCAGGCTGGATTCGGCCGACCGCTGGCAGTCCGGTGACTTCGGGCCACGTAGCGACATGGCGCGCGGCGCTCCGGACCACTGCGGCCGATGTGGCTTCTACCTGCCGCTGGACGGTTCGCTGCGGGCCGCGTTCGGGGTGTGCGGCAACGAGATGGCACCCGCCGACGGTCGGGTCGTGCACGTCGAGTACGGCTGTGGCGCGCACTCCGAGGTGGAAGTGGAGATGTCGTCGCCGGTGCCGGTGGCCGACCTGGTCTACGACGACACGACACTGGACATCGAGCCCGCCCTGTCGTCGAGCGACACGTCGAGCGACACCACGTCGGAGCCGGACACCGAGGACTGATGTTGCCCGACGATCCGTTCGGCACAGCGCAGCTGCGCGACTCGGTGCTGACCGCTTGGCGTGATTCGCCGACCCGGTTCCGCGAGGACGCCAACGCAGAGGACGACCTGCGGATCGGCGGCTACCGGGACCGGCTGCTCGTCGAGTTGGCGCAGAACGCGGCCGATGCGGCAGCGGCTGGCCGGACGCCCGGTGCGCTGTGGCTGCGCGCGGTCGAGACGTCCGACGGCACGGAACTGCGCACCGCGAACACCGGCGCCCCGCTGGATGCCGAGGGTGTCGCGGCGCTGGCGTCGCTGCGGGCGTCGGCCAAGCGGACCGGCAACCAGGTCGGCCGCTTCGGTGTCGGGTTCGCCGCCGTGCTCGCGGTGTCGGAGGCGCCGAGGGTGGTCTCGGCCACCGGTGGCGTCCGGTTCTCCGCAGAACACACCCGGCAGGCCGTTGCCGGGCACGACCGGCTGGCCACGCTGCTGGCGCAGCGCGAGGCGGAAGTGCCGGTGCTGCGGCTGGTCTGGCCGCTGGAGCAGGACGAGGACCCGGTGCCGGATGGCTTCACCACCGACGTCCGGTTGCCGCTGCGGCCCGGTGTCGACGTGGCCGCGCTGCTGGCGCGGGCCGAGGACGACGCCGCCGACCTGCTGCTCGCGCTGCCCGGCCTGCACACCCTGCGGATCGGCGAGCGCCGCTGGTTCCGCGACGACGGCCCGGAGGGCGTCGTCACCGTGCACGGCCCGGACGGCGTGTCCACGTGGCTGACCAGGCGCGCTGCCGGCACGTTGAGCGACGCCGAGATCGGCCAGCTCGGGGTCGAGGCACGGACCCGGCCGGAGTGGTCGGTGTGCTGGGCCGTCCCGCTGAACACCGATGGCGCCCCGGCGCCGCGCGCCGATGACGTGCTGCACGCGCCGACCCCGACCGACGAACGACTCTCGCTGCCGGCCCGGCTGTTCGCCACGCTGCCGGTCGAGCCGAACCGCCGTCGGCTGCTGCCCGGCCCGGCCACCGATGCCGTGCTGGCCGCTGCGGCCGTCGAGTACGTCGCGCTGCTGCGTGGGCTACCCGGCCGGCACCGCTCGGCACTGGTGCCGCTGCCCGGTTTCCCACTGTCCGAAGTGGACGAGATGCTGCGGGACGCGGTGTCCGGCCTGTTGGCCAGGACCGCGTGGCTGCCGCCGCAGCGGGACGGTGACGACGACCTGATGCCCGGCGCGGCGGTGTGCGTCGACGAGCCGTCCGAGGAACTGGCCGAGCTGCTGGTCGACATCGTGCCCGACCTGGCCGCCTGGTGGCTGGCCGAGTCGGCGCACGCGAAGGCGCTGGCCGCGCTGGGTGTGCGCAGGCTGCGGCCGGCCGACATCGTCGCCGCCGTGTCCGGTGTGGACAGGTCGCCGGACTGGTGGGCCGCGCTGTACGGCGTGCTCAGCAAGTTGCCGCCGACCGGCACCTCGCTGGCCGAAGAACTCGGCGGTCTGCCGGTGCCGCTGATCGACGGGCGCACCGCGATCGGCCCGCGTGACGTGCTGCTGCCATCGCCGGAGCTGGGCGAACTGATGGCCGGCGTGGACGTGGACGGCCTGCGGATCGCGCACCCGGCCGCCGCGCACCCGCTGCTGGAGCGGCTCGGTGCCCGACCGGCCGATCCGACCGATCTGCTGGACGCGCCAGCGGTGCGGGACGCCGTGGACCGCAGCATCGCCGACGCGCAGGCCGGCCTGGACACCGACGAACTGGCCGACGCCGTGCTGCGGCTGATCGCGGCGGCCGGGATCGCGCCGGGGGAGCAGCCCTGGCTGGGTGCGCTCGCGCTGCGCGACATCGACGGCGATCCCCGCCGGGCCGACGAGCTGGTGCTGCCCGACGCACCGCTGCTGGACGTGCTGGCCGACGACGCGGTCGGCGCCGACGCGCCACTGGCCGTGCTCTCGCCCGCCGTCGCCGAGGAGTGGTCGGCCGACGTGCTGGCCGCGCTCGGCGTGCTCAACTCGTTCACGGTGATCCACGACGACGCCCCCACCGGCCCCGACCACGAGCTGGCCGACGAGGCCGACTGGTGGACCTGGGTCGGCGGCGACATCGACCCGGTGGTGCTGGTCGGTATCCGCGACCTGGACCTGGTCGACCCGGACGAGTGGCCTGCCGCGCTCCGGCTGCTGGCCGGCCAGCCGGACACACGCAGGGCGCTGGCCGACCCGAAGGGCTATTCGGCCTGGTGGCTGGCCAGGTTCGCGCTGGTGGACGGGGTGCCGCTGCGTGAGTGGCGGCTGCCCGACGCCGACGACCTGGCCGGCCTCTACGACCCGCTGCCTGGCCTGGAGGACCTGCCGGTGGACCTGCTGGTCGGTGTCGGCGTGCTGGACGAGCTGCCGGTCGCGGACGGCGAACAGGCCGCTGACCTGCTGGATCGGCTCGGTGACCCGAACCGGGACGTGCCTCCCGGTTTGGCGTTCGCCGCGCACGCCGTGCTCGCGCGGGCCGCGCTGACCGAGGTGTTCGACCCGGCCGAGGTGGACCCGCCGGACCGGGTGCGCACGCTGTCCGGCGCCGCCGTGCCTGCCGATGCCACCGTCGTGGTGGACCGGCCGTGGCTGGTCGCGGCGCTGGCTCCGGACCGGGTGGTCGCGATGCGCGCGCCGAGTGCCGAACTGGACGGCGCGCTGGCCGATCTGCTGAACGTGCCGCTGGCCAGTGACGTGGTCACCGACGTGCCCGGGTCGACGGGTGAGCCGGTGGCGTGGGCCGGGCTGGGTGCCGTCCGGCTGGCCTGCGCGTTGTTCGGCGACGCCGTGCCGGACGGTGAGGTGTGGGTGCACGACGAGCTGCTGGTCGCCGGCCGCCGGGTCGCGTGGTGGGTGGCCGACGACGTGGTGCACGCCGAGGACAGCCCGGAAGGTCTCGGCCGGGCGTTGGCGTGGGCGCTGTACCGCTGGCCGGACCGGTGGCAGCTGGCCGCGCTGCTGACCGATCCGACGCCTGCCACCGCGCTGTGGTGACGCTCAGTTCATCCGCTGTGCGCCGCGCGAACCCCGTCGGCTCGCCGAGCGCTGCCAGTACATGACGGCCGCGCCGGTCACGCCGAGTACCCAACCGGCCAGACATGTGGTGAGCCAGATGCCGGTGTCGGCCTGGTAGCCGTATCTGGCCACCAGCAGTCCGATGTACGCGAGGAACCACAGACCGGTGCCGACCGCGAGCAGCGGTCGCATGTCCACCCAGCGCGCCGGCAGCGGCGGAGGTGTCAGCATCGGTTCCGCGGTCACCCGGAGAGGTTACCGCGGTGGTCAGCCGCCGAAGTAGTTCGTGAGCTATACTAAGTAACGTGTCGGAGTCCGCGCCAGGGGAACGGACGCTTGCCAGCCGTCTGCGGCTCGCGGTGGTCCGTCTCAACCGCCGACTTCGCGCGCAGCGCACCAACTCGACAGTGACGCTGACCCAGATCGCCGCGATGTCCACGCTGTTCAAATGTGGCCCGTTGACGCCAGGGGAGCTGGCTGCCCGCGAGGGCGTGCAGCCGCCGTCGATGACCAGGGTCATCGCCGCCCTTGAGGAGTTCGGGTTCGTGAGCCGCAGGCCGCATCCGACCGACGGGCGGCAGGCGATCGTGGCCCTTACCGATGAGGGCCGGGTCTTCCATGATGCCGAGGTGTCGGCCAGGGAAGCGTGGCTGGACCGCAGGCTGGCCGAGTTGGACGACGAGGAGAGGGAGCTGCTCGGCAGAGCAGCCGAGATCATCGACAGGATGGCAGGGCAGTAGCGAGTGAGCGCCACGGTGGACGGAACTGGGACTCAGCAACCAACTCTCAACCGGCCACCGACAGCACCACCGCCGCCATCCGCACCGACACCCCGAGTCCTCGCTGATCCGCCCGGTCGTGCCCGCGGCGCCATGTTCAGCTCCCTGCGGGAGCGCAACTACCGGCTGTTCGCCAGTGGCCAGGTCGTGTCCAACGTGGGCACGTGGATGCAGCGGGTCGCGCAGGACTGGCTGGTACTCGAACTCTCCGGGCACAGCGCGCTGGCCCTCGGTATCGCGGCCGGCCTCCAGTTCCTGCCCACACTCGGACTGTCCGCGTGGGCCGGGATGCTGGCCGACCGGATGGACAAGCGCAAGCTGCTGATCTCCGTGCAGATCGGGATGGGCCTGTGTGGCCTGGTGCTCGGCCTGCTGGACGTGACCGGCGCTGTCGCGCTGTGGCACGTGTACGCGCTGTGCCTCGTCCTCGGCTGCTTCACGTCGGTGGACGCCCCGGTGCGGCAGGCGTTCGTCAGCGAGATGGTCGGCCGCAAGCAGTTGACCAACGCCATCGCGCTCAACTCGATGACGTTCAACCTGGCCAGGATCGTCGGACCCGCTGTCGCGGGCGTGATGATCACCTGGATCGGCACCGGCTGGGTGTTCCTGATCAACGCGGCCAGCTATAGCGCCGTGATCGCGGGGCTCGCGATGATGGACTCGGCCCGGCTGTACAGGGTGCCGAGGGTGCCCCGGCAACCCGGTCAGCTCACCGAGGCGATCCGCTACGTGCGTGGCCGGACCGATCTGGTGGTTCTGCTGGCACTGATCTTCTGCGTGAGCACGTTCGGCATGACGTTCTTCGCCACGCTGGCCAACGTCGCGGCCAACGTGTTCCACCGCGGCGCGAGCGGCTACGGGCTGCTGTCCACGCTGATGGCCGTCGGCACGCTGGCCGGTTCGGTGCTGGCCGCCCGCCGTTCGGCCAACGGCAAGCCGAGACTGCGGATGGTGATCGGCGCCGGCCTGGTGTTCGGCGTGCTGGAGGCCGTGCTCGCGGTGATGCCGACGTACCTGACGTTCGGGCTGGCGCTGATCCCGCTGGGTGGCGCGACCATCACGTTCATCACGGCGGCCAACAGCACGATGCAGCTGTCCATCTCGCCGGAGATGCGTGGCCGGGTGATGGGCCTGTACATGCTGGTCTTCCTGGGTGGCAACCCGATCGGCGGTCCGATGACCGGGTGGCTGGCCGAGGAGTTCGGCGGCCGGTCGCCGTTCCTGGTCGGCGGGGCCATCTCGGTGCTCGCGGCGGTCGGCTGCGCGGCGGCGTTGCGCCTCAGGCGAAGTTAGCCTAACCTAATAACTGTCAGCTTCGTGGTGGGAGCGGCAAGTCAGTTCGGGTAGCGTGGGGCCTCTCGTCGAGAGGCCCCACGTGCGTGTCAGCCCACCGGCCACGTGTGCACCGGTTCGCCGCCGCGCATCAGGTCCACGTACTCGCGCAGCATGCCGGTCAGCGCGCCGTCCCGCGTCGCACCTCGCTCCTCCAGTAGTGCCACCGTGTCCCGCTGCCACGTCGAACCGGTCTGTCGCAGCAGGCAGCGCTGCTCGATGATGCCCAGGTACCGCTCCCGTGCGCTGTCGGCCATGCCGAGCTCCCGCAGGCCGTCGTGGGCCAGCGGCAACAGCTTGCGCAGCACGAGTTCGGCCGGCGAGATCCACCCGACGGCAGGCCAGTACAGCTGTGCGCCCATCCCGTCCCTGGCCGCGGCCCGCAGGTTCTCCTCGGCCGCCTGGAACGACATCTGAGTCCACAGTGGACGATCCTGCGCCGCGAGTGCCCGTTGTGCGCCGTAGAACAGCGCGGCGTTCGCGATCAGGTCGATCACCGTCGGCCCGGCAGGCAGTACCCGGTTCTCCAACCGCAGGTGCGGCACACCGTCGGCCAGGTCGTACACCGGCCGGTTCCACCGCCACACCGTGCCGTTGTGCAGCCGCAACTCGGCCAGCTTCGGCGCGTTTCCGGCGGCCAGCGCGACCAGCGGCTCCTCGTCGTCGGTTTCCGGCAGCAGACTGGGGAAGTAGCGCGCGTTCTCCTCGAACAGGTCGAAGATCGACGTGATCCACCGCTCGCCGAACCACACCCGTGGCCGCACACCCTGGTTGCGCAACTCCTCAGGGCGGGTGTCGGTGGCTTGCTGGAACAACGGAATCCTGGTCTCGTGCCACAGTGCCCGCCCGAGCAGGAACGGCGAATTGCCGGCCAGCGCCACCTGCACGCCGGCCAGACACTGCGCGGCATTCCAGTACGCGGCGAAGTCCTCCGGTGCCACCTGGAGGTGCAACTGGACCGACGTGCACGCCGACTCACCGAGAATCGACGAACAGCGCGCGTGCAACCGCTCAGCGGCTCGGCCCGGCATCGCCGTGCCCTCGATGTCCAACAGCATGTCCTCGCCGCGCGCCGCGAAGATCTCGTCGTTGAGCACGGTGTAGCGGCCACCGGCGGACAGCCACCGGGCGTCGAAGTGCTCGGGCCGCAACGTCGGCAGCATGCCGATCAGCACCAGCGACGCACCGGCGTCCTTCGCCTTGGCGTCCGCGTCGTTCAGGGACTGGCGCAACTCCTGTTCCAGCGCCACCGCCTCGTTGCCGGACAGCGGCCTCGGCGGCACGTTCAGCTCCAGGTTCTGCTGGCCGAGTTCGGTGGTGAACCGGGGATCGTTGATCTTCTCCAGCACCACCGAGTTCGCCATCGCCGGCCGCAACTGCGGGTCCACCAGGTTCAGCTCGATCTCCAGGCCCATCTGGCGCTGGCCGAAGGAGAACAGGTTGTCCCGCAACATGAGAGCCAGAGCATCCAGGCAGCGCCTCACCTTTTCCCGGTAGAGCCCGCGATCAGCGCTCACGCGTCCTGCCACGTCCTGCTGCCCCATGGCCGCCGCCTTCCCTGTCGCTCCGAATGTCGAAGCCCCCGCGGTCGTCTGGCGCCGAGACCCACCGTGACATGTGGGGTTGACCGCGGGCTAGCGGCCAATCCGGTGCTGTACTCCCACATCCGTCCCACCGTGGGTGGCGTGCCACACTTCGGTGATGCCGCAGGTGATCGACGTTGACGACCCGGGCGACCCACGCCTGGACGACTTCCGTGACCTCACCACGGCCGACCGCCGTCCCGATCGACCGGGCGGCCGGGGTCTTGTTGTCGCAGAAGGCGTCGTGGTGGTGCAACGTCTGCTGCGGTCGCCCTACCCGGTCCGGTCCCTGCTGGGCGTACGCAGGCGGATCGACGCCCTGGCCGCCGATCTGGCCGCGTATTCCCGGCAGGACCTGCCATGTTACGTGACATCGGCCGAAGTCATGGCCGACGTCGTGGGCTTCCACCTCAACCGGGGTGTCCTCGCGGTGGCCGACCGGGCGCCGATGCCGAACCTGGCCACGCTGACCTCCTCGGCCCGGTTGTTGTGCGTGCTGGAGGGTGTCGGTGATCACGAGAACCTGGGCTCGATCTTCCGCAACGCCGCCGCGCTCGGGGTGGCCGGGGTGCTGCTCGGGCCGGGCTGCTCCGATCCGCTGTACCGGCGGTCCGTCCGGGTGTCCATGGGGCACGTGCTGCGCGTCCCGTTCGGCCGGCTGGCCGACTGGCCCGAAGGGCTGAAAACCTTGCAGGCGGCCGGATTCCGCGTACTCGCGTTGACACCGGCCGCCGACGCGGTGCCGCTGCCCGCTGCCGTACGCCCCGGTGAGCGGACCGTCGTGCTGCTCGGCGCCGAGGGACCGGGGCTGACCGACGAGGCGCTGGCCGCCGCCGACGAGCGGGTACGCATCCCGATGACCGGCGACGTCGACTCGCTGAACGTGGCCACCGCAGCCGCGATCGCCTTTTCCTCGGTGTCGAGTTGGGCGTCGAGTTAGGTGTCGTTGCACGCGGCGACCACTTCCTGAGTAGTTTCATGGCCGAACGCAGGAGAGGGGACGGTTGTGCAGCTACGCGCCCGGGACGGTCGAGCGCTGCTGGCCGGGCAGGCCAGCGACACAGCCACCGACCAGGAGCCGGTCGAGGCCGAGGTCGACCCGCACAGTCTCGCGCTGGGCAGCGACCTGGCCGACGCGCTGCATGAATGGGCCATGGTCGCCGACGCCGTGCACCGCAACGGCCAGACCGACGGCAGCGCCGCGGCCCAGCTCATCTCCCGGCGTGGCCGGCAGCTGGCCGGCCGACTGGCCGCCGCGATGGGCCGCCCGGTCAGCTACGCCGACCCGCTGACCGGCGAGGTCGTCGAGGTGGACGTGCCGCCCGCGGAGCAGCCAGAGCCGGCACCGAACCAGCTGGTCGCGTGGTGGGCCAGGCAGCAGGGCCAGGCTTCGACGCAGGCAGGCAGGCCCAGGCACGGCGTCGTCGACGAGCGGCCGCCGTGGAACACCGGGCTGACCGTCAGCATCGTCACCGCGATCCTGCTGATGCTCGTGGTCGTCACGTTGTCGCTGGCCCTGGGCGCGGCCAACCGCTGGCTGCCGCTGATCGCGAACATCGTGATCGCGGTCGGCCTGGCGCCATCGGTGTGGCTGGCCCGGCGCGCGCCGGTGTGGCGCTGGGTGGCCTACGGCGTGGTGGCGGGGATCCTCGTCGCCTGGGTCGCGCTGCTGTTCACGGCCCTGTAGATCCCCGCCACCATCGCTTTCACGCCAGCGACTCCAGCCACGCGTTGTGCAGATCGGCGAACCGGCCGGTGTTCGCGACCAGGTCGGCCGGTGAACCGTCCTCGACGATCCGGCCACCGTCGACCACCAGCACCCGGTCGGCGATGAGCACCGTGGACAGCCGGTGCGCGATGATCAACGCGGTCCGATCGGTGAGCACCGTCTCCAGCGCCTCCTGCACGGCCCGCTCGGTCGGCACGTCGAGACTGGACGTCGCCTCGTCCAGCACCAGGACCGCAGGGTCGGCCAGCAGTGCCCTGGTGAACGCCACCATCTGCCGCTGACCTGCGGACAACCGGCCACCGCGCTTGCGCACGTCGGTGTCGTAGCCTTCGGGCAGCGCGTTGATGAACACGTCCGCGCCGACCGCCTCGGCCGCCGCCCTGACCTCGTCCCTGGTGGCGTCCGGCCTGCCCAACGCGATGTTGTCGGCCACCGACCCGGAGAACAGGAAGTTCTCCTGGGTCACCATGGCCACCGCCTTGCGCAGGTCGGCGTCGGAGATCCGGCGCAGGTCCACGCCGTCCAACTCGACACCACCGGAGGACGGGTCGTAGAGCCGGGCCACCAGTTTGGCCACGGTGGACTTGCCGGCACCGGTCTCGCCGACCAGCGCGACCGTCTGGCCGGCCGGAATCCGCAGGTCGAACGTTGGCAGCACGACCGGCTTGTCCGGCCCGTAGCGGAACTCGACGCCGGCGAACCGGATCTCGCCGCGCGGCTGCACCACCGGCACCGGGTGGACCGGCTCCGGCACCGATGGCACCTCCTCCAGCACACCGGAAATCTTCTCCAGTGCCGCGCTGGCCGCCGTGTACGAGTTGGCGAACATCGCCAGGTCGTCCAGCGGGTCGTAGAACCGGCGCAGGTACAGCGTGAACGCGGCCAGCACGCCGATCTCCAGCCCGCCGTGCGCCACCCGGATCGCACCGATCGCCAACACCAGTGCCAGCGAGATGTTGCCGACCATCCGGACGGTGGACGTGAACGTGGCGACCACGGTCAGCGCCTTCCGGTTGGCCTCCTGGAAGCTGGTGTTCAGCGTGCCCATGATGGCTTCGTTGCGGCGTTCCCTGCGGAACGCCTGCACCGCGCGCATGCCGTTCATGGTCTCCACGAACTGCACGATGATCTTGGCGATCGCGCCCCGGGTCTCCCGGTAGGCGTGCTGCGAGCTGCGGTAGAACCACCGCGTCACCCACAGCAGCGGCACCAGGCCGAGCACCACGATCAGGCCGAGCGACCAGTCCAGCCACAGCATCACGATGCCGATGCCCAGCACGGTGAACCCGGCCGACAGCAGGCCGTCCAGGCCCTGGTCCAGCAGCGCGTCGATCGAGTCCATGTCACTGGTCAGGCGGGACACGATCTTGCCGGACGTGTAGGACTCGTGGAACGACAGCGACAGGCCCTGGGCATGGCCGAAGATGCGGCGCCGCAGGTCGAGCAGGATGTCCTGGCCGATCCGACCGGACAGCCGCAGGAACCCGTAGCGCAGCAGCGCACTGGCCACACCGCAGCCGAGGTAGCCGACGGCACACCAGATCAGCGGCCACGGCCGCCCGTGGATCACCGCGGGCACACCGGTGTCCAGCGCGGCCGCGATCAGCACCGGACCGGCCAGACCGGCCACGTTCTCGCCGATCACCATGATCAGCGCCACGAGCACCGCACGCCGGTGCGGCGCCAGCAGCGACCGCAACAGCTTGCGCGACCTGGCCTGGAGCTTCAGGCCGATCGCGGCGGTCAACTCGTCGATGTCCTCGGCGGCAACGCCGCGCCAGGCCTCTTCCGGGTCGGGTATGTCGATCTTCTTCGGTTCCGCCTCGGTACTCACGCCAACTCCTCCGACGGCTCCCGATCAGTCAAAGTGGACAGCAGATTGCGGTACTCCGGGTTCTCGGCGAGCAGCTCGTGGTGCTTGCCGACGGCTGTGATCCGGCCGCCGGACATCAGGGCCACCCGGTCGGCCAGCTGCACGGTGCTCGGCCGGTGCGCGACCACCAGCGCGGTCACGCCGTGCAGCACGGTGCGCAGCGCGCGCTCGACCTCGGCCTCGGTGTGCACGTCCAGCGCGGACAGCGGGTCGTCCAGCACCAGCACCGCTGGCCGGCCGACCACCGCCCTGGCCAGCGCGAGCCGCTGCCGTTGCCCACCGGACAGCGACAGGCCCTGCTCGCCGATCCTGGTGTCCAGGCCCCACGGCAGCTCCTCGACGAAGCCGTCCGCCTTGGCCACCCGCAGCGCCGACCGGACGTCGGCCTCGGTGGCGCCCGGCGCGCCCAGCGCCACGTTCTCCCGCACGCTCGCCGAGAACAGCACCGGCTCCTCGAATGCCGTGGCCACCGCGGTCCGCAGGTCGGCGAGCGTCAGGTCACGCACGTCCACGCCGTCCACCGTGATGCTGCCCGACGTCACGTCGGCCAACCGCGCGACCAGCATGCTCAGCGTGGTCTTGCCGGAACCCGTGGCGCCG
>DASUJK010000153.1:0-16666 GCA_036279295.1 Pseudonocardiaceae bacterium | reverse complement strand
GCGCCACCGGTGGTAGTGGTCGCACGCGACGTCACCGGTGTCTCCGTTGTCGATGGCGCCGGGCACTCGGCAGAATGTGTCCCAGATGGACGGAGCCCTGCCGTCTTCGGCCGCCGCTCCCTCGATCTGGTACGAGGATGTCGCTGCTCCCCAGACGAACTCGGTCCCCAGGTTCTCGTAGTTGTTCATGGTGCTCCCTCGGCACTCGTGTGCGGCTGTGGTCAGGCGAACCGTGTCGACATGGCAGGGTGCGTACAAGCCGTTAAGTGCCAACAGTGCGAGGCCAGCCGCCGCACGCGGGCTGACCTGGTGTTGTAGGAGAACCGCGCCGGCCCGCGCCGGTAAGTTACGGCTGGCTGGCAGGTTTCCGCACTGTCACGCGGTGTTCATCACATGTGCCGCCCTGCACCGGCGATGTCGTGCACGGACATCGGCCCGAAGCGGCTGTGATCTGTCTTTCGTCGAGACCGGGACGGCGCCCGGTGGTGGTGTGCTTGGCTGGTCACGATGTGGTCAACGTCCGGTGCGTCGGCTTCCGCGCGCTCACCTCCGTTGGCCTGCCTTTCTCGATTCGGCTGTCCCCGCACACTTCCGGTTACGATCACGAGTTAATTCAGTCTTTAAATTATGATGTCCATTAGACTCGTGAGGCATGCTGTAGTCAAGACGGGCGGGATGGGGATCCGATGGAGTCCAAGCGCACCACGGTCCGCGATCTGAGGCGGCACAACCGGTCGGCGCTGCTGTCGAAGCTGTTCTTCGACGGTCCGCTCAGCCGGCACGAGTTGAGCAGCCTCACCGGATTGAGCGCGGCGACGGTCAGCAACGTCACGGGGGAGCTGATCGACGAGCGGCTCATCGTCGAGGCCGGCCTGATCGATTCGGACGGCGGCAGGCCCAGGGTGCTGCTGCGCGTCGATCCGCACTACGGCCACGTCGTCGGCGTGGATGTCGGTGAAACCGGCGTGAAGGTCGAGTTGTTCGACCTCGCCATGACCGGCCTGGCCACCGTCGAACACCCGCTGCCCTCCGTGCGGCCGGAGCCGGCGACGGTGGTCGAGCAGATCGCGTCCGGGCTGCGCGAGGTCATCGCCCAGGCCGGAGTGGACGAGAGCACGGTCGTCGGCGTCGGCATCGGCCTGCCGGGCACGGTCGAGCAGGGCACCACCGAGCAGACGACCCCCGGCCACGACGACGGCGTGCAGGTGCACGCGCAGACCATCGGCTGGGACGCCGTGCCGCTGGGCAGGCTGTTGCGCGACAGCGGCATCACGCTGCCGCTGTTCTTCGACAACGGCGCCAAGACCCTCGGCCAGGCCGAGATGTGGTTCGGCGGCGGCAAGGGCGCCGGCCACGCGGTCATCGTGCTGATCGGGTCCGGTGTCGGCGCGGCCGTGGTCGCAGACGGCAGTACCTATCGGGGTGCCACCAGCAGCGCGGGGGAGTGGGGCCACACCGTCATCAGCTACGGCGGCCGGTCCTGCCGCTGCGGTTCGCGCGGCTGCCTTGAGGCCTACGTGGGCGCGGAAGGCATCCTGGATCGATACCGCCAGGCACGCGGTGGCCGGGCAGTGTCCGGTGCGGACGAACAGTCCAGCCTGGCGGGTCTGCTCGCCGCGGCCGGCAAGTCGAAGACGGCGGCCAAGGTGCTGCACGAGACGGCGGGCTATCTCGGTGCCGGTATCGGAAACCTGATCAATCTGTTCAACCCGGAGCGCATCGTGCTCGGCGGCTGGGCGGGGTTGGCACTCGGTGCCGCGCTGCTGCCCGACATCCGCACGGCGGCCGAGGCCCACGCGCTGCGGCACACTTTCGGCCAGACGACGATCGAACTGTGCCAACTCGGCCCGGACGCGGTCGCGTTCGGCGCGGCCACTCTGCCCGTGGCCGCGCTGTTGGCCAAGGGTGCCGATCCGAGGGAGGCCCCGACGCGCCAGCGGCGCGGGAGGGCCAGGAGCGAAGCGACATCCCAGGCGCGGCTGGTGAGTTGACCCCGGCTGCTGCCCAGCCCCGCTGCCGCACCCGGTTGGCTGTGCTGACCGACCACAACGGACCGGGCGTGGCTTTGTCCCGCCGGTCCGTTGTGGAGTGTCAGCCGCGCACCCGCCGGATCGTGTCCCGGTACCACAGCGCGCTCTGCTTCGGCGTGCGTTCCTGCGTCTGGTAGTCCACCCGCACGATGCCGAACCGCTTGTCGTAGCCGTAGGACCACTCGAAGTTGTCCAACAGCGACCAGGCGAAGTAGCCGCGCACGTCGGCACCCCGGTGCATCGCGGCCGCGACCGCGCGCAGATGCCCGGCCAGGTAGTCGGTCCGGTCGTCGTCGGCGACGAAACCACGATCGTCGGCCTGGTCGTCGAACGCGGCGCCGTTCTCCGTGATCACCAACGGCAGGCCCGGGTAGTCCTGGGACAACCGGACCAGCAGTTCGGTGATGCCACTGGGCACGATCTCCCAGCCCATCGCGGTCACCGGCTCACCGTGCGGCACGGTCCGCGACACCGGCCTGCCGTTGTCGTCCTCCGTCCGGCCGTGCTCGTCGGTGCCGGAGTACCGATGGGCCGAGTAGTAGTTCACGCCGAGCACGTCGATCGGCGTCGAGATGACCGCCAGGTCGCCGTCCAGCACGGGCAGCCGCACGCCCTGCCCAGCCAGGTCCTCGACGACGTCGGCCGGGTACTCGCCGCGCACCAGAGGGTCCAGGTAGAGCCGGATGCCGAGGCCGTCCGCCCGCCGGGCGGCGTCCCGGTCGGCCTGCGAGTCGGTGGCCGGTTCGCCGTGGCCCATGTTCAGCGTGATGCCGAGGTCGATCGGGGTGTTGGCCGCTGCCCGGATGCGCTGTGCGGCCAGACCGTGGCCGAGCAACAGGTGGTGGGCGGCGTGAATGCCGGCGGTGAAGTCCTCCCGGCCCGGTGCCTGCCGGGCGTACGCGTAGCCGAGCATCGCCGAGCACCACGGCTCGTTCAGCGTCGTCCAGCTCTGCACCCGGTCGGAGAGCCGGTCGAACACCAGCATCGCGTAGTCGGCGAACCGGTAGGCGGTGTCCCTGGCCGGCCAACCCCCCGCGTCCTCCAGTTCCTGCGGCAGGTCCCAGTGGTAGAGCGTGACCCACGGGTCGATGCCGCGGCCGAGCAGTTCGTCCACCAGCCGCTCGTAGAAGCCAAGGCCTGCCGGGTTGGCCGCACCCCGGCCACCCGGCTGGACCCTGGGCCACGCCACCGAGAACCGATAGGTGTCCACGCCGAGGTCATGGATCAGCGCGACGTCCTCGGGCATCCGGTGGTAGTGGTCGCACGCCACGTCGCCGGTCTCCCCGTTGTGCACGGCGCCGGGTACACGGCAGTAGGTGTCCCAGATCGACGCGGTGCGGCCGTCCTCGTTCGCGGCGCCCTCGATCTGGTACGCCGATGTCGCCACGCCCCAACGGAACGAGCTGGGCAGGCTGTCGATGAGGTCGGTCCGTTCCCCGGCGGCCGGGTGGCCGGTGAGCGTGCCCGTTGTCGTGTCCATGAAACTCCCCTGTGTGTCGGTGACGATCTGTCAGAGACTTCCTGCGACGGCTGTTTCTCTGGTGGGATGCAGCCAGCAGGCCACGGTTCGGCCGGCTTGGTCGGGTGCACCGGGTTCGCCGAGTACCGGCACGCTGGTCGCGCACGGCTCGAAGGCGTGTGGGCACCGGGGATGGAAGGCGCAGCCGGTCGGCATCGCCCGCAGGTCCGGCGGTGAGCCGGGGATGCCGGCCAACTCCCGGCGTGGCCCGCGCAGCGCGGGGAACGAGTGCAGGAGGCCGTCGCTGTAGGGGTGCAGCGAGTCGCGGTACAGCGCGCCGGCCGGTGCCTCCTCCACGATCCGCCCGCCGTACATGATCGCGATCCGGTCGGAGAACTCGACCAGCAGCGACAGATCGTGCGTGATGAACAGGACCGAGAACCCGAGCCGCTCCCGCAGCCCGATCAGCTGGCCGAGGATCTGCCGCTGCATCACCACATCCAGCGCCGTGGTCGGCTCGTCCATGATGACGATCTTCGGTTCGAGCGCGAGGGCCATCCCGATCATCACTCGCTGCCGCATGCCGCCGGACAGTTGGTGCGGGTAGCTGTCCAGGCGGTCGGCCGAGATGCCGACCAGCTTCAGCAGTTCCGCCGCCCGCGCCCGCCGGGCGTGTGGGCTCATGCCCGGCTCGTGTGCCTTGAGCACGTCCAGCAGCTGGGTGGACACCTTGTGCACCGGGTTGAGCGAGTTCATCGCGCCCTGGAACACGATTGACGTCTCCGCCCACCGGAACTCGCGCAGCTGCGCGGGCGTGAGCTTCATGATGTCCATCGGCGGCGCGTCGGCCGAGTGGTAGACGACCGATCCGCTGCGCACCACACCGGGCGGCGGCAGCAGTCGGGTCAGGCCGTAGGCCAGTGTCGACTTGCCGCTGCCGCTCTCCCCGGCCAGGCCGAGCACCTCGCCCTGGTGCAGCGTGAGGCTGACGTCGCTGACGGCGTGCACGGCCGCTTCGCCGAGGCCGTAGTCGACGTTGAGGTGCTTGATCTCCAGTACCGGCTGGTTGCTGCTCACCGGGCTGCCTCCATCGCCTCGTACGGGTTCACGTCGTCGGCGGGCTCGTCCATACCCAGCACGGGGGTGAAGCCGACGCGCATGGCGACCTTGTGGCCGCTGGCGGTGCGGATCTTGCGACCACCCAGCTGCCGCAGCCGCGGGTTCACGAACTCGTCGATACCGAAGTTGACCAGCGACAACGCGGTGCCCAGCAGGGCGATGGCCAGGCCGGCCGGCACGAACCACCACCATGCGCCCTGCGCGAGCGCCTGCTGGCTCTGTGCCCAGAACAGGATCGTGCCCCAGTTCCACGTCGCCGTGTCGGAGACGCCGATGAACGCCAGCGTGATCTCCGACAGCACGGCGAACACCACGGTGCCGATGAAGTTGGACGCGATGATCGCGGTCAGGTTGGGCAGGATCTCGAACCCGATGATCCGCCATGTCGACTCGCCGGTGGCTCGTGCGGCCTCCACGTAGTCACGGCGGCGCAGCGACAGGGTCTGCGCCCGCAGCACCCGGGCGCCCCACGCCCACGACGTGCACCCGATGACGATCGCCACCAGCAGGTCGCCCGCGTTCTGTACGGTCGACGTGATGATGATGATCAGCGGCAGCGCCGGGATCACCAGGAACACGTTGGACAGCGCGGACAGGCCGTCGTCCGCGGCACCGCCGAGATACCCGGCGGTAACGCCGATCACCACGGCCAGGATCAGCGCGACAACACCGGCGACGAACCCGACGAACACCACGCTGCGGGTGCCGACCACGAGCTGGCTGAAGATGTCCCGGCCGAGGTGGTCGGTGCCGAACCAGTGGGCCGCCGACGGTCCCTTGACCAACTGGTCGCCGCGCGCGTCCGGGTCGTACGGCGCGATCCACGGGCCGATGATCGCGATGACGATGAAGAAGCCGATCACACACAGGCCGACGACGGCCTTCGCGTTGCTGACGAACCGGAACCGCCTGCGCCGGGCCGGTGCGTCGTCAGCCGGGACGGCCGGGCCGTCCGGCGTCAGGGTGGAGATGCTGGCAGCTGGGGTGGCCATCGCTCAGGCCTCCTTCCTGGTGCGCGGATCCAGTAGCAGGTAGGCGACGTCGGCCAGCAGGTTGGCCACCAGCACCGACAGCGTGATGACCAGGAAGATGCCCTGCATGAGTGGGTAGTCCTGGGCACCGACGGCCTGGAACAGCTCGTACCCGACCCCGGGATAGGAGAACACGATCTCCACCAGCAGCGTGCCGCCGACGATGAACCCGAGGGAGAGTGCGAAGCCGGACACGTTGGGCAGCAACGCGTTGCGGGCCGCGTAGCTGAGCATCACCCGGCGCTCGGACAGACCCTTGGCGTGCGCGACGGTGATGTAGTCCTCCGAGTTGACCGTGACCATCATGTTGCGCATGGACAGGATCCAGCCGCTCATCGACGACACCAGGATCGTCGCGGCCGGCAGCAGGCTGTGCTGGATCGCGCTGCCGATGAACCCACCGGTGAAGCCGGGCACCACGCCGGGGTCGAAGCCGCCGGAGGACGGGAAGAAGCTGCCCGGCCCGGCCAGCAGCGTGATCGCGATCAGGCCGAGCCAGAAGTAGGGCACCGACGAGAAGAACGTGGTGACCGGCAGCAGGCCGTCCGCCCACGAGCCGCGCCGCCAGCCGGCCAGCACACCGAGGCCGGTGCCGATGACGAAGCTGATCACCGTGGTCAGGCCGACCAGCGCGATGGTCCACGGCAGGCTCTGCCGGAGGATCTCGGTGACCGGGGTCGGGAAGAAGGTGAACGACAGGCCGAGGTCGCCGTGGAACAGCTGCTGCCAGTACTGGCCGTACTGCTGGAGGATGTTCTGGTTCTTGTTCAGTCCGAAAAGGACACGTAGCGACTGGATCGCCTGGGTGGACAGCTGGCCCTGGAACTTCGACACCAGTGCCAGCACCGGGTCACCGGGGATCAGCCGGGGAATGAAGAAGTTGATGGTGATGGCGGCCCACGCCGTGAGGATGTAGAAGCCGATGCGCCGCAGCAGGTATGTCATGGTGTGACCTCCCCGGCATCCAGGCCGTAGAGCCAGCACGCCGCCCAGTGGCCGTCGCTGTCGCCGATCTCGAAGCGCGGCGGCAGGTCGGTGGAGCAGCGGGGCATCACGTGCGGACAGCGAGGGTGGAAGCGGCAGCCGGACGGTGGCATGATCAGGCTCGGCGGTTCGCCACCGGACTCGTCCGCGCTCGTCGAGCCGGCTTCGCCGGTGATCCGGTCCGGATCGGGCGCCGACTCGATCAGCAGCCTGGTGTACGGGTGGGCGGGATGCTGGGTGACGGTCTCGCTGTCGCCGCCCTCCACCATCCGGCCCGCGTACATGACGAGCGTGTCGTCGGCGAAGTAGCGGGCCGACGCGATGTCATGGGTGATGTAGAGAATGGCCAGCCGGAGCCGGTCCTTCAAGTCCCGTAACAGGTTCAGCACGCCGAGCCGGATCGACACGTCGAGCATCGAGACCGGTTCGTCGGCCAGCAGCGCCTCCGGGTTGGCGGCCAGCGCCCTGGCGATCGCCACCCGCTGCCGCTGGCCGCCGGATAGCTCGTGCGGGAACTTGGCCAGGTACTGCTCGGGTGGGTTGAGCTGCACCTTGCGCAGCAGGTCGTACAGCGCCGCGCGCAGATCGGCGTCACTGCGGCCGGCCCGCCCGTGCACCCGCAGCGCCCTGGTCAGGTGGTACCGGATGGTGTGCGTCGGGTTGAGCGAAGCGAACGGGTCCTGGAAGATCATCTGGACCTGTCGGCAGTACGCCCGGAACCGCCGCCCACCGCGCACGGTGACCGACTCGCCGTGCAGCCGGATGTCGCCGCCGGTCCGTGGGTAGAGCTGGGCGAGCAGGCGGGCCACCGTCGACTTGCCCGAACCCGACTCGCCGACCAGCGCCGTCACGTGGCCACGACGCAGCACGATGTCCACGTCGTCCACCGCGTGCACACTGCGGCTGGTACGCGACAGCACCTCGCGCCCGCGCCTGCGGACCACGAAGTGCTTGGTGAGGCCTGCCGCCTCCAGGACGACGTCGTCGGTCGCCGGGGGCGAAGAATTGGTATCCACGGTCATTGCCCGCGACTCCTGTCCTTACTTGCAGCGTTGCTGGCCGGCGGGAGCGGCCGACCGGCGCGAGGCCCCGCCCGGACGGTGCGCGCCGTCCGGGCGGGGCGTGTCAATGCGCGGTCAACCGCTGTTCCTGTTCAGGCGCGGCCACTGAGAGGTGCTAACACAATGGATGTCCGGGCTCGCGACGCTCAGGCACACCATCTGCGGCGTTGTCGTCGTCGCTGGAAGAAACAGTCGCTTCGCTCCTGGGCCTCCCGCGCCGCCGGCGTGCCAGGCCCAACAGAGGTACCGGCTCCTCCTCCGCCTTGCGGCTGGCGCACCTGACCGCCGCTCCCTGTCCGAACCCCATTGCGTTAGCACCTCTTAGGAAGTGGCCGGCTTGAGGTGCAGCACGATGTCCAGCGCATTGGGCAGGGTCGGCTGCGCCGGAGCGTACTGGTTGTTCGGGCCGGGCCAGCCCACCCAGTGCTTCGTGCTGTACTCGCCACCCACGTTGGCCGCCGAGGTCGGGACCATCGGGTTCTGCGCCACCATGATCTGCTGCAGCGTGTTCATCGCGGCGGTGCGGGCGGCGTCGCTGGTCGCGTTCGCGTACTGCTTGAGCGCCGTGGTGGCAGCCGGGTCGTTGAACCGCCCGTAGTCACCGTTCACGCCACCGGTGCCGACCGGCTTGTACAGCGAACCGTCCATGATCGTCTGGTAGATGTCGTACGGGGTCGCGCCGTTGTTGGTCCAGTGCATCACCGCGTCGAACTGACCGGTGTCCACGTTCTTGGTCCACGCGTCCTCGTTGGCCTTGTCGATCTTGGCGTTGATGCCGATCGCGGCCACGTTGTCCTTGATGATGGCCAGGTCGGTCTGGTAGTCCGACCAGCCAGCCGGGTCGGACAGGGTGAACGTGACGGCCTTGCCACTCGGGTCCATCAGCGTGTTGCCGTTGAACTTGTAGCCCGCGTCGGTGAGCACCTTCTTGGCGCCCGCGACATCCGGGGTCACGTTCTGGTTCGCGAACTGCGGCGCGATGAACGAGTTGCCGGCCGGGGTCGGGATACCGGTGATGTTGGTGACCTCGGGGTAGAAGTACCCGTCCTCACCCTGCTCGAAGATGTCATGGCGGTTGATCACCATGGCGATCGCCTTGCGCAGCGCCGGGTTGTTCAGCGGTGCCTTCGTGGTGTTGAACCACAGGCCGTGGTCGCCAAGCGTCGGCGGGAACCACAGCTGGTAGTGCGCCGGGTCCTTGCTGGTGTAGACGGCCTTCGCGTTCGGGATGAACACGAAGCTCCACTCAGCGGCACCGCTGACCAGTGCGGTGGTCTGCGCGTTGTTGTCGTTGTACGACGTGTAGCGCAGTTCCTTGACCTGGGGCAGGTTCTGCCAGTAGTTGCTGCGCTCGTCGAGCACGACGGTCTGCGACGTGAAGGACTTCAGCGTGTACGGGCCGGTGCCGACCGGGTTCTTGATGGTGTCCGTCGACGGGTCGCTGATCTTCGACCAGATGTGCTGCGGCACGATGAACGACTGGGTGAGGATCTTGTACTGGTTGACGAACTGCGACGACGAGAAGTTGATCGTCGCCGTGTTGCCGCTGGAGCTGGTGGAGGTGATCGGCAGGGCGTTGGTGTTCAGCGTCGCGTTCTGCTTGAGCAGATCGAACGTGTACGCCACGTCGGCGGCCGTCATGGCCTTGCCGTCGGACCACATGACGTTCGGGCGGATCGTCGCGGTCAGCGTGCTGAAGTTGTTCGACCACACCCACTTCGTGGCCAGCCATGCCTTGCCGGGAGCCGATGGCTGCGCCGAGTTCAGCATCACCAGGGGCTCGTAGATCATGAACTTGTAGCCGAGCGACGAACTGGCCGACGACGGCAGGAACGGGTTGTTGTTGTCGGTCAGCGGTCCGTTGGGCATGCCGATGTTCAGCACACCCGAGTTGGCGGATGCCGCTGAGCTACCGCTACCACATGCGGCGAGAGCGGCCATCGCCATCACGCCCGCGATGGCGAGAGCAGCGGGGCGGTTGACGCGCATGAATCCTCCTTCATGTCACTGCTACATATCACTGCGCGGGATCTTGCGGATAACGCAGCTGGAGTGGGCCGCGCCTGGGCGGGGCGGGCCTGTGGTGCGCCGACGGCTAGGACGTCACGGTGGACGCCCGCACGGTCAGTTGGGTCGGGATGACGTTCGGTGTGTCCGATAGTGGGGTGCCCGCGAGGTAGGCCATCAGCATGCGGGCGGCGGTCTCTCCCATCTGACGTAGCGGCTGGCGCACCGTCGTGAGCGGCGGATCCGTATGGGCGGCAAGGGGAATGTCATCGAAGCCGACCACGGCGACGTCACTGGGCACGCCGAGGCCTGCTTCGTGTACTTCCTTGATGGCGCCCGCGGCGGACAGGTCGTTGTGCGCGAACACGGCGTCGAACGGCACGCCACCGGCGAGCAGTTTGCTGACCGCGAGCCTGCCGCACTCGAACGTGAAATCGCCTGGTGCCACCAGAGTCGGGTCGAGTGGTACCCCCGCGGCCGCGAACGTGTCGGCGAAGCCGGCCAGTCGCTGTTGCGTGCAGCCGAACCGTTCCATCCCGGTGATCACCAGCGGCCTGCGCCGACCGAGGGCCAACAGGTGCCGGGCGGCCTGGGCTGCGCCGTCGCGGTTCGTGGTGGCCACCGATGGGAACAGCGGCTGGTGGCCACGGTCGTCGATGAGCACCACCGGCAGGCCACGCGCGTGCAGTTCGGTGATGTAGTCCAACGTGCCTTCCGGCTCGATCACCAGCAGCCCGTCGAACGACTTCGCCGACACCTGCGACGCGAACTGCCGCATCGACTCCTCACCGCGGTTGCATGTGAACAGCAGCAGCCCGTACCGGTCCGCCTCGATCACGTCCACCGCGCCCTGCAACACCTCGCCCATCCAGGGCCAGGTCAGCGACGGTACGAGCATGCCGACGATGCGGGTCCGCCCCCGAGCCAGGCCGACCGCGCGCGCACTGGGCACGTAGCCAAGTTGTTCGATCACCCTGCGGACCCGCGCCGCCGTCGCCGCCCCTAACTCACCCTTGCCGTTGAGCACGCGGGACACGGTCGTCTTGCTCACGCCTGCCTGTGCGGCAACGTCAGCGATCGTGATCGGCACGGGCACCACCTTGGGCACGAGCGGGTCGACGGGGGCGGCGAAACCGGTTGCGGAAGCGGTTTCGCGGTGAGTCAACCTGAGTGAGCTGGGTCACGTCAATCACGGCCGTGTAACGAAGTTAGACTAAATTTAAGACGTTAACTTGCTGTAGTGGCTACGTACGGTCACGCCTGGTAGCCAGTTCGGCTTACGATTCGCGGCCCGAACGACGTCCGATCGAACAGCGTCGATATCCTGCCGCTGCTCGACGGCAGGCAGGGGTGATCGGGTTGACCCACGGTGGCACGGGAGCCGCATGACTGAGCTGTCACCGTCGGTAAGCGCTTACCGCCCCGGCCCCACGGAGGAGCCAGCAGAACCGTCAACACTGCCCGTGGTTTCGGCACCGACCGTCACCCGTTCTCACCAGTACCAGCACGCCTTCTGGTTCGCCCTGCTGCTGGCCGTGGCACTGACGCTGGGCGGCACGGCGGTCGCGCTGGGCGCCTACACGGCCGACGGACAGCCTGCGACGGTCGTACGGGAGTACTTCGCGGCGCTGTCCCGAGGCGACGCCGCGGCCGCACTCGGCTACGGCACCGTGCCGGCCGGACCCACCGGACTGCTCGCCGCCAGCACGCTCGCGGCGCAGAACTCGCTCGGCCCGATGCGGGACATGGTGGTCCACGGTGTCCGGCAGCACGGCGACACGGCGCAGGTCTTCGTCACCTACACGGTCGGCCTGCGATCGGGGCCGGTCGAAGTGTCCGACACGGTGCCGGTGCGGCGCCACGGACACGGCTGGCGGCTGGTCGGATCGGCGGTCGGCGAACGCATCAGCCCTGGTGCCGGCAGTGCGCTGGCCGCCATGGCCGGCTCGGCGGTGCCGACCGGCGAGTTCCCGATGTTCCCTGGTGCCGTGCCGGTCACGTACAACTCGCCGGACCTGACACTGGCGCCGGACTCCAGCGTGGTGCGGTTCGCTGACGGCGGGCAGCTGTCGGTGGACGCCGAGGTCACCCTGATCGGCCGCGCCGCGATCACACCCGCCGTGCGGGGCGCGCTGACCGCGTGCCTGGCCGGCACGGCGGCCAACGAGGAACGGTGCCCGGTACCGGACGCGGTCGCCGGTGTGCCCGGTTCGCTGCGGGGCGGGCTGACCGGCCAGCCCGCCCTGTCGTTCCAGGTCGCTGGGTCGGCCGGCGTGATCACCGTGCGGGGCAGCGTGCCGGTCGCCGGCACGTACCAGGAACTGGACGAGAACAACATCGCGAGGACGAGGACCGTGACGTCGACGCGACTGAGCGCGTGGTGGGTGTCGGCCGGCCTGCACTGGGATGTGTCGTGAGGCTGGTTGTCGCGGTCGTGGCGTTGCTGCTGTTCGGTGCCACCCCGGTCGCCGCAGCGCCCGGTCCTGCCGATCACGCGGAATGGTGGTTCGACTCGTGGCACGTGCAGCAGCTGTGGTCGGTCGGTGTGCGCGGCCAGGGCATCGTCATCGGTGAGATCGACACGGGTGTGAACGCCGAGCTGCCGTCGCTGGCCGGCACTGTGTTGCCGGGCAAGGACTTTGGCAGCGCGGGCGGCGACGGCCGGATCGACAGGGACACCGACCCGTTCGGCCACGGCACCGCGATGGCATCGCTGATGGTCGGGCACACCGGGCAGGACGACATCCTCGGCCTGGCACCGGACGCGAAGGTGCTGCCGGTCGCCGTGCCGATCACCGGGACCACGGACGACGCCGGTGGTGAGGCGAATGTCTATCTGCTGCAAGCGATCCGGTGGGCCGCCGACCATGGCGCGCGGATCATCAGCATGTCGCTCGGTGCCCCTCGGGACCCGGATGCGGGCGCCCGGTCGTGCCCGCGGCAGGAGCAGGACGCCGTCGACTACGCCCTGGCCAAGGGCGCCATCGTGGTCGCGTCGGGCGGCAACTCCGGTGGCGATGGCAGTCCGATCGAGGAGCCGAGCGTGTGCCTCGGTGTGGTGTCGGTCGGCGCGGTCAACGCCGACGGCCAGGTGCCGGCATGGTCGTCGCGGCACCCGTATCTCACGGTGACGGCGCCCGGCGTGGATGTGGCGACGGTGGGTCGGGTGCCGGGCCAGGCGTTCTACGGCGACGGCACCAGCCAGGCGGCCGCGATCACGGCGGGCGGCCTGGCGCTGATCTGGTCGAAATTCCCGCGGTTGACCGGAAATCAGGTGGTGGCGCGGTTGCTGGCCACCCTGGATGGTCGGCGCTCCACCCGGAACGCGGCGGCGGGTTATGGCAGCGTGAACATCGAATCGGCCGTGCGCGCCGACGTGCCGCTGACCGCGCCGAACCCGGTGGCTGCCGCCGTGGCCCCGTTTTTGGCCAGGGACAAGGAAACGGCACCACTGCCGAAGCAACCGGCCCGGCATCGCCCGCCGCTGCCGACAGGCCTCGCGATCACGCCACCGCCCGCTCCGCTCGCCGCTGGCGCGGGCCTGGCCGGCGTGGTCGTCGCCGCGCTCGGCTGCGTCGCGGTGCTGCTGCTGATCACGGCGGCGATCCGGCGCCGACGGCTCACCGGCTGAACCGGACCAAAGCCCCAAAACATGGTAGGCCCGGGTTTCAACGGTGTGACGACCCGGTCTGCCGCATACTCGAACACTTCGCGGCACGAGGCCACCAGGCCGGCTCGGTGTGGTTCTCCCACGAACGGCCGGACACGTGGCTGGCCGCTCGGGCGCCGGTCCTGCGTCCGGCTGGCTGGCTGACATCGGCCGTGGCCAGGTGGAACATGCGACTCGCCGGCAGGTTCGACGTCGTCGTCACGTCCGCGTTCGCGCAGGACGAGTCCGCGCGGCTCGGGGTGCGGTCCATTCACAGAGTGCCGTTGGGAGTGGACCTTGCTACCTTCCGGCCGGGCCCACGACTGTCCGACAATGGGCCGACTCGACTGGCGTACGCCAGCAGGCTGTCACCGGAGAAGAACCCCGGTGCCGTGATTGAGGCGGTGCAGGTGTTGGTGCGCAACGGGACCGATGTGCGTCTCGACGGGTACGGCACCGGTTCCGCGCTGGCCGGGCTGTGCAGGGCCGCAGGGCTGTCCGTCACGTTCCACGGCCACGTGGCCGGCCGGGCCGCGCTGGTCGATCGACTGGCCGCCGCCGACATCGCGTTCGCGCCGAGTGCCGCGGAGACCTTCGAGCCGTCCGTGCTGGAGGCGCTGGCGTGCGGCACACCCGTGGTCATCGCGGACATCGGTGGTGCCGGCGAACTGCTGGCACCGGGTGCCGGCGTCGCCGTACCGCCCACCGGAGCGGGTATCACGGCAGGTGTCGACCAGATCCTGTCCTGGCCGGTGGCCGACCGCAGGGCGGCTGCCCGCGCCCCAGGCCGAGCGATCCCCCTGGTCGACGGCCGTCGATTCGATGCTGCACCTACACGGTGAGATCTGCCCGGTGACGTCGCGCCGACCGAGAGAAACGAGGTGAGGTAGTCATGTCCGCGGCGGTGGCGGCCCCTGGCCGGTCCGGTGGCTCTATGGAGATGTACGCCGGTCGGCGCCCGCTGGCCGCGCACCTCTCGGTCTATCTGTTCGTGGCCGTTCCGATGCTGGCCCTGCTGGCCGCGATCCCGTTCGCCTGGGGCTGGGGTCTTGGCTGGTTGGACATCGGGCTCGCGGCCGCCGGCTACACGGTGACGTGCCTCGGTGTGACCGTTGGCTTCCATCGGTACTTCACGCACGGGGCATTCAAGGCCCGCCGGTGGCTGCGTGTCACCATGGCGCTGGTGGGCAGCATGGCCGTGCAGGGACCGATCCTGCACTGGGTCGCCGACCACCGCCGCCACCACGCCTTCTCCGACCGCGAGGGCGACCCGCACTCGCCGTGGCTGTTCGGCAGTTCGCCGATCGCACTGGCGCGGGGCTTCTGGCACGCGCACATGGGTTGGCTGTTCGAGCGGGACCTGACCAATCAGCGTCGGTTCGCGCCAGACCTGTTGGCGGACAAGGATATCCGACTCGTCCATAAGCTGTTCGGCGTGTGCACGATCGCCACTCTGCTTGCGCCGTCGCTGATCGCCGGTCTGGTCACGTGGTCGTGGTGGGGTGCGCTGACGGCGTTCTTCTGGGCCGGCCTGGTGCGCGTCGCCGTGCTGCACCACGTGACGTGGTCGATCAACTCGATCTGCCACATGGTCGGCCGCAGGCCGTTCGCGGCGCGGGACCGGTCGGCGAACTTCTGGCCGCTGGCCGTGCTGACCATGGGCGAGTCGTGGCACGACCTGCACCACGCCGACCCGACGTGCGCGCGGCACGGGGTCGGACGTGGCCAGATCGACGTGTCGGCCCGGTTGATCTGGATGTTCGAGCAGGCGGGTTGGGCCTACGACGTGCGCTGGCCGACCCCGCGCCGGCTGGCCCGGCTGGCGGCACCCTCGACCTGAACGGGATCACCGCGCCACAGGGCTTCACCGAGCGCCTGATGGTTGCGCTGCCACCACGGCGCTGCGACACCTCGCCCGGCACCATGGCACCGGCCGCCGCGAGACAGTCGGCCAGCGCCTGGCCAGCATCCGGTGCCCCCACTCGGACGAGTGCAGCCGGTCCACGCTCCACGTGCCCGGCCGGTACGTGCCGGCCAGCGCACCGACCACGACCACGCCCGCGCCGTGGTCGTGGTAGCGGACCATGATCACGATGGTGCCGGCCGCGGCCAGCGTGCCGACGACGGTGTCCGGGTCGGCCCGGATCCGGTTGGCGTCGAAGTCGGAGCGCAGGGCGTCGTTCATCCCGGGCCAGCACGATCGCCGCGTCCGGTCCGGTCCGGACGGCGACGGGCAGCTGATTGGCCAGCACGCAGCGCGAGCGTGCGCACCGGGCGGGGCGCGATCGGACGCGATGTGAGCTGGTGGTCTACTGACACGCGCTCATGGTCCGTAACGTTGGCCCACGGACGGTGCGGTCACGGTGGACACTCGGCAACCGTCGAACGAAAACTAGGTGTGGGAACGGTTCAGGACGTGGTGACGGCTCACCGGACCACGCGAAACCCCATGTGTGTCGCGGCCGGTGTGACCTGCGCCCAGGTGCGTTCCAGGGTGATCGACGAGTCGAGCGTGCCGAACAGCGGCGTGCCACCACCGAGCAGCACCGGGATCACATGCACGCGAAGCTCGTCGACCAGGCCCAGCGGGAGTGCCTGCTGCATCACGGTCGCGCCGTGCAGGCCGACGGCCTTGTCCCCGGCCGTCTGCTTGGCCTGCTCGATCGCGCTGGCCACGCCGTCGGTGACGAACGTGTACACGGCCGGATGGTCGACCGTCGGGCGGTGGTGGGTGACCACGAAGCAGGGAATGTCGCCGACCGGGCCCCCGTCACCCCAGCCGCCGTCACCCTCGTTCTTGTCGAACGACGTGCGACCCATGACGACCGCACCCGTACGGTCGATCGCCTCACGCAGAATGGTCCGGTCCTCGTCGGTCGCCGCGTCGAACATCCAGTCGTGCAAACCCCCGGCGCCGTCGCCGAACGGGTTCGCACGGCTGTCGTTCGGGCCGGTCACATACCCGTCCAGCGAGATGGACATGTCGCAGGTCACGAGTGCCATGAGTGGTTCCTTTCCGGCGGCCAGGTTCAGGAACAGGCTCTCACCTTGTCTTCGATCTCATGGTGCGATCCGACGGGGTGCCGGGCAGGCAGGCACCATACTGCCTTACCATCGTTCGCATGCCGCTCGATGATCATCTGGAACGTGTCCGTCTGTTGCGGCAGCAGGGACAGACACCCAAACAGATCGCCCGTGCCCTGGAGATCAAGCCCGCTGAGGCTGCCCGCCTCGTCCGCTCGGCGGCCATCCTGGCGCACGCCGAAGCACCCGAGCCTGCGCTGGTCGGCTGTTGGATCAGCCCGAGTTGGAGCACGGGCCTGACT
>DASUJK010000152.1:0-21983 GCA_036279295.1 Pseudonocardiaceae bacterium | reverse complement strand
TTTCCCCACCAGGCCTGGCCATGTCGACAGCCGCCCAGTTGCGAGCACGATCTCGCTCACGAGTCCTGGTGGGACAGCAGGAAACGGTGGTGTCGCTTGCTGATCACCTGGCCGGCCGGCAGTTCGGGCACTGCCGTCGGGTACGCCTCGATGCGCAGCCCAGCGGTGCTCGGCCGGCCTGCCGTGTCCCAGGTGCGCACGAGTTCGGCCAACCGCGTCGCCAGCTCGCCGGCAAGTGGTCCGTAGCCGATCACACCCAGGTCGTCGTCGGGCGACGCACCCCGGGCGAGCACCGCGAGGCTGGTCCCGTCCAGCAGGCCCGCGGTCATGTGCATGGCCTGCCACTTGACCGGTGCCCTGGCCAGCCAGACCGGTCGCTCGGCTTCTTCGCCCAGCACGACCCAACGTGCCTCGCCGGTCCGCGCCTGCCACTGGCTCAAGCCGTCGAACAGCCACGCCGAACCCGCCGGCACCCCGATGGCGGCCTCCGCTGTTGAGCCATCCACCGCCACCCGGAGCGCGTCGACGTCGACGTCGACGCCGTCCGGCACGGTCAGCGTCAGGTTCTCCGCCAGCCGGTGCATACGCTTCGGGCCGGCCAGCTCACCCCGCATCGGCATGAACCCGCAGGCCACCACCGACCGACTGCGCCAGTGGTCGCCGGCCCGCTCGAACGCCACCGAGTAGTGCATCCCGTTGAGGTCCAACGGCACCACGATCCGCCCATCCGGGCGCAGCTGAGCCAGCCACGCAGGCGCCAGGTCCCACACTCCGACGGTCGCGATCATCCGGTCGTAGGGCGCCTGCTCCTCGAATCCGCCAACACCGTCCACACACTCGACCCGAACCGCGGCATGCCCGGCCGCGGTGAGGTTGGTCCGAGCCTGCTCGACCACGTCCGGATCGATGTCCACGCTGATCACCTGGCCGTCTGCGCCCACCACGTGGTCCAGCAGGGCGGCGTTGTAGCCGGTGCCGGCGCCGATCTCCAGCACTCGGTGGCCGGGTGCCAGGTCGAGTTGGTCGAGCATCGTCGCCATGATCGCCGGCTGGGACGACGAACTGATCGGGCGGCCGTCCCCGTCCCGTTTGGTCACGATCGCTTCGTCGACGTACACGGACTCGGGCGGCAGACCCGGCAGGAAGAGGTGTCGGGGCACTGCCCGCAACGCCGTGGTGACCGGATCGTGCCGGGCACCTTCCTGCTCGCGTACTCGGGTAACCAGCTCTGCCCGCAATGTTTCGAGGTCGGCCGTCACGTAGACATTCTGTCATGTCACGGGACGAATAACCCGTAGCCCCGGCCCTGGGTAACATTTCACTCGTGACGGCCGATCCTTGCGTGCGAGGAGGGGATCACCGTGCTGCTCGCGGTCGGCGAAGTGACGAAAGATGTCGTGGTACCCCTGGTCGCGGCCGGTATCGCCGCGACGGGCATCGTGGTTCCCGTGTTGTTGTTCCGCCGCCAGGAGACAACGAAGGCACTGGTCGCGAGCGAGGCGAGTGAGGTTGCCGACCGGAAGAAGAAGGTCGATCAGCTCAGGAACACGGTGCTCCTTCTTCGAGAACTCGTCCAGCGCTTCGGGCTGGAGAAATCGCTGACAACCTCTCAGCAGGAGGTGGTCGCCGCAGCCAGGAACCGTCTGTTCGAGATGATCTATTCCGATTATCGCCTGTTTGAATACATTGTTCCAGCAGAACTCGGGAAGCCCAGATTCATCACGAAGATGATGCTGACCCTGGGTGAAGTGGAGTCTCGACTGGGTGGCACGTTCACGCCGCAAATGGCGGGCGATCCAGTCCTGCAGTTCGGTATCTACACCTTGTGCTACCTACTGGAAACCGAGCCGAAGGAGAAGGCCGAAGATCTCCAGGTCCTGACGTATCTCGCGGGCAGCGACCCGGAAGCCGCCGCTCTGTTCGAGGTGCTGTACGGAACGGTCGGGCAACACTGATCCGGATCAATCGGGCAAAAAATCTCTTCGGCGGATCTGTCGATTCCGCGTCGACGACTTCGTAGCGGTAGATGAAGGGGCCGGATCGCGGCCCTGACCGCGTAGAAGGAGTCGCTGTCATGGTCTACACCGAAACCGCTCCGACCAGGGCGAAGACCGCAGCCGCGGCCGCCGATCGGCGGTGCTGGCTGGCCTTGGCGACGCTCTGCCTCGGCACGCTGATGATCGTGCTGGACACGACGATCGTGAACGTGGCGCTGCCGTCGATCGGGTCGGACCTGCACCTTGCCGAGACGTCGCTGGCCTGGGTGGTCAACGCCTACCTGCTGACCTACGGCGGGTTCCTGCTGCTGAGCGGCCGGCTGGGCGACCTGTTCGGACACCGCCGACTGTTCGCGGTCGGGATCGCGGTGTTCGGACTGTCCTCGCTGCTGTGCGGGCTGGCCGGCGACCAGTTGATGCTGATCGGTGCCCGGGCGTTGCAGGGCCTCGGTGGTGCCGTCGTGTCCGCGGTGTCGCTGTCGCTGATCATGACCCTGTTCCCGACGGCGCGTGAACGGGCGAAGGCGATGGGCGTCTACGGCTTCGTCGCCGCAGGTGGCGGCAGCGTTGGCGTGCTGCTCGGTGGTGTGCTCACCGATCTGCTCGACTGGCACGCCATCTTCCTGGTGAACGTGCCGATCGGCGCGCTGGTGCTGGCCCTGTCGTTCCGACTGCTGCCCACGTCCGCCACCACGTCGACCACCCGCCGCCTGGACACCGCGGGCGCGGTGGTGATCACGGCAGCGCTCGTCGCGGCGGTGTACGCCGTCGTCAACGGCAACACGGCAGGCTGGACCTCCGTGCAGACGCTGGGTCTACTCATCGGCGCCGTCGTGCTGCTGGTCGTGTTCGTCGCCATCGAGCGCAGTGTCGTGGCACCGCTGATCCCGCTCGGCCTGCTCCGGCTGCGCAACCTGGTGGTCGCCAACGTGGTCGGCATGCTGTGGTCGGCTGCGATGTTCGCCTGGTTCTTCCTGTGCGCGCTGTACCTGCAGAACGTGCTGGGTTACGCCCCGCTCCAGGTCGGGCTGGCCTTCCTGCCGGGCAACGTCCTGACCGCGGCCCTGTCGCTGGGCATCTCCGCGAAACTGGTGCTGCGCTACGGCATTCGCCTGCCGTTGACCGTCGGGCTGGCCCTGGTTGGCGTCGGCCTGCTGCTGCTGGCCAACGCACCGGTCCACGGGCACTACCTACCCGACGTGCTGCCCGCCATGATCCTGCTCGGGATCGGCGCAGGCCTGGCCCTGAACCCGTTGCTGCTGGCCGCGATGTCCGACGTCGAGGCGAGTGAGTCCGGTCTGGCGTCGGGGATCACCAACACCGGAATCATGATGGGGGCAGCCCTGGGCCTCGCCGGCCTGGCCAGTCTGGCGGCCTCCCGGACCGACGACGCCGCGACCCACGGCGGTTCGACCGCCGTCGCGCTCACCGCCGGCTACCACGTCGCGTTCCTGGTCAGCGCCGGTCTGGCCATCGCGGCCGCGATCATCGGCGCCGTCGCGATCCGCACCAGGACCCGTTAACGTCGACAACCCGAAGAACAGGAGAGTGACCGTCATGACCCAGTACCTACTGGCCGTACACAATTCCGGTACGCCACCTGAACTGTCCCGCGAGGAGCTACGTCAGTCCTACCTCGACACGGATACGTTGACCGACAAGATGCGGGATGCCGGTGCGTTCGTGTTCGCGGGCGGTATGGGAGCGATCGAGTCGGCGACCGTCGTGCGCCACACCGGGGGCGACTTCCTGATCACCGACGGCCCGTACACGGAGACCAAGGAATACCTCGGCGGCTTCTGGATCATCTCCGCCGCCGACATGGATGAAGCCCTCGACTGGGCGCGCCAGGCAACGGTCGCCTGCCGTGGGCCGATCGAGATCCGGCCCTTCGAGGAACCGCCGCCGCTGCCCAGCGAGTGAGCGCCGACATCGAGGCCGTCTTCCGGCGCGAGTACGGCCGGTGCGTGGCCGCCCTGATCCGCTTCCTCGGTGACATCGACATCGCCGAGGAAGCGGTCCAGGAGGCCTTCACTGTCGCGCTCGCCAAGTGGCCCGTCGACGGGCAGCCGCCCAATCCCGGCGCGTGGATCGTGACCACCGCTCGAAACCGTTCGATCGACCGCCTGCGCCGCGAGTCGATCCGGCACGAGCGGCACACCGAGGCCCACCACCTCTACGGCACCCGGGCCCCCGAGCCCGAGCTGATCGAGGAGGAGCCGGTGTCCGACGACCGACTACGGCTGATCTTCACGTGCTGCCATCCCGCGCTGCACCAGTCCGCCCAGGTGGCTCTGACCCTGCGGCTGCTCGGTGGGCTGGAGACTCCCGAGATCGCCCGTGCGTTCCTGGTGTCCGAGGCGACAGTGGCCCAGCGGATCGTGCGTGCGAAACGCAAGATCAAGGACACGCACATCCCGTACCGGGTACCGGCCGAGGCCGAACTGCCCGACCGGCTCGGGTCCGTCCTGTCGGTCGTGTACCTGGTGTTCAACGAGGGTTACGCCGCGACAACCGGTGACCTGATCCGTGCGGACCTGTGCACGGAAGCGATCCGCCTGGCGCGGTTGCTGGTCGAACTGATGCCCGACGAACCCGAGGCCCACGGCTTGCTCGCGTTGGTCTGCCTGCTGCACGCCCGCCAGGCCGCGCGTGTCGCCCCGGACGGGTCGCTCGTTCTGCTGGCCGACCAGGATCGGTCGCTGTGGGATTGGGGCTTGATCAGTGAGGGGCAGGCGATCGTGGCGGCTTGCGTGCGCAGGAACATGCCGGGGCCGTACCAGTTGCAGGCGGCCATCAACGCGGTCCACTCGGCGGCGCTGTCGGCGTCCGACACCGACTGGTCGGCGATTCTCACGTTGTACGGACAGCTCCTGGCGTTGACACCGAACCCGGTGGTGGCGCTCAACCGTGCTGTCGCCCTGGCCGAGGTCGAAGGCCCGGCAGCGGGTCTGGCCGCGATCGAGGACCTGGATCTCGGTACCTACTACCTGTTCCACGCCACCAGGGCGAACCTGCTGCGCCGGCTCGGCCGCACCGACGAGGCGATGGCCGCCTATGCCGCGGCCCGCGAACTGACCACGAACCCCACCGAGCAGGCGTTCCTGGACGCGCAGCGGGAGTCACTCGCGGTGAACCAGTAGCGTCAGGGCCATCGGAGGTGTGAGCGTGCGGAAGATCGTTGTGTACGAGTTGTTGTCCCTCGACGGGATCGCCGAGCGTCCGGACAGTTTCTTCGCCGACTGGGACGACGCGATGCAGGCCAATCTCGCTGCTGTGATCGCGACGCAGGACGCGGTCGTGCTGGGTCGTCGTAGCTACACCGAGTGGGCGCAGTACTGGCCGAGCAGCCAGGTCCAGCCGTTCGCGGCGTTCATCAACGCGGTCAGGAAGTATGTCGCGACATCGACGCCTCTTGATCAGGGTTGGGCCAATGCGACGGCGATCGACGGCGGAGTGGTCGCCTTCGTGCGGGACCTGAAGGAGCAAGATGGCGGCGACATCGGGGTCCACGCCAGCATGTCGGTCGCGCAGGCCCTGTTGGCGGCGGGTGTGGTAGACGAACTCAGGCTGGTGATAGCGCCGAAGATCGTCGGCGGAGGACGACGGTTGCTGGACGGCCTGCCGCCGATCCAGCTCGCTTCGATCCGGTCCGAGGTCTCACCAGCTGGCTACCTACTCGCCGACTACCGCGTCGTCCACTGAGGTCGTCGGCGTGTCGACCGTTCGCCGTCGTCCGAGGACTTCCGGACGACCAGTTCACGAGCCTCGACCGGCAGGGCGAACTGCCACCCCGGAGTGCCGGGTTCGTCGACAGCACCCACCGGTCCGTCGTTCTGCAGGTGGACGGTCAACACCCCACCCTCACGCGCCCTGGCCAGCAGCCCACCGATCCGTTCCAGCACGGGCAGAGCATCCGGGACAGCACCCGCGCCGGACACAAGACCGACCTGGAGGTCAACGACGATCAGCGCCTCAACAGCTACTCCGACGCCCACATTCCCCTCACATGCCCCAGGTGGGACCGCATCATCGCGGCCGCCGCCTCCGCGTCCCCCGACAACACGACATCCAGCAACTCCACGTGCTGCCGCGCCGACGGCTCCAACTCGTCCCGCGCCGCCAGCGCCGGCACCCCGTACAACCGAGACCGGTACCGCAGATCCCGCACCACCTCGACCAGGTGCCCGTTCCCGGCCAGCCCGAGCAACGCCAGATGGAAGGCGTTGTCCGCCTCCACATAGGCCAACACGTCACGCCGAGCCGCCGCCGCCACGACCGCGAGGGCGAGCGGCCGCAACGCCTCGATCCGATCGCGAGAGACAGAACCAGCGACCAACGCCACCATCGGCGGCTCCAACAACGCCCGGATCGCCGTGTACTCGTCCAGGTCCCGCGACGTCAGCTCCAAGACCCGGAAACCCTTGTTCGGCACCGCCTCCACCAGCCCGGCCTTGACCAGGTCCAACATGGCCTCGCGCACGGGAGTGGCCGACACCCCGAACTGTTCGGCCAGGCCCGGCGCCGAGTACACGACACCGGCCCGCAGCGCACCCGAGACCAGCGCCGCCCGCAGCGCCTCCGTCACCTGTTCACGCAGGCTGGTGCGATGCCCGACCGACGACAGGCCGAGCGGGATGTCCGGAGTGGTCATAGGGGCCGCCAACCAAAAGAGAGCAGTGCCATGTGACATCGTATCGTCCTTGATCCGCCGCACAGCGCGAATCGGATCCATGGGATGGTGTGCGTGTGGAATTCGTCTACCGCGTTCTCGCCACCGCCATCGCGGTGTGGGTGTCCACGTTCCTGCCCGGCATCGACCTGCACACAGCGTCGACACCGGCGCAGGTCGGCACCCTGATCGGCGTCGCCCTGGTGTTCGGGCTGGTCAACCTCATCATCAAGCCGCTGGTCAAGGTGGCTGGCTGTGTGTTCTACGTGTTGACGTTCGGCTTGATCGGCTTCGTGGTCAACGGCCTGCTGTTCTGGTTCACCAGCTGGCTGTCCGGCGAGCTGGGCCTGCCGTTCCACGTGACCGGCTTCTGGCCCGCGTTCTTCGGCGCCATCGTCGTCGCGGTTGTCGGCTTCGTACTCGCCATTCCGCTGCACCTGCGCGTGCTCGGCAAGGTGGCTCGCCCGCGTAGATAGTACGCTCCGTAACGCTGAGTCCCCATCGGCCGATGTTGGTCAGGTAAGCCTAATCAACTAGCTCGGACGAGACGGGGGTCGCCGTGTGGGCTGACGCCGTGCCCAACCTCCTCATCGGACTCCGTGAGGGGCTGGAGGGCGGGCTCCTGGTGAGCATCCTGCTCGCCGCGGTACGCCGGAGCGGCAGCAATAGCAGCGGTGCTGTCCGTTCCATTTGGCTCGGCGTGCTGGCCGCCGTCATGCTCTCCCTGAGTTTCGGAGCCGTCCTCACGTTTTCCCGCTCCGAACTGTCCACACGGGCACAGGAAGCCTTCGGCGGAATACTCAGCGTGATCGCCGTCGTCCTCGTCACGGCGATGATCTTCTGGATGCGACGTGCCGCCCGCGACCTGTCCGGGCACCTCAACAACCAGGTCGACATCGCGCTGAAGCTCGGCGCGGGCGCCCTGGCCGTGACCGCGTTCCTCGCGGTCGGCCGCGAAGGGCTGGAGACGGCGCTGTTCCTCTGGACGGCCGTCCAGGCCTCCGGCGAGACCACGATTCCCCTGCTCGGCGCGGCCGTCGGTATCGCGATCGCGGTGGGACTGTGCTGGCTGCTCTACCGCAGGGCGATCCGCGTGAACCTCGGCGTGTTCTTCCGCCGGACGGCGATCGCACTCATCGTCATCGCGGGCGGCGTGCTCGCCTACGGCATCGGCGACCTCCAGGACTCGATGCTGGTGCCCGGCCGCGCCTGGCTGGCGTTCGACCTGAACATCAGCGCCGACTCGTGGTGGGTCAGCATCATCCGCGGCATCACGAACCTGACCACGTCGATGACCTGGCTCCAGGTCGTCGCCTACGTGGGCTACATCGGCATCGTGCTGTACCTGTTTCTCCGGCCCAGCACCGCGCCACAGCAAGAAGAGGCAACAGAGGAACGCAAGGACCGGACCCCCGCCTGGGCCCGACCCCTCATGGCCAACGCCTGGACCCCGGTCGTCGCGGTCGTCCTCGTCCCGGTCCTGCTGGCCGGTGGGTTCGCCCTGTTCGGCAGCCGCCCGGCCTCCGGCCCGGCCGCCCAACAGGTCACGATCGCGGCCAACGCCTGCGCCCCGGACTTCCGTTCGCTCAAGGCGGGCAACCAGACGTTCACGGTGGTCAACAAGTCCCGGCACCTCGGTGACATCTACTTCGTGCGCTCCAGCGACGGCGGCGCCCTCGGCGAACTGGAGAACCTGGGTCCTGGCACGCAGCGCGCCATGTCGGTGACGGTGCCAGCCGGCAGCTACCGCTGGCGCTGCCAACTGGCCGGCTCGACCGCCACGATGTCGACCGTCGTACCCACCAAGGGCGGCTCGAACGTTCAGTTCCCGAGGTTCTTCGCCGTCGCGCCGCTGGACCCGATCGAGGTCGGCCACGCGATCAAGCAGTACCAGACCTACGTCGCCGGCAAGTTGGCCACGCTGGCCGCCCAGGTGAACACGCTGAAGTCGGCCATCGACGCCGGCAACGTGACCGCGGCGAAGGCGGCCTGGCTGCCGGCACAGCTGACCTGGGAGCGGGTCGGCGCCGCCTACGACAGCTTCGGTGACATCGCGGGCGCCATCGACGACGGACCGGACGGCCTGCCCGACGGCGTGAACGACCCGAACTTCACCGGCCTGCGGCGCATCGAGTACGGCCTGTGGCACGGCCAGTCGACCACGGTGCTCGCGCCCTACGCCACGCAGCTCACCGCCGACATCGCCGAGCTGCGCAAGAAGATGCCGGAGATCACCAGCCAACCGGTGGACATGACGATCCGGGTGCACGAGATCCTGGAGGACGCGCAGCGCGACCACCTGTCCGGCAACAGCGACATGGGCGCCGGCACCGGATTCCCCGAGACACTGGCCGATGTGGACGGTACCCGGGTCGTGCTCGGCGAGCTGGCGCAGCTGATCAACCAGCGCAGGCCCGGCCTGGTCACCACCGTCCAGTCCGATTTGGACATTCTCCAGCAGGCGCTGGAGGCCACCCGGCACAACGGTGTGTGGGACAACGAGAAGACAGCGCCGATCGGGGAGCGCAACCGCGTCAACGCGGCGATCGGCCAGGAGCTGGAAGACATCTCACCGGTGCCCGACCTGCTGGAGATCGGCGCCAGCTGAGCATGTGGACACCACGAACAAAGGAACAGCCATGGACCTGAGCAGGCGACGGTTCCTGCAGGGCACATCGGCAGGCGTGGCGAGCACCGCGCTGGCCGGCGGCCTGATCGCCGCTGGCGCGCACGCTGATGCCGCTGCCGCCACGACCCAGGCCACCGAGGCGAGCGACCAGCTGGCGTCCGTGCCGTTCCACGGCGTGCACCAGGCCGGGATCTTCACCCCGCAGCAGGACGCGGCGATGTTCGCGTCGTTCGACGTGACGGCCAACGGCAAAGCCGGGCTGGCTCTGCTGATGAAGACTCTCACCGAGCGCATCCGGTTCCTCACCGCCGGTGGCACGCCGGCCGATCTCGGCCTGGCCGCGCCGCCGGCGGACAGCGAGATCCTCGGCCCGGTGGTCCCGGCCGACGGCCTGACCGTCACGGTGTCGGTCGGCTCGTCGCTGTTCGACAACCGGTTCGGCATCAGCGACCGCAAGCCGATCAAGCTCAAGCAGATGGTCAGCTTCCCCAACGACTCGCTGGATCCCAAGTGGTGCCAGGGCGATCTGAGCCTCCAGATCTGCGCCAACCACCAGGACACCGTGCAGCACGCGCTGCGGGACATCACCAAGAACACCCGTGGCGCCATGCAGTTGCGGTGGCGGATGAACGGCTTCAAGTCCCAGCCGAGGCCCACCGGCACGCCACGGAACCTGTTCGGCTTCAAGGACGGCATCGCGAACCCGACCGTGCCGGACGGCAACAAGCTGATCTGGGTGCAGCCGGGCACGAAGGAACCGGCGTGGGCGACCGACGGCTCGTACCAGGCGGTCCGGGTGATCCGGCAGCTCGTCGAGTTCTGGGACCGGGTGTCGCTCAAGGAGCAGGAGCTGATGTTCGGCCGGAAGCGCAGCACGGGCGCCCCGCTGGACGGCGTGCACGAGAAGGACATCCCGAACTACGCTGCCGACCCGACCGGCTACACGATCCCGCTGACCGCGCACATCAGGGTGGCCAACCCGCGCACGGCGAAGACCGACAAGAACCGCATCCTGCGCCGTGGCTACAACTACGACGCCGGTGTCGACCTGAACGGCAACATCGACGTGGGCCTGGTGTTCTGCGCCTACCAGCAGGACCTGGAGCGCGGGTTCGAGACCGTGCAGACGCGGCTGATCGACGAGCCGCTCGTCGACTACATCCAGCCCTACGGCGGCGGCTACTTCTTCACGCTGCCCGGCGTTCGCGACCAGAGCGACTGGCTCGGCCGGGGCATGCTGGCGTAAGGGGACGGCTCGCTCACATAAGCGCAATCTTGACGCTCGATCTCGGCGCTGTGGTGGGAAAATATGGTCATGGGCGGCAGTATTTCGCGGATCTTCGTCGGTGTGCACGGCTCGATCGGCAGCCTGCACGCGCTGCGGTCGGCGCTGGCCGAAGCGCGCGAGCGGGACGCCGTCCTCTACTCGGTTCTCGCGTGGACGCCGCCCGGCGGTGACACGCTGGATCGCCGGGTGCCCGAACCCCATCTGCGTCAGCTGTGGGTGGCGTGTGCGATGCGGGAACTGCGCACCGCTTGGGACGACGCGCTCGGCGGTGTGCCCGATGATCACCCGGTGAAACTGCGCGTCGACCGGGGCGACCCCGGCTGGGTGCTCAGCTCACTGGCCGACCGCGATGACGATCTGATCGTGGTGGGCGCAGGCCGGGGTGGCCGGCTGCGCCGCGCCACCCACCGCTCGGTCGTGCGCTACTGCGTCGCGCGGGCGCAGTGCCGGGTCATGGTGGTGCCGCCACCACCGCTGGCCCGCCAGTTCGACCACCGCATGTTCCGTCGTCGTCACCTGCACGACCTGCTGAACGGCTGACTGTCGCGCAGCGTGTTCGACTCCTCACCCAAGTCCATGACAAACGTCATGCGGGCTGGTGCTGTCCGCACTGTTCGGCACGGTTCCGTGCTACGAGACTCACTATCCGGATCCTCCTGGATCCAGAATGTCGTCACACAGCACGAACCCGGGAGTTCTACATGCACGCTGGTCTACTGACCGAAGCCGATGGCTCGGACCTGATGATCACGATGCTCGACGGTGACCTCGGTGCCGTCATCGACCCCACCCGCACCGTCACGCCGACCGCAGAGACCCTGTGCTGGTGCGGTTGCATCGTCTGCTTCGCGCCGCCGACCTCTCAGGCCGACGAGCGGGGCGCCGAAGTCGGCTAGCCGCGGTTGGCCGGGGCCGGGTGGGCGGGTTTGGGGGGTTCGCCCACCCGGCCGATCGACAACGAGGGGGGACATGAGCACCAGCGTGCCGGGGATCAGGCGTCATCTCGGCGTATCGGTCGTCCGGGGTGAGGGCGTCTACCTGCTGTGTGAGCACGGCAGCGCGGTGGTCACCGACCCGCTGGCCGAACGGCTGTTCCCGCTGCTGGACGGCAAACACGACCTGACCGCCATCACCGAGGCCCTGGATCCCGATGTGCCACCCGACCGGGTGCGGGCCGTGGTCGCCGGGCTGTTGCGCAGCGGCCAGGTGGTCGACGTCGACCCGGACGCCGACGAACGGACAGCCGGCTACTGGGAATCACTGAACCTGCACGGCGACGAGGCGACACGACAGACCGGCGTCCGGCTGACCACGTTCGGCGTTGTGCCCGCCGACTGCGCGGCCGGCCTGGACCTGTCCGACACCGGCGGCCTGGACGTCGTGCTCACCGACGACTACCTGCGCCCCGAACTGGCCGCCTTCGACCAGGCCCGGCGCGCGGCAGGCCGGCCATGGCTGCTGGCCAAGCCGGTCGGCGTCATCTGCTACGTCGGTCCGGTCTTCGTGCCCGACGGCGCCTGCTACCACTGTCTTGAGATCCGGCTGCGCGGCCAGCGCCGGGCCGAGGACTACCTGGAGTCGCGGCTGCCCGGCACCCGGGTCGCCCCGCCGACCGTGGACATCCCGCCCACCCGCCAACTGGCCGCCGGAGCCGTGGCCACCGCGGCGGCACACTGGCTGGCCGGCCACCGCCACGCCGGCACCCACGCCGTGCTCACCATCGACACGGCGTCGCTGCGCACCGAGACCCACCCGGTCACCCGCAGGCCACAGTGCCCGACCTGCGGCGACGCCGACCTGGTCGCGGCCACCATGAACCGCCCGCTGGTGATCGCGTCCAGGCGCAAGGCATCGGCAACGGACGGCGGCCACCGGTCCCGCTCGCCAGAGGACATGATGGCCACCTGGGGCGGCCTGGTCGACCCGATCACCGGCGTGGTGCCCGAACTGAAGCCGATCGCCACCGGCCTGCCGTTCGTGCGCGGCTACTCGTCCGGCTACAACCGTGCCTACCGCGTCACGTCACTGCAGGGCCTGCGTGACGGCCTGCGCACGCACAGCTGCGGCAAGGGCGTCACCGACATCCAGGCCAGGGCCAGCGCACTCGGTGAGGCACTGGAGCGCTACAGCGGCGTGTACGCGGGCGACGAGCCGACCATCACGGCCAGCTACGCCGAACTCAACGCCGATGCCGTGCACCCCAACGCATCCATGCTGTTCAGCGACACGCAGTTCGAGCAGCGGGCGGAGTGGAACGCACGGCGGATCATGTTCCAGGCCGTCGCCGACCCGCTGGACGAGCGGGCCGCGCTGGACTGGACACCGATGTGGTCACTGACCCAGCAGCGCACCCGGTACGTGCCGACATCGCTGCTGTTCTACGGCTACCCGAACCGAGGCCCCGCCTACGCCATCGCCGACTCCAACGGCTGCGCTGCCGGCACCAGCATCGAAGACGCCGCCCTGCAAGGCTTCTACGAACTCGTCGAGCGGGACGCCGTGGCCATCTGGTGGTACAACCGGCTGCGCCGCAGGGCCTTCGACCTGGATTCCCTCAACGAGCCGTGGGTGGCCACCGTCCGCGCCGAGTACGCCAGGCTCGGCCGGGAACTGTGGGCGCTGGACCTCACGTCGGACTTCGGCATCCCGGCGATCGTCGCGGTGAGCCGCCGCGTCGACAAGCCCAGCGAGGACATCATCTTCGGCTTCGGCGCCCACCACGACGCGCATGTCGCCGGGCTGCGCGCGGTCAGCGAGCTCAACCAGTTCCTGCCGTTCGTGGCGTTCACCAAGCCCGACGGCACCGGCTACCGCGCCGCCGACCCGACGCAGCGCGACTGGTGGGCAGGCGCCCGCGCCGCCGACCACCCCTACCTGCTGCCCGACCCGAACCTGCCCGCCGTGTCGGCGGCCGACCTGACACTGCCCACCTCCGACGACCTGGCCGACGACCTGCTGGCCTGCCAGGAGCTGGTGCGCGCCAAGGGAATGGACCTGCTGGCCATCGACATGACCCGCCCGGACATCGGCCTGCCGGTGGTGAAGGTGATGGTGCCCGGCATGCGGCACTTCTGGACCCGATACGCGCCCGGCCGCCTGTTCGACGTGCCCGTCCAGCAGGGCTGGCTGCCGGTCGCCACGGCCGAGGACCAGCTCAATCCGACCGCGATGTTCGTCTGAGCCGGCCATGGACTTCCTGATGGCAGGTGCCAGCCCACCGGTAGGTGTCGGCACCCGAAGACTGGTGTCGTTCCGCGACGACGTGGTCGTGGAACGCGGGCCGACCGACGTGGTCATCGCGCACCGCTGGGGCAACCAGTTGGTGCCGGACGCGTCGCCAGGGCTGGCTCTGGCCCTGGACCGCCTGACGTTCGGGCCGACCCGGCCTGCCAACGTGGTGGACCTGGTGATCAGCGGTGCCGCCGACCCGTCGGCCGAGGTCAGCAGGCTGCACGAACTGTTGGAGCGGCTCCAGTTCCTGCTGGTGCACTCCGTCGAGCTGGACTCGGCCACGTCGGCCGAGGTGGTGCCGATGTCGGCCGGTGCCCGACTCGGCGGTCTGGTCGGGGCGCCCAGCCGGGCGGACACCGATGTCGTGCGGCTGTCCAGGTTCGCCTACCTGCACCAGGTGGACGGCGTGATCGCGCTGGAGAGCCCACTGAGTGTGTACCGGGCACGACTGGTCGATCCCCGGTTGATCGGCGTGGTCGGCGCGGCATCGACGAAACGGACCGTGCGGGAGTTGGTGGGCGTCGCCGGTCGCGGCGCCGCCGACGCGGCACGGGCGGTGCTGGACCTGCTGGTCGGGGCGGGCCTGTTGGAACTGGTCAACACATCGGCGACCGACCGCGCCGACCCGGCTGAGCAGGCACGGCGGACCAGACTGCGGCAGTGGGGGTTCCATGATCTCCTGTTCCACACCCGAAGCAGGTCAGGACGGCATGACGAGGATTTCGGCGCCACCTTCCGGTTCATCGACGACATCGAGCACGAGCAGCCCATCCGAGAGCTGCCCGCAGGCCCCCGACTACCCCTTCCCGTCCCCGACCTCGACCGGGTACTCGCCGTCGATCCCCAGCTCACAGTCGCCCTGGAAACCAGAAAGTCCATCCGCTGCCCCGGCGAGCGACCACTGGATGCCGACCAGCTCGGCGAACTCCTCTACCGCACCGCACGGGTCCGAGCCGTCTACGGACCCGACGCCGCCAGCCAGATGCCCTACCGAGGCGTGGACAAGCCGTACCCGGCTGGGGGTGGCGCCGGTGAGCTGGACCTATGGCTGACGGTCCAGCGGTGCGCCGGGGTGCCCGCCGGCATCTACTTCTACGACCCGGCGGGCCACCAACTGGTGCGGGTGAACACCTCTCGGTCCGATGTGGACGCCATGCTCTCCGTCGCGTCCATCTCGGCCGGCAACGTGGCGGCACCGGACGTGCTGGTGACCATCACGGCCAGGTTCCAGCGGCTGGGCTGGCAGTACAGCGGCATCCCGTATGCCACAACGCTGAAACACGTCGGCGTCGTGTACCAGACGCTCTACCTGGTCTGCACCGCGATGGGCCTGGCGCCGTGCGGCCTCGGTGTCGGCGAGATCGAACTGTCCACCCGGTGCCTCGGCCTGGACTGGGAACGGGAGAGCAGCGTCGGCGATTTCATGATCAGCGGCGGTGCGGGCGATGTCGACCGGACCCGACACGACGGCGAGAGCCTGCCGGGCTGGCAGGAACACAACGCGGGCAGCTGGCGCCGCGTAACGGGACGACGCCCGGCGAAGAAGTCACCGTGACGGAGAAACCGGACGAAACGCCGCTCTGCGGCTTGAGTTTTGGCCGGTTTGACCGACCGTCGGCGCGGTCGGTGTCCAGTTGCGCACACACTGTCGAAAATGGGCTCTGTGTGCGAGGACGTTGGGCTTGACCAGCGCTCCGGAATCGTTCTCACCCGGCCATTCGTCGAATCGAACGGAGCAATCCGACCTTCCGTCGACGGTGCTAACTTCTACTCACTTGAGGCCGCGAGCCGGACAACTGAAGTGAGGACAGGGGTCAGCCAGCGATGAGTGAGATCCGGACGATCCTGGCTGACGCTGCCGAACTCGTCCGCAGCACGGTCGCCCAGTTGCTCGCACTGGAGCCCGACATCGCGGTCGTCGGCGAGTACGGAGACGGTCCGGCCGCGCTGGCGGCGGTGTACGAATTGAGACCTGATGTGGCACTGTTGGACGCCGGCCTGCCCGGCATGAACGGTGTGGCGGTCGCCGAACAGATCGCCGACAGCGGCACGCGCGTGTTGATTCAGTCCAGTATCACGACTTCCGGCACGTTTCATCTGGCCGCGCGGACCGGGGTCAACGGCTACGTGGCCAGAACCGCGTCGCCGCATCGGATCGCCGACGCGGTGCGGACCGTGGCGGCGGGCAGTCGGTTCGTGGACATGGACCTGGCCGATGACGGTGGTCGGCCATCGGCGCCGCTCACGCCGAGGGAACGGATCGTGCTCACGGCGTCGGCACGCTGTGGCTCGGTGCGGGAGATCTGCGAGACGGTCGGTATCTCACCAGAAGCGGTCGGACTCTTGATGAATACGGTGCTCGCGAAGACCGGAGGTCAGAACCACCTGCAAGCGGCCGAGATCGCCAGCACGAGAGGGTGGATCTAGCCAGCCGCAGTCGGTTCACGGCTCATCGCAGTACCATCGACAACCCGCGCCGGCGTCGGGACGTGGCGGGGGAAATGAGGTCACATGGCCATGGTCGATGCCGGGAGGCACGCCCAGCTCAGGTCGGTTCGGCGCTGGTTGCTCGGCCAGCTGTTCGGCCGGCTGTTCGGCAGACTGCGGCTGGGCAGCGAGGGCACCGGTCACCTGGCCGGCCTGCTCGCCCTGATCGGCCTTGCCGCGTACGGCCTGCTCATCGCGAGCGTGCCGTTTCGCGCCTCCTTCTCCTACACCGGTGTGGCAACTCAGGTGTTCGCGCTGGTCGGCTGGGCGCTGTGGTTCGCCAGCTACATCTGGTCGGTGGTCAGTGTGCTGCGTGGCAAGCGCCGCCAGCGCGGCACGAAGATCGTCACCATCGTCGGTCTGATCTGGTCAGTGGTTCTGTTCATGGTGCTCGGCATGGGTTTCGCGGCACCGCCCGCGCTGAGCTTCTCCGTGATGCTGCTGTGCCTGACCGGACGGGCCAGGGGAGCGGTCACGATCGCCCTGTTGATCGTCTACTTCGGGCTGACCACTCGGGACTTCAACGGGTCCGATGTCGGGCGGAACTTCGAGGAGTTCGCGCTCTCGTCCTTGATCTTCTACGCCATTCCTCGGCTGGTGGTCTTCGCCCGGGACCTGGAGGACACCAGGTCCGAGCTGGCTCAGTTGGCGGTCAGCGAACAGCGCCTGCGCTGGGCTCGTGACCTGCACGACACGCTCGGTCACGGATTGTCGGTCGTGGTGCTCAAACTGGAGCTGGTGGAACGGCTCGGTGACAAGGATCCGGCCCGTGCCAGCGCCGAGTTGCGGGACGCCAGGGCGCTGCTGCGTGAGTCGATCGGCGAGATGCAGTCGGTGGTCGCCGGCATGCGGGACGTGTCGCTGGACGGTGAGATCGCCAACGCGCAGACCATCCTGGAGTCGGCGGGCGTGGCCACGTCGACCGACATCGCTCCGGTCACATTAGACAGTCAGGTTGCCGAAACCCTGGCGTGGATCGTCCGCGAGGGCGCGACGAACGTGTTGCGCCACAGCGACTCCACCCACTGTGACATCTGTCTGCGCGTGGACCACGGCCGAGCGGTGCTCACCCTGGCCAACGACGGCCCGGCGATCAAGGTGACCCGGTCGCCATCCGGCGGCCACGGGATCCGGGGCATGCGGGAGCGGTTGAACTCACTCGGCGGCCGGCTCACCGCGAAGTCCCAGCGCGACGGCGGCTTCGTCCTGGAGGCCAGCGTGCCGCTGCCGACCCCGGTCGAGCCGATCGATGAGTCGTCGAGCCCCGTACCGGTGGAGGTGGACGGGTGACCAGCACGTATCCCGCCGCGGCGAACGGCGTGGCCCAGATCCGGGTGTTCCTCGCCGAGGACCAGGTGATGATCCGGTCCGCCCTGGTGTCGCTCATCGAGCTGGAGAGCGACCTGGACGTGGTCGGCGTCGCGGGCCGGGGCGACCAGGCCGTCGAGCGGATCGTGGAACTCCGGCCGGACGTGGCGGTGTTGGACATCGACATCCCCGGCATCGACGGCCTCGCGGCGGCCGCGGAACTGGCCGAGCGGGTGCCCAAGTGCGCCACGTTGATCCTGACCGCGTTGAACAAGCCGGGCATGTTGCAGCGCGCACTACAGGCGAACGCCCGGGGTTTCGTGGTCAAACACGCGCCCGCCGAGCAGCTGCTGGCCGCGATCCGGGGCGTGGCGGCCGGCCAGCGGGTCTTCGACCCGACACTGGCGGTAGCGGCGCTGGAGGCCGACATCCCGGTCACCCAGCGGGAACTCGACGTCGTCCGGCTGGTGGCCGAGGGCGCGTCCGCGCGGGAGATCGCCGGCCGGCTGTTCCTGTCCGAGGGTACGGTCCGCAACTACACGTCCAGCCTGATCAACAAGTGCGGTGCCCGCAACCGGGTCGACCTGGTGCGGATCGCGTTCGACCGGGGCTGGCTGTAGGGATCACGACATGTCGTCCGGGCCGATCGGCTCACCGGCCAGCGCCAACAGATCGTCGTAGAGCGCGATACCCATCGTGAACAACGCGCTGGGGGAGAGCAGCGACGACGCCACCGTGCTGGTGTGGCAACCGGCGTCCGCCTGCGTGCCGCCCAGCTGCGCGGCCAGCCACTCCAACGCGCCCGGCGCACCCGTGATGACGAGCGCAACGTGCTCGCTCAGGATGTCCCGGTGGTAGGTGACGGCACCGCCGTCGTTGCAGTACGACGCCACCATCGCGTCCACCTCGGCCTGCGGGGCCACCTCGTCGTGCACCGCCTGGTAGAGGTACAGCGGCGCCGTCGGGGTGTGCTGGCCGAGCGTGTCCTCGGTGAACACCTGGGTGGGCACCAGTTGGGTCAGCGCGTGCGGCACGGTGAAGTAGCGGTCCACGTCCCGCCTCGCGAACGTCGCGACGTTGGCCGAGTTGCACTGCCTGGCCGCCAGCGCGAACGCGGCCGCGCCGGCCGGCGTGAGGTGTCGGTCCAGGAACGTGTCCAGCTGCGGATAGGCATGCCGCAGTCCGGCGATCGCGCTCATCGCCATACCGGCGTAGCTGCCCTTGTTGATCTGGTCCAGCATCTCGGCGGGCTCGACCGTCAGGCCACCCTCGGCGACTCCGGCGATGTTCAACTCCGGTGCGTAGCTGGACTGGAGTTCCGCAGCCCAGTCCGACGCCAGCGCACCACCCGAATAGCCCCACAGGCCGACGTTCGTGGCCGCGCCGTTCAGCCCGGTCCTGCGGAAACTCTCGGTCGCCCGGATGGCATCCAGCACAGCGTGGCCCGCCTGCCGTCCGGCCATGTAGGCGCTGTTCGGCCCCTCGTAGTCGGGCACGGTCACCACCCAGCCCTTCGACAGGGCGGCGTCGATGAGCACGATCTCGGTCTTCGCGACGATGTTCGCGTTCTTCGCACCCCGCCGGAGTTGGTACCCGATGCCACACTGCGGCGCGGCGCTGTCCTCGGCCACCTGATAGGACACCAGCGGCCGGAGCTTCGACGGCTTCGAGCCCGACGGTTGCATCACGGTCGTGACCGTGGCTTCCGGTCGGCCCTCGTTGTCCGTGGTGCGGTACAGCACCTGCCACGCCATCGCATGCTGCCGGAACTTCGTGAACGCGCCGGCAGTCACCTGCCTCGTGCGTAGGACCGTGCCCGGCGCCGTCGACGCGAATCCGGCTGGTGGTTGGTAGAACGAATCACTCTGCGGTACCGGCGGTGCGGCCTCGGCGGCGGGTTCCGCCGCCACGGCGACCAGGGTGCCGGTCATCAGCAGCACGCCCGCCAGAGCAGCGAGCCGCCACCGTCCGATCATCAGATCTCCTGAACATAAGGCAGGCGGCCGAGCTTCTCGATGTGGTTGACCGGTGGATCACCTTATGCGATGCGCGAACGTACGCCAAGCAGTCGGGGAGAACTGCAACCGGGGACCGGCGATGTGCTTGGAGTCCCTTACTCCAACCGTGTCAACCTCAACTGCCACCTCGACGCAGTCGTTGCCACCACCACCGCTATAGCTGCTCTTGCGCCAGTCCTGCTCGTTCTCCGGCGCCACGCTCATAGCCGGCCACTCCCTGTCGCTCGTAGTCGCTTGCGACCAGGGCAATCATGGCCCTGGAGCTCGCTTCGTCCAGAGCAACACTAGCGAGTCGCCGCAGCACGCTTCGATAGCTGGCCAGGTGGTGGCCGTTTTCCAGGAACTCACTGGTGGACTCGTGCTGGACGCAGACTACTGGCGCACCTTCGGTGTAGCCGAAAATCTGAAACGATCCGGCCGCCGTGCCGCGACTGCCTGCGGTCACCGGAACCACTCGAATGGAGCATTGTGGTCGGGTGTCCAGGAACAGTAGGTGCAGCATCTGCTCGTGCATTACCTGCGGGCTGCCGATCGGCGTGCGCAGCACGTTCTCGTGGACGTAGAAGGTGCACTGCGCCGGCCGAAACCTGGTGATGACGTCGCGCCTGGCAACCCTGATCTGGACGAAGTTCTCGATGTCGGCCGGCTTGATGATGCCGGTGCCTTCGAACACCGCGCGTGCATAGTCCTCCGTCTGCGCGACGCCGGGAATGTAGATCGGCTGGAAGCTCTCGATCTCGACAGCTGTTTGCTCGTGGAAGACCAGCGTTCGCAGTGCATCGGCCACCAGGTCGCCATGTGACTTGAGCCGGTTGTCGTCCGGTTCGTCAGCCAGACCCAGCAATCCGGTCAACCGCTGGCCCGCCACCCCACACAAAGCGGTGTACGTAGCCACTTCGATGCGGGTCATCGGGCGTTTGCCGGTCTCCGCCCTGGAGACCATGCTGGGCGCCCAGTTGAGCCGTAGCGCCATGTCGATTCCGTTGTAACCGCAGCCCTCCCTGATGCGGCGCAACTCCGCGCCCAACTCTCGCCGGCGTGCGGTCGAAACGATCTCGGACATGACTGTGGGCTCCCGTCTCGGGTTGGTTTCACCCACGGTATGCCGGGCAGGCAACGAATATGGGCATCCACACAGGTAGATCACCACATAGGATGAGTGATCACCGGGAATTGCTGAGCCATCAATGATTTGCCAATTCGGCTGTGTCCGGCCGGGTGGGTGTTGAGGTGGTGGCCGTCCCACACTGCGGGATCGCGTGTCGTACATCTGGCCTAACGGCTAGCGTCGAGGTAACGCGCTGTGCACACCGTCGACCCTGGAGCGAAACGCGATGACCGAAGACACGTCAGCCTGGTCGTTCGAGACCAAGCAGGTACACGCCGGTGCCTCGCCGGATCCGGCCACGGGCGCCAGGGCGACCCCGATCTACCAGACGACGTCGTTCGTCTTCCGGGACTCCGCACACGCTGCCGCACTGTTCAGCCTGGCCGAGCCGGGCGCCATCTACACCAGGATCAACAACCCGACGCAGGACGTGCTGGAGGCGAGGGTCGCCGCGCTGGAAGGCGGTGTGGCGGCTGTCGCCTTCGCGTCCGGTCAGGCTGCCGAGACGGCCGCGATCCTGAACCTGGCCAGTTCGGGCGACCACTTCGTGTCCAGTGCGTCGCTCTACGGCGGCACGTTCAACCTGTTCCACTACACGCTGCCGAAGCTGGGCATCGAGGTCAGCTTCGTGGAGGACCCCGACAACCTGGACGAGTGGCGTGCCGCGATCCGGCCGAACACCAAGCTGCTGTTCGCCGAGTCACTGGGCAACCCGCGTGCCAACGTGCTGGACGTGCGGGCCGTCGCCGACCTGGCCCATGAGCACGGTGTGCCGCTGGTGGTCGACAACACCGTGCCCACCCCGTACCTGCTGCGGCCGATCGAGCACGGCGCCGACATCGTCGTCCACTCGGCGACCAAGTACCTCGGCGGCCATGGCACCGCCATCGCCGGGGTCGTCGTGGACGGTGGCACGTTCGACTTCGGCGCGCACGCCCAGCGGTTCCCCGACTTCAACGAGCCCGACCCGAGCTACCACGGCCTGAAGTACTGGGAAGCGTTGGGGCCAGGCGCTTTCGCGGCCAAGCTGCGGGTGCAGGGGCTGCGCGACACCGGTGGCGCGATCGCTCCGCTGACCAGCTTCCTGATCCTGCAGGGCCTGGAGACGCTGTCGCTGCGCATGGAGCGGCACGTGGCCAACGCGCAGGCGCTGGCCGAGTGGCTGGCGCAGCGTGACGAGGTGTCCGCCGTGTACTACGCGGGCCTGCCGTCCAGTCAGTGGTACGACGCGGCCAAGCGCTACCT
>DASUJK010000151.1:0-19002 GCA_036279295.1 Pseudonocardiaceae bacterium | reverse complement strand
GGCGCAGTGCCGGGACGACGGTGAACAGCTGGTGGCGTACCAGCACGACCACGCCTCGGTGTTGTTCGAGCTCTTCCAAGCCAAGGGCAACCGCACCTTTCTCAAGCGGGCCATCGCCCGTGAAAACCAAGCGCTGGCGTGTGCTCCACCTGCCTACCCCGACTTGTGCGTGCTGCAAGCGAGCATGGCCGTGATGCTCAGCGAGCCCGTGCCGGGTGGCCGAGGGAGCGAGGAGGCGGCCAGGGTCCCGGTGCTCTTGGCTGCGGTCGTGCCCGCCCTGGAGCACCACCGCTTCGGCGCATCGCTGACCATCAAGGTGGTGTCGGCGCTGCTCGCCTCCTCCGCGCCGGACGTGGACCAGGCCGACCGCATGCTGCGGGCCGCGCTGGCCGCCGGCTCTGCGGACCCGGTGGAGACCGCCAAGTTGCAGATCCTGCTGGCCAAGGCGCTGCACGCGCGCTTCCTCGGCGGCGGCGAGCGCGCCGACCTCGATGCCGCGATCGAGTCGGCGGCTGCGGGAGCCGGCACCGCGCCGCCGACCGGGGCGGTTCGGGTGGCGGCCCTGCTGCTCGGTGCTGCGGCACACCAGGCTCGCTGGCGGCTGACGGACCGGCCGGGCGATCTGGTGGCGGCCGTGGACATGAGGAGGGCCGCAGCCCGGGCGGAGCCCGCCACCGATCAGCTGGCGGAACTGCACGCCGGGTTGTGCGCCGCACTGCGTGACCGGTTCGAGCGGCTGGGCGATCCCGCCGACCTCGACGCGGCGGTCGGCGCGGGCCGGATCGCCGTGCGCGCCTGCTCTTCGCGTCCGGCACACCGGGCGAGCAGCCTCACGAGCCTCAGCGGTGCGTATCGCACCCGCTTCGAGCACGGGCGGCGCCCGAGGGATCTCGCTCGTGCCGTGCGCACCGCGCGCGCGGCGGTGGCCGTGACCGACACGAGTGATCGCGAGCGGCCGGGCCACCTCGGCACCTTGACCCTGGCCCTGCTGCGTGACTTCGCCTTCCGGCAGGACCGGGACAGCGCCGCTGAGGCGATACGGGCCAGCCGCACCGCGCTTGCCCTGGCCAGCGCCACCGACCATCCGTTGCGCCCCGCGCTGCTGGCCAACGCCGCGAACGCGTTGCGGGCGCGGCACGAGTGGACGGGCGACCTCACCGACCTCAACGAGGCGATCGCCCTGGTGCGGGAGTCGGTCGAGACCACGGCGCCCGGCCACCCGGGCCGGTTCCGGCGCCGAGCCGGGCTCGCGGCCGCGCTGCTGCGCCGGTTCGAGGCCACCGGCGTGCGCGCTGACGTCGACGGGGCAGTTCGCGAGGCCCGTGCGGCGTTCGCCCAAGCACCGGCCGATCACCCGCAGCGACCCGGCCTGCGGATGAACGAAGGACTCGCCCTGTTCCGGCGCTTCGAAGCCCTCGGCAGCGAAGGCGACCTCGACGACTGCATCAAGGCCTACCGCGCGGCGGTCGACCCGGCGGCCGGCGCAGGACCCGAACGGCGCCGGCCGGTCTACCAGCTGTCCGCACCACTGCGGGAGCGCTACCTGCTCGCAGGCAACGAAGACGACCTCGACGCGGCGCTCGCCATCGCCGCGGAGGGTGCGCGCGAGACCGACAGCGGTGGTGCCTGGTTCAACCTCGGCATGGCGCTGCGGTTGCGCCGCGAACGGGAGGATCTCGCTGGGCAGGACGCCGGGTTTGGTCGTGCGGCGGAGGCCGCCTTCGCCCGGTGCACGGCCGTCGCAGACACCTCGACCCTGATCCGGGCCTCGGCCGCACTCCAGCTCGGGCGGTTGAGCGGCGGGCGAGGCGACTGGGCGACCGCCGATGCCGCGTACGGCATGGCACTGGCCGAACTGCCCGCGCTGACGAGCAGGCAGCTCGGCTGGGACAGCCGCCAGCGCCAGCTCGCGCGACTCGCCGGGCTGGGCGCCGACGCCGCCGCGGTGGCCGTGCAGCGCAACGACTGGCCGCGCGCGGTGATGATCCTCGAGCGAGCGCGCGGAATCCTCATCGGACAGGCGATCGACCACGTCCACGAGGTCGAAGCGGTGCGTCAGGTCGATGAACGGCTCGCTGACGAATTCACTCGTCTTTCTCGGTTGCTCACCGCCGACACCGCCGCAAGCAACGAGTTCGACGCGGATCCGGTGTCGTTGGCCGACCCCGCGGCCAGGCGCCGGGACATGGCGGCGCAATGGGAAGCCGTGGTCGAGGAGATCCGCCGCACCGTTCCCGGTCAGGGCAACTTCCTGGCCCCGCCGGAGATCCACGAGTTGCTGGCGGCCGGTGCGGGCGGTGCGGTGGTGATCGTCAACGCGTCACGACACCGGTGTGACGCCTTAATCGTCCGTGGTGGCCACGTCGAGGTGCAACCGCTGCCGAGTGCGGTGTGGCAGGAGGGGAATCAGCTCGCGGCGGAGCTGACGACGGCCACCGAGGCCACGGACGACAGCACGAACGATGCCGTCCAACGCGTGATGACCTGGCTTTCCGGCAACATCACCGACGTCGTGCGCGTCCGCCTCGGGCCCGGCGTCGACCGGATCTGGTGGATGCCGACCGGAGCGCTGTGCGCGTTGCCTGTGCACGCCGCCGTGAACTGGCGCCCCCGCGACGCCGCACCGGCCCCTGATCGAGTCGTGTCCTCCATGACGACGACGCTGCGCGCCCTGCGCCATGCGCGACGCCGCCCGACCGGTTATCCGGACAGCGGGAAGTTGGTCGTGGCCATGACCACTACGGCGGGCCAGAAACCGCTGCGGCGGGCTGGTGCGGAGGCGGCTGCCGTTGCCTGGCACCTCGGTGCCCCCGTGGACGTGGTCTCCGACGACGGTGCTGACCAGCGGACCGTCCTGGCGAAACTGCGGCACGCGCGGTTGGTGCACTTCGCGTGCCACGCGATCACAAATCTCACCGATCCGGCGTCGAGTGCCGTGCTGCTGACCCGGGGCAGGCTGTCCGTGCGGGACATCGCGGCGCTGCCGGCTGCCGACCGGTGCCTCGTCTACCTGTCCGCGTGCACGACGGCGTTGAGCGGCGGGTTGCTCGCCGACGAGGCCATGCACCTCGCGTCGGCCTTCCAGCTGATAGGGTTCCGCGCCGTGATCGGCGCGCTGTGGAAGATCGACGACGAGGTGGCAGAGGAACTCGCCGACGACTTCTACCGCCTGTGGGCTGAGGGGCACGAGCCGGTGACGGCCTTCCACGAAGCCGTCGGGACCCTTCGCCGCCGATATCCGTACAGCCCGGTGTTGTGGGCCGGGTTCGTGCACTTCGGCCCTTGACTCAGCTCCCTCAGGTACTGGTCGGCGTCCGGCGCGATTCCACTCGCCGCGTAGCGACTCCAAGACCTGCGTCCGGCCAGTCGATCGGGCGGTGCTGCTGCCCTTGCCAGGTTGTTGCCGACGGCGTTGCGCGGGCACCGCCTGGTCACCCCGGGCACGCTGCTGCGCTGGCACCGCCGACTGATCGCCCAGAAGTGGACCTATCCACGCCGCTCGGGCCGCCCGCCGATCAGTCACGATATCTCGGCATTGATCGAGCGCATGGGCACCAAGAACCCGACGTGGGGCTCCCAGAGAATCCAGGGCGAACTCCGAAACTCGGCCACCGTGTCGGTGCCTCGATGATCCGTAGGGTGCTCAAGGGACTGCGGATACCGCCCGGGCCGGCACGCACACCGACACGACCTGGCGCCAGTTTCTCCGTACCCAGGCATCGATCCGCTTGCCGATCAATTCCAAGGGCGCGGGTGTAGTAGCGTGCAGGCGCCCGCCACCGGCATGGTAGACGTGACCATGACATCACCGTCCGAGATCGTGCCCGATCCCGATCCGTCACCACAACCGGCGCTCGCCGAGGATGATGTCTCGGTGTTGTCGAACCGGGCCATAACCTGGACGACAGTATTGGTGATCATCATCGGGATCGGTTTGGCCATCTTGTTGTTGATCAAGTTCGGCAACGGCCAACATCCTGGCCAACTGGATGCGATCAAGACCGCGGGCACCATCGTGGTCGGTGCCGGAGGTGCTGTGGCGTTGTGGCTGACCGCTCGCCGGCAGCGGACCACTGAGCTTGGTCTGAGGCAGAAACAGCGTGATCAATTGGCGGTGGACCGAGCTTTCCGGTTCCAGCAAGAACAGGCCGAGCAGGCCAGGCAGCATCAGGAACGGGTCGCTGCGGCGGCCGAGGCAGACGCGGAAGCCCGTCGGATCACCGAGCTCTATACCCGGGGGGCCGACCAACTGGGCTCACCCCAGTCACCAGTCCGCCTTGCCGGTCTCTATGCCCTGGAGCGCCTGGCGCAGGGGAACCCCGGCCAGCGGCAGACCATCGTCCATGTGCTGTGCGCGTTCCTGCGGATGCCGTTCACTGTCCCCACCGAGATGACCAGGCTCCGCGCCGCCACGACACCTGACACGGATCCAGGCGCGATGCCTTCCCCCACTGGCCGTGACGCCCTCGCCGAGGACGACGCCGATGCGCGCGAGCAACTGGAGGTGCGCCTGACCGCTCAGCGCATCCTGACCGACCATCTCGCACCCGGGCCTGATTCCGATGACCCGCTGCCGGGGTTCTGGGAGGGCATGGAACTCAACCTCGCGCGCGCCGTCCTGGTCAACTTCGACCTGTCATCATGCCAGGTCGCCACCGCCACTTTCGATGACGCGCACTTCATCGGTCCGACCTCGTTTCGTGGCGTGGTAGCTACTGGCCCGGTGATGTTTCGCAGGACGCGGTTCTCCGGAGCAGGAGTCAACTTTGGGCACGCCCGCTTCGTCATCGCCCAGTTCGACTACACCCGCTTCGACTGCGATGCGCGGTTCACCGGTGCACAGTTCGCCGTTGCCGCCGGCTTCAGGGAAGCCCAAGCCACCGGGCGGATAAGGTTCGAGGGGGTCGACTTTCACGACCTTGACTTTCGACGCTTCGTGAGCATGCACCTGGTCGAATTCGCTGCAACCCGGTTCGGGAGTGCCCGCTTCGGCGGTGCCTCCTTCAAGCGGGTGGCGTTCCCGAGGGCTGTCTTCGCTGGGCGCACCGACTTCCACAGGACCATATTCGAGCTGGACCTCGACTGTGCAGACGCGGTGTTTGAGGGCCTAACCAGCTTCACCGAGGCCCACTTCGGGGACGCCGATTTCGTCGGCGCACGGTTCGATCATCGGGTAGATTTCGACGACGCCCAGTTCGCAGGCCGGGTCCGGATGACTGCCACAAGTACACACCCGTTGGGTGTGGGTAGCTGGGTCCGGCTGGACGTGCCCGACGAGGTGCGAAACAGCCGGATCTGGCAGGCCACCGTTCAGGTGTGGCCGACATCGACGTGGCCGACAGACGGCGAGCACCGCCAATGGGGCCGCGTGATGGCTGTGTCGGCGCCGGGAGATCCGCCGATCACCGAGGGCACGGAGAACGTCGCGGATAATTGAGGCATTACGGCGCGATGAGGAATTTGCGCCGAGGCAGTAGGCGCCGCCGTTGGGGTGTCCAGAGCAGAACAAAGCTGCGGTAGGGGGTCTGGCAGACGTCGACGCGGACCGGGACGGGCGTGCCGTTGAGATCAGGAAGGTTCACCTGGCCCAGTTCGGGGACGGCGAGAGCGGTGAGGAACGGATAGGTGTGGGCGTTCATCGTCCTGGGCCATCGGGCCGGGCCGAACCGTGCGGTCCAAGCGGCAGTTGTCATGTACTCGTGTCGCGTCCAGGTCGGTGGGTTTCCGGCATGGGGGGTCGGTCCAGGACGATCGCGGCCACCGCTCCGGGGTGGGTCTCGGCGTAACGCCGCACGGCGGCGTGGAATGAGGAGCCGTATTGTTCGGCCAGCGCCCTGATCGTGGCGATCGAGGTCACGCTGTCCGCCGCGTCCTGGGTGAATCGGGTTCGTTGGAACAGTAACTCGGCCGCACCTTGATTCGCTTCCCGCTCGAACAGGCGATTGGTGCTGGGTGCCAGCGTCTCGTTGTCGTCCGCGTAGAGCAGGTCCTGCTGATGCGGCAGGATGTGGTGGGTCGTCTCGTGCAGCGTCACGAAACGGCGTTTACCCTCGTTGTCGAGGTCGGGCGAGATGTGGATGACCCGCGCTCGTCGATCAACCAATCCCTGGACCTTGGTTCTGGCGCTGCGCAACAGGGTGCGCAGGTAAGCGGGTGCCTCGCTGATCCTCGACTCGTCCAGGACGTAGTCGTCGGCATGCCCCAACTCCGCTGCCTTGACGATGTCGTCCACCGGCGTTGGGAACCGGCCGTAGGCGTCGGCGGCTCGCAGCAGACGGTCAACGCGCGTGCTGATCTCCTCGGCGGAGTCCAGGTTCTCCAGCACCGTCCTCAACCGTTCTGGCCGCTGCGGTACATCTTGAGGAACGTCGCCAAGGCACGTGCCTCCTCCTCGGTCAGATCCTGGGAGCTCAACGCCTGCGCGAGCGCCCCGGCGCTGCCGGTTGATCCGGGCACGACGTAACCGGCCAATCTCATCAGTTCGAGGTACTCCACCCCGAGTTGGCCCGCGAGCCGATGCAGCACGTGCGGAGACGGTGCGGTCACACCGTCCTTCTCCAGCTTCTGCAAGTAGGCGGGGGAGATCTGTGCGCCGTCGGCAACCACCTTGAGGGACTTGCCCTGTAGCTCCCGCACTGACTTCAGTGTCTGCCCCAGCGTGGGCGTCTCATCCGTCACGCACACCATCGTAGTGCTCGTTCACCAAAGTTGACAGCGCTGATCGGCACGTCTACTTTAGTGTATGCGATCAACTGAAGTGTTCGGACGGGTCGATGTGATCGACACGTTCGGACCAGGAAGCAAGGAGACGACCATGATCGAGACGGACGCTGGACATCAGGAGCCCGCCGAGTCGGGGCACCGGGCGAAGCGTGACTACTTCGTCAACGGCGAGCGGTTCGGCACGGGCGAGACCGAACTGACCGTGCGCAGGATCCTCGAGGACGCCGGTTTCACGCCGGTCGAGGAGTATCGGCTGACCCGCGATGCTGGTCATCACGTCTTCGACCACTACGACACCGAGGTGTCCATCCATGAGGGGGAGCGGTTCACCGCTATCTTCCTCGGCCCGACCCCCACGTCCTGATCACCATGATGAGCAACCAACTGTTGGAGGAGTACCTGCGTGGTCTCGGCTTCGCGGTCGAGACTTCGCAGGACTCGTCAGGAGCTCCCTACCTCGTCGTGCGGCACGTGACCATTCCGGCGGGTTCGCTGGCCGGGCGGTCCTGCGATATCGCTTTGGCCCGCTGTCAGACCGTGCCGTACGTGTGTCCGCCTGCGATACACACCCGGCCCGCTCTGGTGCCGATGGACACGGTCGGTCCGCTCAAGACCCAGGCCAGCAGCCTGGGCGCCGAGTGGCAGTACTGGTCACGGCGGTTCGACCGATCACCGAGCCCCCAGCGCGTGTGGGCTCACGTGCTGACTGTCCTGCCGGAGGTATGAGATGACCGAACCGCATCTGAAGTCCTACCTGTCAGCGCGAGAGCGGGCCGTAGCGATGACTGGCCAGGTCGACGCCATACTGCGCGCACATTTCGACCGGGCCGGCCGGCAAGAAGATCTCGCCTTCGCCTACTGGCGGCCCAGTAAGGGGGAGCACCGATTCACCGCGGTGCTGACCGATCTGGTGTTGCCGGATCCCGCCGAGAGAGTGTTGGACGAGAACGTCGCGTTCACCGCCGACTACCTCACGAGAGTGTTGGCGTCGGTACCCGCGGGAGGCGGTGTCGCGCTGTTGCACTCCCACCTCGGTCCTGGCTGGCAGGACATGAGCCGGACTGACACACGGTCGAGTGGTCGTCGACTTTCGGCCACTGCGTCTGGCGAGTATGGCTTGCTCGTCGGATACTGGGTTGGCTCGGCTGTTGGCGGCATGTGGCTGGTTTCGGCGGCATTCCGGTGAATGCTGCCGCCGATCACGCTATAGCTGCCATTCGCCCTCCGATCACCGATGTCTGATCCCCGACTGGCGAGAGATTGGCTGCTGCTGATGGCGCTAATTGATTCTCCTCAGACCTGCTAGATCATCTTCCTCAGGTGAGTGTCCATTCCAGCGTGTCGTTTGCGCTGGTCAATAGCCCGTCGGGTGATGGTTCGCGGTGTTGGTCACCGTGGACCGTCGTTGGAGGGCCGGATGCTGTCTTGGGAGGACGATGTGCAGGCGCAGGCGTTGCGTCAGCAGGGCTGGTCGGCCTCGGCGATCGCCCGGCATCTGGGCGTGGACCGCAAGACGGTCCGGGCGTATCTGTCGGGGCAGCGTGCGCCGGGGCGGCGGCAGCGCAACCGGCCCACGCTGATCCAGCCGTTCCTGGGCTACTGCCAGCTCCGGCTGGTCGACGACCCGCATTTATGGGCCTCAACACTGTTCGACGAACTGGCCGAGCTGGGGTTCACCGGTTCCTACCCGTCGCTGACCGCGGCGATCCGGGTGCACCGGCTGCGGCCGCACTGCGAGCCCTGCCAGGTCGCGCGAGGCCGTGACGTCGCGATCATCGCGCATCCACCGGGTGAGGAAACCCAGTGGGACTGGCTGGAACTGCCCGACCCGCCACCGGGATGGGGCCTCGGGCAACACGCGCACCTGCTGGTCGGCGCGCTGGCGTACTCCGGTCGCTGGCGCGCGGTGCTGGCCGACGCGGAGGACTTCCCGCACCTGATCGAGGCCATCGACCAGGTGCTCGCCCGGTTGGGTGGGGTCACCGAGGTCTGGCGGTTCGACCGGATGGCCACGGTCTGCACCCCCGCCTCGGGGCGGATCAGTGCCGCGTTCGCCCAGGTGGCCAAGCACTACGGGGTCCACTCGGTGACCTGTCCGCCCCGGCGCGGCAACCGTAAAGGTGTGGTGGAGAAGGCCAATCACTCCGCCGCGCAACGCTGGTGGCGCACCCTGGCCGATGACACCACGATCATCGCGGCGCAGGCCGGGGTCGATCGACTCGCGCTCCAGTTGGACGGCCGGCGCCGGGTCCGCGACGGGCAACGCACCACCGTCGGTGCCCTAGCCGGCGCCGAGCGGCTGCATCCGGCGCCGGTGGTGGCGTTCCCGGCCGAGTTCGACCTCACCCGGACAGTCAGTGCGCAGGCGTTGGTTTCCTTCCGTGGCAACCATTACTCGGTGCCACCTGGTCTGGGCGGCGCCCAGATTCAGGTCCGCTATCGGCTGGGCGCCGACGACCTACGCATCGTCACCGCCGGTGGCGCGACCGTCGCCATCCACCACCGCGCACCGGACGGGGCCGGGCGGGTGGTCCGCGACGAGGGCCACGTCATCGCGTTGGAGCAGGCCGTGCTCGGCGCGTTCAGCACCGCCCGGCCCTGCACCCACAAGACCCGCCGTCCGCCCTCGGCGGCGGCGTTGACCGAGGCAGCCCGGCTGCGCGGCTCGGTCACTGAGTACGACACGACCGGGCCGGCGGCCCACGTCGTGATCGACCTGTCCGCCTACGCCGCGACCGCGGCCAGGTTGGACACCGCACCTGTCCCACCAACACCACCTATCCACGAGTCCGAGGAGGACTGATTCCGTTGTCTGTCACCACATCCGGGTCGCAGATGAGTGAGGCCCGCCGCTATCAACAACTGCGTGCGCACTTCTCCTATCTCAAGCTGGACACCGCCGCCGAGGCGCTGCCCCGGGTTCTGGACGCCGCCCGCGTCGAGAACTTGTCGCTGACCGCCGCGTTGGAACGGCTGCTGGAGATCGAGGTCACCGCCACCGAACAACGCCGACTGGCCTCCCGGCTGCGGTTCGCCTGCCTGCCCGATCCCTGGACCCTGGCCGACTTCGACTTCGCCGCCCAGCCCGGTGTCGAGGAGAAACTGATCCGCGACCTGGCCACGCTGCGGTTTTTGGACGACGCGGCCAACGTGCTGTTCGTGGGGCCGCCCGGGGTCGGCAAGACCATGCTGGCCACCGCGCTGGGCCGGGGCGCGGCCGAGGCCGGCAATCGGGTCTACTTCACCACCGCGGCGGATCTGGCCGCCCGCTGCCACAAGGCGGCGGTCGAGGGCCGGTGGGCGACCTGCATGCGGTTCTTCGCCGGCCCGAAACTGTTGGTGATCGATGAGCTGGGCTATCTCCCGCTGCCCGCCGACGGCGCGTCGGCGTTGTTCCAGGTGATCAACCAGAGGTATTTGAAGTCCAGCACCATTCTCACGACGAACGTCGGGATCGCTGACTGGGCCACAGCTTTCGGTGACGCCACTGTCGCCGCGGCGATGCTGGACCGGCTGCTGCACCGCGCCACCGTGGTCGGTATCGATGGCCCGTCCTACCGGCTGCGCACCCATCAGTCCACATCGGACAAGCTACGCGCGGCGGTGAACGCTCGTGCCTGATGACGCCACCACGGTCAGCAAGACCTGCCCGGTCTGTTGGAGCGAGTTCACCGCGACCGGCCGCAACGCCGGTAAGCACACGTACTGCTCCACCCGTTGCCGACGCACGGCGTTCGAACGCCGTCTCGGCGAGCGGCCCGGACGAGTCGTCCAGTCAACTGGCCTGCCGACTCGCGCACCGGCTGCTACCGGCCCGCGACCGCAGCCGGCGGCCGAGCGGGCCTGCCCGCACTGCGGCGGTCCGGTCACCATCGTGGCCCTGCTGACCACGCCCGAGGCTGCCCGGCCGGTCCTGCCTGCGACGCCCACGTCAGTGGTCCCACTACGCCGGGTCTGACTGCTACGCTGCATCCACCACCTGGGGAAGATGATCTAGTACCCGTGGGGACTTTCGAATAGCGCCATCAGGTCGCGGTTGTCGCGGCGAGTAGGACGCGCTGGCCCGGTTCGATACCCAGGCGTTGTCGCGCGGCGGCTGGTAGTGGGAGGTACGCCCGGCTGGTCACGGCGAGGAGTCCATGGGGGTCGCGGTGGAGCTGGGCCGAGTGTTGGCCGGTGGTGAGGGTGAGGCGGTCGCCGGGTTGCCATGCCAGGGTGGTGCTGATGGTGTGCTCGGCGATCCGGCCGGAGCGGTCGAGCCGGCCCATGCCGTAGACCACGTTGTGGGGGAGCGGCGGGCAGCCGTCGCAGGAGGGCAGCGGTAGAGGCCGGGCGGTCCGCCGGCCGGGGTCGGCGCCGGGATGGCGGCGCATGCGCGGTGGGATGATCGGTGTGATGGGCTGGTCAGACACCTTGACCACCACCGGACACCGCAGCGTGGGGTCGGGGAACCGCCTGCATGGAGGCAGGCCTGTTCAAGGAACTGGGATTATTGGGGAAATCACACCAAAAAGGGTGTCCGAGGACGATCTCGCGCACTATTCACCCCCATGTGCTTCCGCGATGCAGCGTGACACATCGGCTGCGGTGGATCCTGAGTCAGTTGAAACAGGAGCATGCGATGGTGCAGGGCGCGTGTCTGTCTCCGGGACGTGTGTCGGTGCCGGCAGACCGTGATATGTCAACGGGAGTCAATCAACCAGCATGCGCATCAGAATCCTGAGTCAATCCGCTATCTGCGCCCGCTTCGAAATGTCGTTTGCCAGAACCAGCAATGCGCCGGTAAGATAGGGCGTCATCCGTTCAACTACTGTCCGAATCTTACTGTTAGACCGCCCTCGGCTTTTCCACACTTGTAGGAGCAAGAATAGCAGAACCTTAGGAAACTCCAATATGCGCGGCGCGATGGTTTCGATCACCTCTGGATCGAGAAGCATGTTAATTACGCGCGCATCGTCTGCAGTTGTGAGTTTTTCCAGCAGTTCAACATTGTTGCCACATTCGAGTGTCATTTTGCGAATATCGCGTGGTGTGAGCAGTTCGCGTAGAAAAGATATGACCTCTGCGGACATCACGTCGACAAGCCCAGTTGTTCCACCGTTAGGAGATTGAATTCTCCGCAACAATGCTTTGGCGACGAGGAATTCGGCAAAACTCTTATGTGGGAAGTAGAGGATGTCTGGCGACTTGCGCTCCAAAAAGCACGCAGATATCAATTCTCTGCGACACTCGTCGATCGTTTGTCCACGTCGAAGGAAGGGCAATATGAGCGCGTCGGTTACTTCTGAATAGCGCAAAGACCTGGACTCTCCGTTACTCATCATTACCAGTGCAAGCTCTTGCGCAAACTTGTTGTGATCGTCCGATGAAGGGTGGGGGCGTTGCTGCTTTGCGATCTCACGTGCAATCGAGTGGGCAATAAACCTGTCGTAAACTCTTGCTCGTCGCAATTCGCGCGAGTTGATTTCGAGTGATGGCAAAAGAGTTGCAATCATTGGCAGGTGCACGGGCCGCGAAAGCAGCTCAGCGATCTCTTGGTTCTGTAACGACAGGTCCGCCAGCCTTTGAATTTTCCCAAGCGTCGCTTGGGCCGCCTTCTCTCTTTTCCTTAGGGTGAACCTGTTTAGGAATTCGATAGTCTCGTCAATGGCAAAAGAGGAAATGTCAATCTGGATATAGCTTGCAGAATGTTCAAGGTATGATGGTGACTTTCCCACAAGGATCCGAGCCTGCTCTTCGTCGGAGGAAAAGATTGTAGGCCTTCCACAAATAATTACCTTAGCTCTTTCGCTAGATAGGCGGCCAATTTGTGCGAAGTTATAAAACAACGCATCTTGGCTGAGTCCGTGTTTCATCTCGTCGAACCCATCCAAGATCAGCAATAACCTGCCGCTGTCATTAAGTTTACGGAATGTATCAAAGGTCCACATTGTCAAACCGTATCGCTGCTGTATCTCGTGGACTATCAGGCCTTCGATACTTTGATGGCCTCCGAAGTTCCGGAGTTCTATCAGAATAGGAATGCGTCCGCTAGCGCTAACGTTAAAGTGCCTAGCGTACGTGTGCGCTAGCTTCTTAGCAAAACTAGATTTCCCGGTCCCATAAGATCCGATCAACGCAAGCGATTGCTCAATTCTCTCATCGTCGACCCAGGCTTTCACGAGAGGTTCAAGTTGGGTAGTTGCACTCATGGAGCGTGCTTTAAGGACTCGACCAAATAAATCGTCGGAGTACATTTCATGCTGATTATTCTCGGGAGTGCCTTCGGTAAGTTCGAGCCACTGATCCCTGGCATTTGAGTAATCCAGCAGTTGAGACTGGATGGCGAATTCAATGAAGTCGGAATGGAGAAGCTTGTAATGTTCTGATGTCCAAGCCAGGTCAATAGTACGACAGCGAGTAGGAATGTAGTACTTCTTGAGATCGTGCTCGAAGACTTCGCTCATACTTCGGAGAAGTGAATCTGGGCGAAGGATCTGATGGGTCAACTCGGCCAAGCTCATATGATGCGTTTTCCGATTGTCGAAAACGCCTTGAGCGTTTGCGACAATACCGTTTCGAGTTACGAGAACAAACTGGTCGATTTTGTCGTTATTTACGAGTGGCCAGTATTCCGCGATCTCTTCGGCGACCCGCTTTCGACTCATAGGCCGGCCGTAGTCTTTACATTCGAACACCATCGTCTGTTCGGTGCCGATCGCAGTACGTGCAGTGCAGAAGATATCGACATCCTTGCCGCCGATTCGTTTATGCGTGGTGACGATCATGTCCCCACGCAGCGCTAGGATGGAACGGACCTCTGCCTCGAATTCCTCGCCTGCGTTGAATGATGCTGGGTTATCCATTGTAAAAGTCTTAACCTTCTCGGTTTGTAGATTCTGCTGGCACGGTCATAGAGTCTCCCCCAAGCTCCGCTATCGTTTGTACGATATTGCTTGCTAGGTGAGAGCTGAGTCTGGTCAGAATCGTCGTGCGGGCGCCATCGCGTTTTACACTGCGCACTCCTCGGAGTGGTTGCCGTAGCCAGTGTGGCCAGTTGGACCTTGGTCCGCGCGGCATCTTTAACAGAATCACATCGACCAAGGTGTGTTCGTTCATTGTCACGATTTCACAGACTGCCCCTACATCTTGTAGATTAACCATTGCCGCATTAGCATCATTGGTCGTGAGCGGGCGTAACAAAACCGGCGCTGACTCGACTAACTCCTTGGCTTCTTTCAGGCCAAGTCCCCGAAATGTCTCGCGAATTATCTTGATCACTTGAATTTTTTTGTCACCATAGTCGACGAGTATGACCCAAGTGTCGATAGGTCGAGGGCCTATCGCGACCAATCCTAGATCTTCGGCCGTATCAACAATCGATTGCTCCACGATGCTGTCCGGCCAACTCTCTGCGTCGGCGCCTGCTGCGGCTAGGGCGACGACGAGATCGTCGGCATGATTTTTCTCGACTCGCCGTAACACTAGGTCCGGAAGGTCCCCGGACCATGTGCCTCGGTGCTCGGTCACGATGGCTTGGATGTTCGAACGCTGGTGCTCCGGTATATGTGCCAAAGCGACCGAAAAGTACTTCTTGACTCCTTGAACGTCTTGCGGTGCTTGGGCGACCATCGCAGTAGCGTAGCGGCGGGAGCCGATACCGGGTGTGGGGCGTTGGTTGTCTGCCGTCAACTATGTCTGTCGGCCGCTGTGGGTCGACCGACAGCGCCATCGGACCCTGCCGTCTCCTTCGGGTAGCTGATCGACCGTCGTGCGAGCAGGAGTGTCCGTAGACCGTACGGACGTACTACATGCCCAACCAGGACGGCGGGATATCTGCGCATGCGGGCGAGCTGCGGGAAGCGGCTAGAGGGGCTGGCCCGTCCCGCTGCCGGGACCGGCGTGGGCCTGGACGGTCGACCTGGGCCAGTATGTCAAGGTCTAGGCGCCGGGCCAGGCACCACACGAGCGCAACCCATGCGTACTGCCTGGCCGACAGGCCAGCCGACCTGCCCCAGCGGTGACGCAGTTGTGGGCCACCTCGGGTGAGGACGATGACGGCAGTTGACGGCAGGGAATTCACCTCGAATGTCTGAGCCGATCTGCGCTGCCAAGGTGGTGTGGTTCAACATCAGCTCGGCCGACCCGGCTTGGGGCGGTATGGCTGCTGTGGGGTCGCCAGCCATGCTCCGAGGCCTGCGTCGACGCAATGTTGTGGATGAGCGGCAGCGAGGGCCAGTTGATCCGGCACTGGCCGGTCAGACTAGCTCCTCTGCGTGCAGACTGAGTGTCAAGCTATTGTCAGCTACATTACGTAACGTGTCTGTCGACGCCAACGATGTTAACTGACAACGCCGCGGCTACAGCATGTATTCACTAAGTATTGCAGGCGCCTAGGCTCTATGAATTTGCTAAGTATGGGGAAGGAGTACGGGTATGCACTTATCCCGCGCCACATGACGTGGAACGAAGTGCCTGCATGTTTTCCATGCTATGTGAAAATCGGGTAGAAGGTGACCAAATGGATGTTGAAAAGGTAAGCCTGGGGGTAATTCAATCACGAGGGGCCAATGTCATAGATCCTGGGCTTGTCAAATTCGGCACAGATGAAGCAGACTTCCTTGCGCGGCACGTGAGAAAGGCGAGAAGTCTTAATGACGCGAGCCCGCGAAGCCTTTTCGAGGCCAGCTCGAATGTACCGACATTCCTGGATCGATTACGGACGGCGCCGGACGACGAATTCGAAAGCATAGCAAAGACTCTTCAGGACGCCCTTGTTGCGATGATGCAGGCATCCACGAATGCAAGCGACTGTGTGTTCGCAACCGTGGTTACTCAGGATCCCGGGCAACAAAAAAATGTCACGCTGCTCAAGCTAGACGCCGTCGTTGAGGCTGCCCGACTTGACTTTTTGAGCAGCGGCCGAGTTACGCTGCAGGTCCTTAGGGAACTTCTTCCCGAACCGGGCCGTTTGCAGAAAGCATTGTCCTGGCCAGACCCCAGGCCTGAAAGTGATGCGATATCGATCGATACAAATGTAAGAGCGGCTAAGTATTTCGAGAATGCATTTGACCTGCATGTCAGTGTGAAGTCGAGTGAAGCCGAGGCTGATCTTAGTCGGATCATCGTGGAATACATCCCGCCTGCAAGACTGCCCGATGCCTTCTCCGCTGCATCGAGCTTGCGGGGACCTTTGGACGAAGTGCTTAGCGAATTATCTCAACACGGGTATCCGGAACTAGATGAGCCGGCTAACTCCGCCGCCCTAAACGCTCGGCCCGCTGGCGTAATACGGATGAATAAGGTTGCCGCGAGGACGGTAGTGTGGCGGGCAGACGGTATAGAGATAAAGGTTCCGCCGCATATGGTCGGAAGGCTAACCATTGAGCCAGATGTCGAAGATGACGGCTGGCGGATCGTTATCAAAACGAGGACTCGGCCTATGCCGGGAACCTGAACCTACGGGCGCTCGTGATTGAGTGCTCTATGCATAGGCGAGGTAGCCGAAGTGACGTACGATGTCGCGCCTTTCCAAGCCGTCGACCGGGCTCTGATCAGGCTGACAGAGCAGGGGTGGAATGTTCAGGACGCAGTAAACGATGTCCGACTTATGCGCACTGTCAACGACCTGGCAACGGCGCTGAGCGAATTGCTTCCTCTGTCGAACTTGACGTCCAACGTCGACGCCGTGGGCGAGATTGGCGGATACAAGCTACGTCTCACTGTGACTTCAGGAGAGATGGAAGTCGTGTCACTGCCTGAGGTCGACCCACATGATCTCTTTGACGAAGAACGAGATCTAGAGAATGCGTTGAGAGCATGGGAACGAGACGCTGCCGCTGCACAGCGGCTGCCAATGACGTGGCACATTGTCGCCTTCTTGTCGTTCAATAGCCTTGTCCCGAGAGATGCGAATTGGGACTTGCGAATTGCCGTCGAAATCGAGACAATACTCGCCAAATTCAGGTCCGCGAGTACTTTGACGCTGAGCCGTCTAGTGTCCCAGCAGGGTCGTCGCCGCGTATATCTATCGCTCCGCGGAGCTGCGACGGCATGCCATCTGGGGGCGATCAGCCTAGTCACGCTTGGTGGCGCTGATCAGTTGGTCATCCCGGAGGTTATTCCTCGCCTTCCGGGAGAGGGCATATTGGCGTCCGATGAACATCCAGTGGTGGGGCCACGTTCGTTGTTGCCCATTGAGGCCGACGGCCAGCCATCGCCCGAATGGCGGCCGGTGGTGACCCGTTGCGAGGCCGCGGCCGCGGCTCTCATCTGGATTGAACTCGCCTCGACTGCGGTTCTATCCGAGGATCGAACGACGGTCGAATTTCTGGGTTTCAAGCGTGTAAATCTAGTGTTACCCGAACTCGCGAGCTTTCAGCCGAGAGAAGTCGTCGAAACTTTCGGCCTTCATGCTTGGGTGTTTCAGGAAGCTAGCCCGGATCGGTTACTAGCCGTCAGACAAGTCGTGAGCTTGTATGACAGTAATGATGCATTCGGGAACGCTGGCGACATTCAGGCCAGCGCTGAGACAATTTACATTGGCCTACGGAGCGATGCTGTCGCTGAGGTTGTGAAAAGTTCACGCGAAGCGTACGGCCAGGCCAATGACTCCGTTCGGCAGGCTATGAAGTCGTCGCAGGACTTGATAAAGGGGACGATAGAGCGGTTTCTCGCTGGACTCATTGCAACTGGTGCTGTGATCGTGGCTGACGCGAGCAAAGACCTACCAGATCACGTGACGCGCGTCCTACTGTTGTTGATCGCTGGATTTTTCGGCATACTCGCAATCGTCTCGATACTTGTCGAAGGACCGATTCTTTCCCTTCAGGTGAAGCATCTAGCCTCGGACCTTCATGACGGTGTACCACTGCTAACTGAACGGCAACGTGACGCTGTCGTCAATGGCGCGAGCATTCGGGCGACACGTTTTCGAATCAAAATAATTCGTGTCGTCATTCCGTCAATTTATATTGTGTTGACCCTGAGTGTTCTAAGGTGGGGCTACCCTGCGTACTTCCATTAATGAGATAGGTCGTGGGCCGGGAAAGACAAAGCTTGGTCGGCAAAGGGAACTCGCCGCCCTATGGGGTACCGTCATCATTTCCGCCATAGCTGAGTGGCCGGATGGGCACCGTCGTTTTGAACGCGGAAGTATTCGGTATGTTCTGAAGACAATTGATTTGATAAGGCGGCACGGACAGTTCTGCCTGTCGGCAGATGATTAGAGTGATCATTGCTATTTTTCCGGCAGTGCGATGCGGTATACGGTGTGTTCGGATACAAACACACCCCAACCATCTTGCTCCAAGGTGATCGTGAGCTGTAGTCGGTTGTCGAGTATCTTCGCTTGACTGAGGGTCCCGCTTTCCACAGAGCTCGATGGGCGTGTGGTTGAGTGGTTGACCGAGCGCGCCGAAAAAGCTTGGGCCGATCTCGGCGTTGTCAGTGTGTCGCTGGCAAGTCGTTCGCAAGTCGTGTTGTAGTGGTTGCATATTTGACAACATCAATCGATGGCAAGACATCGATTGTGAAATCGACGGCGAGTCGGCAGACCACACACGAAGCGGCCAGCGAAATATTAAAGAGGCACAGGTGAATGTACAGATGTTGACTGGCACCGACCAGTGCCTGCCCGAGATGAGGCCAGGTGGCGTCGTGCCATATATCACGGCGTGGAGTGGAGAGCGGGATTTCGACGTTCGTGTGATCGTGCGTGGGGTTGTAGGTATTGGATTTACGGATGAGACGTTGGTGGATCGGGATGAGCGCGGGGTTTTGTGGACTCGAACGCCGTCGCGGCCTGGGGTGGGGCGGCCAGAATACCGGCGGGTTCATGCGTTGCGGCAGCGGCGGGCTATGCGGCGGCTGCTCTGCCAGGTGTGTGGGCGGCCGGCGGATCGGAACGAGCTTGGTGTGTTGTGGTTGTTGCGGGATCACCGTGGGGACTGGGATGGGTGGCCGGAGGGGATGGCGAACACCTATCCACCGGTATGTCTGCCCTGTGCTCGGCGGTCGGTTGAGGTGTGTCCGGCGTTGCGGCGTGGGTACGTGGCGGTTCGGGCGCGTCGCTTTCCGATGACTGGGGTGTACGGACTGCGGTATCGGCCTGGGGACCTGGTCAGCGTCGGGGACGTGGTGGTCGGGTACGACGATCCGGTGATTCGGTGGACTCGGGCTACGCAGCAGGTTCGTCCGTTGTTCGAGTGCACGCTCGACGTCGACCTGTCCTCGGGTGGTGCGTCGTGACCGGACCGGAGTCGCGGCGGGTTGGTGGCGTCGAGGTTCAGTCCGTCGTGA
>DASUJK010000150.1:0-5245 GCA_036279295.1 Pseudonocardiaceae bacterium | reverse complement strand
GAGCATTAGGGCGTCGTAGTCGTTGGCGAGTTCAACAGAACGACACCGGGGTTATCGGTTGGCAAAATCGAAGGTAGGCGGTTAACTGTCGCCGCGACAAGGAGTTGCGCACGGCTACGCGGGCCGCTGCCTACGGACACTCCACCGTCGAGGCATCGTCGGCCTGCTCAGTCGTATCCTCGGCGACGCGGTCGAGGATGGCTCCTGCCTGCCGCGCCTCACCAAGATCACCACCTTGAGCGGAACCAGATCGCCACCACACCCGACGCACCACAGGACATGCAGCTCTCGGAAGCGGTGCCCGGTGAGCCTGTGATCAGGATCGACGCACACCGCTGGCGGCATGCGCTGCCACCAGGTGCCTGGCCACCGGCTTCGCCGCCACGGGCAGCGCCCAGCGCACCGACGTGTTCGGTGTCGCCGTACGCTGGCGGACCGGCGCCGCCTCAACAGTGCAGATGGTGACCGCTGCGCTCGCCTGGGGCCACGGCGTCCGCGGCTACGGCCCCCACCGCACCCGCCACGTCCTCGCCCACGACCCCACCAGCGCCCGCCTGGACCGAATCCTGCACCAACTCCGCGCAGGCGAGATCACGCCGGACTCCCTCATCGACGCCTACGACCCGGTTCCACCGCACCGACCACCTGCACGGGCTGGGCCCAGCCTTCTTCACCAAGATCCTCTACTTCGCCGGCTATCGCCGAAACCACAGCGGCATCCAGCCCCTCATCCTCGACGGTGTCGTCGCCAGCCGACTGCCCGACCAGGCAGGACCCGCCAACCAGCACACCACCGGATGGACATCCGCCACCTGGCACCGTTACCTGCGATGGGCCGCGAACCAAGCACGACGCCCCGGCTACCGCAACGAGCCGGATTTCGTCGAGCTCAGCCTCTTCACCGGCACCTGGCAGCCCGAATGAAGAGCCGACAACAGCGAGAGCGGCTCAGCTGGGTCGGCAGCCGCGCCGTAGAGTTCACACTCCACGATGGGAGGGATGGACTGTGGCACACATGGCGGTACTCGGCATCGACCAACGCCTGACTGAGTTCCAGTCGGCGATGCTCACGGGGATGCGCCCAGGACAGCGCCAAGTCTTCCTCGAGCACCACCGCCCCGCACCGCAGCACGCTGCCCATCGGCAGGACGAGCGTGTCCAGTAGGGCCCTGGACGTACTCCGCACCGGAACCGGAACCGACGCAGGCCCCGACCTTGCTGACGCGGTCGGCAAGATGCCGTTCGAGCGGCTGGGCGACCTGGCGGAGATGATAATCGCCGAATCGGCGAGCCCGGCCTTGTCCGCGCCGTCTCGGACCCAGGTGTGGCCGGTGGTCACGATTCGAGCCAGCACCTTCGCCTCTGGTGGGGTGTACCGGGATTCGGCTGGACCGGCGGGGTTGAACCTGAACGCGGCGCTCAACCCGAGGTTGGCAGGAACCGGTCACTTCTCCAACGGCGTCCTGAGGGCGCTGCTGTACTGCCACGGTCTGGTCGTCGAGGATCCGATCGCCGCAGCTGCGGAGATGTACCTTGGCACGCGCGGTGAGCTGCGTGCCGTTGCGCGGTTGGCCGTCGTCGCCGCGACGACCTCGGTCGTCGAGATCGCTCCGTTGGTCGACGCCGATGTCATCTCGACCTACTTCACGACCTCCGAGGCCCAGAAGCCGGTGCGTGAACTGGGGCTGCGATCGCCGAGCGCCTGGCCGAACCGGGTGCTGGATATTCGACCGCCGATGCCTGGACGGCGTTCGAAGCCGGCTATATCGACGGTCCCACCCCGCCGCTGCAGGAACTGTGGCGGCGGGTGCGCTCAGGCGACCGTTCACCACCTCTTGAGCTGATCGAGCAAGGTCTCCAGCAGGGTGACGCGGATGTCATTGCGACGTTCATTGAGATGATCAAGGACCTGCGTCCGCAAGCGGTCATCGACAACGCCGCCGACATGGTGGCCTCGGCCGTGCTCGCCGTCGAGGGGCTCGGAGGCTTCTACGACTTGCTGTGCCCGTCTCCGCTATTCGCGAAGATGCTGTTCCTGGGCACCTCCGATCCCACCCACGAGTTGCGACTGCACGAGCTGGGCAGGGTAGCGGTGCCCGGCATCGGGGACCTCGACGTGACCGACGCGGTGCGCATCCGGCAGAGCAGCGATGCCTTCGCCCTGTGGCGCGACCAGCTGAGCGATGCCCTCGCCCATGCACACCACATCCGTCAGACTCAGGGTGCCGATGCCGACACCAGCACCGCCGTTCGCGAGTTGATCGCCGAAGCCCGCACATCCCTGCACCGAGAGGCTCGACGAAGCCGCTTGCTGAACACGACAAACCCGCTGGCGTTCGTCGCAGGTGCACTGGGAGGCGCGATAGCCGGCGCTCCGGGCGGCGCGGTCGGCACGGCGTTCGGAGCCGTAGGTGGCACTCTGGGTCCGCTGGTGCAGGCCGTGCTCAACACGCGACGAGTGCCGGGGTACGTCGACCGGCACTACCTGGTTGTTCGAGCCGAACGGCGGATCAGCCTGAAACCACGCCCCCTCGTCCACCCCAGCGAAGCTCCCCCATCACGACAGTCTCCGCCAGATTCGTTCCGGACACGGCGACACCCCCGACCTGAGTGCTCTTTGCTCCGGCGCGATCGACGAACACGGCCAGGCGTCGGTTGGCGCGCCTGACCAGGTCCTTCTCGCTCCAGGCTCGTTCGGCCATGGGTCTCCCTTGATCGAGAGCCCAGACTGTCAACAACGTCTGCCAGTCATAGACCACGGCGTTCGACTACCGCTTCGAGGAGGACACCAAGCTCAGCGGCCCGATGAGCCTGCGGCTGCAGGTATCCACCGATGGTGCCACGGACCTGCGCCTGTTCGTCGGGATCGAAATTGGCCACAGGGCTGACCCGTGCCTTTCGAAGGCTATACGGCTACGGCCGCGACCACGTCGCGCAGGGTCGGTTGCGCCTCGCACTCCGCGAACTCGACCCGGTGCTCAGCACCCCGCATCGGCCCGAGCACACACCTTCCACACACTCGAACCCGTCCGGGATAACGAGCACATGGAGTTGGACTGCCGCAAAAGTGCTCACTTCGCCGCCGACGTAAGCGGCGCCCTTGTGGACGAGCCGATCCAGTGTGCCGAGGGTGATCTGGGCGCTCGGGGCGCGACCGCCGAGAGTACCGCCAGAGCCTCTCGGGCCGGCACCGTCGTCAATCCAGGTTTCAGGCAGGCGAAGGCCAACGCTGGCGCGGCGGAGATCCGGCCGGATCTGGCGGAGTGCGTGATGCGCCGAAGCGGTCGGCCGCACGATTGCCGATCGGTTGCACGTCACGGGTGTGTTGGACCAGGGGTCGACGTTGACGTGTGGGGCACGCGTGTGGCGTTGGAGCGGATGCGACCCCGCGACCGGGGCGTCATCGTGCAGACCGGCTCGGCCATCGCCTACCGGGGCATTCCGCTGCAGTCGGTGTATTCCGGCGCCAAATACTGGGTGGGCGGCTCCACGATGCTGACCCTGTGGGGTTCCAGAAGTCGGTCCACGCTTCCGACCTGCGGCAACGGGCACATGACAGGCAGGGCATGATCGCCAGCCGTGGCGCTGCGTCTGCTCTACCTGCTCTTCCTCAGGCTTGCGGGCCGCCTGGTGTTGCTCGGCCGCTCGTCGGCGTTCAAGGACGTCGAGTTGCTGGTGCTACGCCACGAGGTCGCAGTCCTGCGCAGAGGCAACCCAAACCTCGCCTGGACTGGGCCGACCGGGCCGTGTTCGCCGCGCTGGTCTGCCTGCTCCCCAAGGGGCCGCGACCGCACCGGTTGGTCACCCCGGGCACGATCCTGTGGGTCTCGTCAAGTGAGTTGGTTCTGGTTCTGGTTCTGGCCCGTATTTCGTGATCGACTCCGCTCGCCGTGGACACGGTCAGCGGCAGAACCGACCCCACCCGAACGCCCCCGGTGATCAGGTCCAGGCCACCGGACGCCGTGGTCCGCGGCTGAGCACCGGACACCGTGAACGCGAAGCTCGACCGCGCGGCGGACTGGCCGATGACGATGTCTTCCTTGACACCGCCAGCCGAGACCGTTTCGCGCAGGTCAACTCCGGGCCACAATCCGCGATAGGTCGCCTCGGACCCGGAGACCACAGGCACCAGGTCCGGGTTGGTGATGTCGTCGCCGGTGAACCCGACCTGCCGGCCATCCACCGCGATCTGAACGCCGCCATCGGCTGCACCCGCGGGCCTGAAGGACGCCGTCCAACTGTTCGCCGCGGAATGCCACCGATCGACCGTGCCCGTCACCGGCATCAACCGCGAGTCGATCGGGTCCCACGCCGCTGAGCCGGCTGGGTGGTAGAAGTGCGGCGACGCGTATTGCCGCACCGTCATCGACCCGTTGGAGTTCCGCCAAGTCGACGAGGTAGCCGTCCGGTCCTTCGTGATCTCCGCGACGGGCTTGGGAGGCACCGTGGATACGCCGCCGGCGGATCCGGCCGCAGGAGTCTTCACCGCGGGCCGATGGACTTTCGCGGAGGCCAGCGGGGTGGCGTGACGGGGTGTGACCGAGGCCGACGGCGCGGGCGAAGGCGCGCTGGCGGCCGCAGGCTGGCCCGCGGCCGCCAGCGCCAAGGCCAGTACTACTGCGGTGGCAACGCCGGTGATCCCTCTGCCGGGGGATCCGCGAAAGCCAGCCATGCCGCCCTCCAAGGGTTCTGCGTACCGCGTCGGCACAGCCTGCCCCGACGCCCAGCGAACTCCCAGCCACGAGGCGAACAGTTCCCCGGACGTTCGCGCCTTGTAAGCTCCTTGTTAAGCAATACGGGTAGCGACGCTCGACTCTGTCGTCGAGTTGGCTAGACCGTCACGACCTCATGAATGTCACCATTGGGCGTTGCCGATGCGGTGATCCAGGTGGCGCATCGGAGTAGCCAAGCCGGTCGAGGACGCGGCACGCGGCTGGCCATAGACCATCGCGTGGCTCGCTCCGGTGCCGTCACCCAGACCGCGGGCTCTCCGTTCTAGCGCTCACGTCGCTCGATCGAGTGAACCGCTGCAATCGTGACGTCCGACGCGCACAAGAGCCACCCAACCAGCCAGATCCTGGAAACCAGCATCGTTTCCACCCAGCAATCAAGGAGGCTGGCATGGCCTGGGTCGAACACACCAGCGGACAACACTGGCGCGTCCGCTACCGCCGCAACGACGGCACCGTCGCATCCGAATGCGGATTCACCGACCGCACCACAGCCGCCGACCGCGCCCACCAAC
>DASUJK010000149.1:0-42884 GCA_036279295.1 Pseudonocardiaceae bacterium | reverse complement strand
TCCAGTCACGCAGCATCTCGCGTAGCTCGGCCGGCTTGGTGCCGGCCACCACGTCGAACGTGGCGAACAGCAGCCGATCCTGTTGTGCCGTGGTGATTCCGGCCTGGTGAGCACCCCGGAACGGCACGATCTGATCGCCGCCCGGGGTGCCCGACGAGGTGGCGGGGCCACTGTCGGCGACCGCGTAGCCGCCCGCGAATCCGCCTGCCGCCACGCCTGCCGCACCGAGTACGCCGAGCCCGGCCAACATCCTGCGCCGGGTAACGCCCTCGTCCGCCATTTCGTTCCCATCCCCTCGTGGGTGCGCTACGCGACCTTCACCGCGACCTTGGACATCTCCTCGCCGAACGCGTTGACCACCTGGGACAGCGACTTGCGGGCGGGTGCGCCGACGGTCGCGTAGTTGACGTAGCCGGTGTTCAGGTAACCCGGTTTCTGCTGGTACGGCTGGAGCGCGGTCACCACTGCCTGGTAGCGGTCCTGCACGGTCGTGACCAGGTCCGGGTCCGTCTTCTGCAACGCGGGCACCAGCACGTTGAATGCCTCCATCGAACCGTCCAGGTTGGCCTGGAAGTCGACGAGGTCGATGTGCGAGTAGCGGTCCTCCTCGCCGGTCACCTTGGAGCTCTGGATCTCGTCCACCAGCGACGTGGCGCCGCCCGCGATCTCGGCAGGCTGGTAGGTGGCCTGGCCGACCAGCGTCTGGAGTTCCTTGACGTTCTTCAACAGGCCGTTGGCGTAGGTGGACGCGCCGGTCAGCGTCTTGTCCTGGAACATCAACTGCTCGATCTTGTGGAAGCCCTGGAAGTCTGCGGGCTTGTCGAAGTCGTCGATCCGGCCGTCGATGTTCAGGTCCAGGCTGCCCCAGATCTCGGCGACCGGCTCCACCTTCTCGTAGTACACCCGAGCCGTGCCGTACTGCGTCTGCGCCTTGGCCATGTCACCGGCATTGATCGAGTCCACAAAGGCCTGAGTGGTGCTGACCAGCAGGCCGACCTGGCCGGTGATCCACGTCGCGTAGTCCTTGGTGGCCTTGACCAGCGCCGGATTGTCCCGCCAGGACGACGTCGACTTGCCGGTCACGGTGAAGTCGAACTTCTCCTGCGCCGCGCCGGGGCAGTAGATCTGGTAGGTGCCGTTGTCCAGCCGCAGCGAGAAACCACCGGACAGGCCGGGCGACAGGTTCTCCTGCTCACCGAGCATCCGGCCGCCGGAGAGCAGTTCCGCCTCGGAGACGGCGTCCGCGCCGCTGTTGTTGACGGTGAAGTTGACCACACCGGCCGGCACCGACTTCGGGCTCGGTTCGCAGCCCGACGACGTCAGCGTGACCGTCACGTCACCCTTGTTGGCCGATGCGTCGGTGGCGGCCTTCGGCCCGCTCGCCGACGACTGGCTCACGCACGCGGTGGCCAGCAGCGCGGTCGCCGCCAGCAGAAGTGGTACGGCGACGACGCCACGGCGGGATCGCGTTGATGAGGGCACGACAAAGCTCCGTTTCCGACTGTCCATGCTGGTGGGGAAGGGAGTGGGGGGTTAACGGGCTGCGGCCGGCTGGGCCTGCCGCGCCCCTTGTGTTCGACGTTTGCGGGGCCACAGCACGACAAGCAGCATCGGCACCGCGTAGACCAGCCAACCGATCACTTCCAGCACGGTCGGCTTGGGCTGGATGCCGAGTACGCCGGTGAACAGTGACGCCAGCGGGGTTCCGTTGCGCACCAGCCAGGTCAGGTCCAGCGCGGGCTGCTGGCCGATCGAGATCCAGCCGCTTTCCCACGCCGTGTGCAGGGTGGACATCACCAGTCCGGCGGCGACCAGGACCAGCGCGGCACCGGTGATGCGGAAGAACCGGGCCATGTTCAGTCGGACGCCACCCCGGTAGATGCCGTAGCCGACGGCGACCGCGATCACGATGCCCAGTAGCGCGCCGGTCAGCGCCAGCCCGCCGTTCTCGCTGCTCTGGGCCACGGCGAGCAGGAAGACGACGGTCTCGAAACCCTCACGCAGCACGGCAAGGAAGGCCATCGTGACCAGCGCCCTGGTGGAGCCCTTGGCCAGCGCGGCGGAGGCGGCGCCCTCCAACTCGCCCTTCATGCCCTTGGCGTGCTTGCTCATCCAGAGCACCATGTAGGTGACCATGACCACCGCGAACGCGCCGACGACGGTCTCCAGCCGTTCCTGCTGCGTGAAGTCCAGCGAGTCGGACAGCACATGCAGGCCGATGCCGAAGCCGAGGCAGATCAGGACCGCGATGCCGACACCGAGCCACACCTTCGGCAGTGCGTCGCGGCGACCGTGCTGCCCGAGGAACGCGGCGATGATCCCGACGATCAGGGCCGCCTCCAGACCCTCACGCAGTCCGATCACGAATGTCGGCAGCATCGGCAACTCCGGACGTCATCGGTCCATCTGGTCAGAGGCATGCCTTAGTAAACTAAGGTAAGGCTATCTAAATTCTTCGCCGCACCACCTGTCAACCTTTGGGTGTTCCCGGTCACCGACCAGTACCGTCTTCGACCATGGACGTGTTGGTCATCGACCATCCCCTGGCAAAGGCCCGTCTCACGACGATGCGCGACGCCAGCACCGACAACGCCGAGTTCCGTGCCGCGTTGCAGGAGCTCACAGTCATGCTCGTGTACGAGGCCACCCGCTTCGCGCCGGTGGTGGAGGAGCACATCGAGACCCCGGTCGGGCCGGCCACCGGCCACCGGCTGGCCAACCCGCCGCTGCTGGTGCCGGTGCTGCGGGCCGGGCTCGGCATGGCCGACCAGGCGCACAAGCTGATCCCGGACGCGCGGATGGGCTTTGTCGGCGTGGCGCGCGACGAGGAGACGCTGAAGCCGACGCCGTACATGGAATCGCTGCCGGACAGCCTCGCGGGCCGACCGGTGATGGTGCTCGATCCGATGCTGGCCACCGGTGGCTCGATGGAGTACACGATCCGGCTGCTCACCGATCGCGGTGCCACCGACGTGATCGCGGTGTGTGTGCTGGCGGCGCCGGAGGGCGTGGCGCGGCTGGAGTCGTCCGGGCTGCCGGTGCGGCTGGTCACGGCGAGCATCGACGAACGGCTCAACGAGTCCGGCTACATCGTGCCGGGGCTCGGTGATGCAGGTGATCGGCAGTACGGGGCGGTTTAGTTCTCTTGCGTCGGCGGGTTGCGCAACCAGCCGCGCAGGGCTGCGGCCAGCATGCCCTGGTAGTGCGACTCGACGTCGAAGTCCTCGGGCATGGCGGCCGCGAGTTCCAGGGAGACCAGGCCGTGCGCATGGGCCCAGAGGGCGATCGCGATGGTCTCGGCCGGTGTGTCGGTGAGCAGGTCGGCGTCGCGGGCCGCCCGGACCGCCTCCAGGAGTGGTTTCATCGTGGCCTGAGATGCCTCGGTGTCCTCGGGTTCCGGCTCGAAATCGGGCACCGCGGGGCCGAACATGATCGAGTACAGGTGCGGATCGGCCATCGCGCTCTCCCGGTAGGCGACGCCGAGCCGGAGCAGGTCGGTGATCGGGTCGTCGCTGCGCGGCACGGCTGCCAACCGGGCGCCGAACCGGGCGAAGCCCTCCAGGAACACGGCTCGGACCAGTGCCGACTTGCTGCCGAACAGTGAGTACACCGCTGTTGTCGACGTGCCGACGTGCTTGGCCAGCGTGCGCAGGCTGAGCACCGCTGGGCCTTCCTCGGACAGCAGTCGGCCGGCCTCGTCCAGCAGTCGGACGCGGAGCGCTTCGTCGTGCACCTTGGGCCTGGCCATCGCGGCAGTGTACCGAAACACTGTTTCGCAACGGCGTCATCAATCACGCTTTCGGTACCAGACTGGTATCTTTGGTGGCATGGCGATGACACTGCGGCTCACCGACGAGGAGAACCGCCAGCTGACCGAACTGGCGACCGCCGAAGGGCGATCGAAGCAGGAAATCGTGCGGTTGGCGCTGGCTGAGCGGTGGGCGCGGTTGCGCAAGGAGGAACAGCTCGGCGAGGTGCTGGCCAGGGTGTTGCCCAGGTACGAGGGGCTGCTGGACCGGCTGGGCCCGGCCTGACGGCGCTACGTGACCGACTATCTGGATGCCAGCGACCTGTTGGTGCTGGCCACCGCCGTGACCGGCGGCGATCTCGTCGTCCGTGACCTCGGCCTGCTGGACGCGGCCGCGCACCGGCCTCGGGCGACCGTGCTGGGCGTCGAGGCGTACGACTCGCTGTGGACCAAGGCCGTGTCCCTGCTCGACTCGATCGTGCGCACCCGGCCGTTGGCGCAGGGCAACTGGCGCCTCGGTTGGGTGGCGGCGGTCACCCTCTGCGACATCAACGGCTGGTGGATCGACGCCGCCGAGGAAGAGGCATTGGACCTGGTCCGACGGGTCGGCCGAGGTCAGCTGGACATCCGCAGCGCGGCGGCCGAACTGGCCGGGTGGGCGAGTCCGAAAGGCTGAATCCCGCGTCGACTTGACCTGGAGTGCACTCCAGCTCCTACGGTCGTCACGTGACTTACTCGATAGCTCAGGCGGCCGCGAGCAGCGGGTTGTCGATCGACACGCTTCGCTACTACGAGCGGATCGGTCTCGTCGAGCCGCCGGCAAGGGACTCGGGCGGCAGGCGGGACTACTCCGACGAGGATCTGGCCTGGCTCACGTTCCTGACCCGGCTGCGCACCACGGGCATGCCGATCCGGCTGATGCGGGACTACGCGCAACTGCGGCACCGAGGGGTTGGCACAGCCGCGCGCCGACGGCAGATCCTGGTCGAGCACCGCGCGGGCGTGCGGGACCGCATCGCTGAACTCCAGTCCTGCCTTGAGGTACTGGACTACAAGATCACCAACTACGAGATGATCGAGCACAAGCTCCCGGTGCCGGCCGACCTGTCCGGCGCGATCGGGGAGGCGTCGTGACGCTGCCCACGCGTCGGCTCGGCGCGCTGGAGGTCAGCGCCCAGGGCCTTGGCTGCATGGGGATGAGCCAGGGCTACGGGCCGACCGGTGATCCGGCGGACTCGATCGCCACCATCCATCGTGCGCTGGACCTCGGCGTGACACTGCTGGACACCGCCGACTACTACGGGCTGGGCGCCAACGAGGAACTGGTCGGGCAGGCCATTGCTGCACGGCGGGATTCCGTGGTGCTGGCAACCAAGTTCGGCATGGTCGGCACCGGGCTGCAACAACACGTGCGGGGCGACGCGGAGTACGTGCGGTCCGCCTGTGAAGGGTCGTTGCGGCGGCTGGGTGTGGACCACATCGACCTGTACTACCTGCACCGGGTCGACCAGCAGGTGCCGATCGAGGAGACGGTCGGCGCGATGGCCGAGTTGGTCGCCGCAGGCAAGGTGCGGTACATCGGGCTGTCCGAGGCCAGCGCGGCGACGATCCGCCGGGCGTGTGCCGTGCACCAGGTCAGCGCGCTGCAGAGTGAATGGTCCCTGTGGACGCGGGACATCGAGGACACCATCGTGCCGACGTGCCGGGAGCTGGGTGTCGGTGTGGTGCCGTTCTCGCCGCTGGGCCGTGGCTTCCTGACCGGTCAGGTCGGCGAGTTGACGGAGTCCGACATCCGGCGTGCGCTGCCGCGGTTCACCGGGGACAACGCGTCGCACAACGCTGCGATCGTGGCCCGGCTGGGTGCGTTGGCGGCCGAGCGGGGTGTGACGGCGGGGCAGTTGGCGCTGGCGTGGGTGCAGCACCAGGGGGCGGATGTCGTGCCGATCCCGGGTACGCGGCGGATCCCGTACCTGGAGGAGAACGTCGCCGCTGTCCACATTGAACTGTCCCCGTCGGATATATCTTCGATCGAAGAAGTGGCACCACGGAACGGTTTCGCTGGTGAGCGCTACCCGGAAGCATTGTTCAGGACAATTGACAAGTAGGAGTGATCGGGCGCTGGAACTCGGCGTGACGCTCAGCGGGACGGCGATGGGGCAGCTGGGTTGTTAAGTCATTAGTCCGGCGGCGACGGTGGCGCCGAGTTCCCAGCAGGCGGCCAGGTCGGCTTTCGTGGGTTCGCCGAGCACGATGACCGGCTTGGCCGCGGGGCGCCAGCCGAGTCCGGTGGTGATGGCTTCGACGGCGCGGAGGGCGCCGGTGGTGTCGTTGTTGCCGTGGAGGTAGAGGCCGAAGGGGCGGTCGCGGGTGGTGTCCAGGCAGGGGTAGTAGACGGTGTCGAAGAAGTGCTTCAGGGCACCGGACATGTAGCCGAGGTTGGCCGGCGTGCCGAGCAGGTAGCCGTCGGCATCGAGGACGTCGGCAGCGGTGGCGCCGAGCGCGGCGCGTCGAACGACATCGACACCTTCGATCTCGGGGGTGGTAGCGCCGGCAACGACGGAGTCGAAAAGCGCAGCCAGATGCGGCGACGTGGTGTGGTGCACAACCAACAACCGAGACACGGCAAGTCAGCCTGCCGCCCACGCTTCTTGGCCGCAACCCAAGCTGCGAACGGGCCGTGCTGGATAGTCGCCGAACGGTCGACACGCCCGCCCGAACAGTCGACACACGAGCGCGAAGAGTCGACTCGCCCGCCTGACTGGTCGACTCGCCCGGCCGAGCAGTCGACTCGCCGCCGAATGGGCAACTCGCTCACCTGAACAGTCGACTCGCCCGCCAGACTGGTCGACTCGCGCGGGCGAACGGTCGACTCGCCCGCCGGGGCAACTCGCGATTTAGATACATACTGGTTCCATGAGCACGTCACGACGCAACGCTACAGGTCAGGACTCTGACAGGCCGCTGGTGCTGGACTCCTACGGCCGATTGTCCCGTGTCCCGGAGACCGGCGAACTGGAGAAGATCGAGACCCAGTGGGAGGACAACCGGAAGGTGATCGACCGGGTCGGTGCCACGTTGGGTGAGGAGTTGGAGGACGGTCTGTCCGCGTGGAAACGCACGGTGCGCCGCCCGGGCTGGGAGAAGCTGCTGGAGCGGGTGGAGTCCGGGGCGTCGGACGGGATCGTCGTCTGGCACACCGACCGGTTGTTTCGGCAGCCACGTGACCTGGAAAAGCTGATCGAGCTGGGGGAACGCGGGTTCAAGGTGTTCTCCGCGCACGGCGAGCGGGATTTGGCCGATCCGGACGACCGGTTCATCCTGCGGATTGAGGTGGCGCACGCCGCGCGGTCCAGTGATGACACCTCACGGCGGATCAAGCGCCGGTTCGCCACCTACCGGGAGCAGGGCAAACAGACCGGTGGACCACGCAAGTTCGGGTTTCCCGGTAAGGACCTGCTCTGGCAACCGGGGCCGGGGCAAACCAAGGCTGACCAGCCCGACGTACCCGCCGCACTGGTGGCACGCGAACAGCAGGCGCTCAAGGACGCTGCGGATGACCTGCTGACCGGGGTGAAGATGGGTGAGGTCGCGCGTCAGTGGAACGCGGCAGGGCTGCGTAACGCGAGTGGGCGGGATTGGATCGGGGGCACCGTGGCCAGCACGATGCGCCGGGCGTCGCTGGGCGGGATCATCGAACACGACGGTGTCCCGGTGGGTCGGATGGCGGGCGAGCCGATCCTGGACCAGCGCACCTACGAGCGGTTGCGGGCGTTGTTCGCTGGCCGCAAGCGAGGCCGCCCCAACGGGTTGGTGTACATCGGGTCGGGGATTGTGCGGTGCGGAGGGTGTGGCACCAAGTTGAACGGGTCGGTGGAGACCGGTCTGTTCCTTCCCGACGGCACACCGAAACGGCGCTACTACTGCCCCAAACATCAGCGTGGTTGCGGGAAGGTGTTCGTCGGTATGCATCTGGTCGATCCCGAGTTGCGGGTGTTCGTGGTGTCGCGGCTGTCGGATGAGCGGCACGCCTCGGCGGTGTCGGCGGCCCGTTCTCAGGTGGAGGAGCGGTTGGCCACGGTCAACGCGGAGATCTCCGAGGTGGAGGGTCTTCAGCGTGCGCTGTCCGCGCGGCTGGGTGCGCGCAAGATGACGCTGGATGCGTTCGATGAGGCCAATGAGCCGTTGGTGGTCGATCTGGCGCGGTTGGGTGCTGAGCGTGACTCGTTGCAGGGCACCAGCACACCGGGGCCAACGCGGGCTGGGAGCCGGGAGAGTCTGATCGGGCAGTGGGATGCGGGCACGGTGGAGGACAAGCGGGCGATGTTGCGGGATGCGTTGGGTCGGGACTGGTTGGTGATCGAGCCCTTTGTTCGGCAGCCGGGGGAGAAGATCGTGTTTGACAAGGCGCGGTTGCACACGGTCGACCCGGACAGTCGGGACACGGTTCGGGATCGCCGCGCGGCCCGGTGAACGTGCGGGCATTGTGGGGGTTCGACAAAGCCAGGGGGTGTTCCCGCGACGCGGGAACACCCCCTGGCTTGTGTTGCGTGTCTGGGGCTGTTATGGCGGTGGCTGGTCGTGTTGGTCGATGCGTCGCAGCACGGTAGCCACGGAGGTGATCTGCTCGTCGGTCATGGGCGGCATGGCCGCGCAGATCAGCGCCCAGTATTCCCAGGAGTCCTGCGCATCGGGCGGTCCGACCAACTCACCCGGTGTGACCGCCAACGTGCGTGCGAGCGCGGCTAGGTGCTGCGTGGTTGGTTCGGTTATGCCGGTCTCATAGCCGGTGATCACCGCGACGGGCAGGCCGGTGAGGGTGGCCAGTTGGGGTCTGGTGAGCCTGGCAAGGTCGCGGTGGGCGCGCAGGCGACCGGGTGAGAACACACTCGATTCGGTGCTGTCGGTGCTTGCTGTGTGGGTGGCCGCAGTACTGGTGCAGGCCGGTGTCGGCACCCCGCGTGGCGTGCCCTGGTCCGTGGCCGGGCTGGTGGTTAGCCCGTGGTCGGTGGCGCCGGTCATGGCAGCATCCCGGCCAGGGCATGACCGATCGCGACCAGCGCGGCCACGACGGCGTGCGCGATCCGTCCGCCGGCCACGGTGGCGCCCAGGACCACACCGAGCGTCAGCACGCCGATCACGGTGGCCCGCTGCGGGAGGCGGGTCCGTCGCCTCGCCCGGCGGGTGCGTCGGCCGGTGCGTTGGAGGTTGGCCGCAATCCCGAGGAACAGCAGCACGGCGATCACCAGCACGACCGTCGCTGTGGTGGGGGTAGAGCCATGGCTGGCGGCTAGTCCTGCGGACGCGACGATCCCGGGATTCGGCCGGGCAGGCGGATAGGTCGGCTGGGTTGGGTCTACCTCGCGACGTGCCTGCTCAGCGGCGGGTTTTGTGCCTAGACCGGGCTCTACCTGCCTCCTACCGAGTAGAGGCGGGTAGAGGCGAGAAATGATCATCCTCACCACCGGTCACCCCGGCTCTGCCGTTGCTGGTTGGCGGTGGCGATGTCGTCCCGGTTGTAGCCGTTGCGGTTGATCCCGTCGCGCTTGATGCCCTTCGGCGCGATCCCCAGTGGGCGGAGCAGCGCGGCCAGGTCCTCCGGACTCCACCCCTCATAGCGCGGGCTGCGGTCGGCCAGGCGTGCCAACAGCTCCTCGGTCCACAGGCGACGGTCGACACCGAACGCGGCGACCAGATCGGCGACCCCTTGGTGATCGACCGCAGCTCCGCCCGTCACTCGATCACCGCTTGCCGAGGAACCCGCCTCGCCGCGCTCGGCAGCGCGATCGGCGATGCGGCGGGCGCGTGCGCGGTCCCACGAGTCCGCATCGATGCAGGGCAGACCGAACGCGGCCCGCTGGTGCACCCGGTCGGCCAGCCGGTCGATGTCCACCGGCGCGACCTTGGACAGCAACGGTTCACGGTGTCCTGCGGTCGCGACGTAACACCGCCCAGCGTCGCCGGGGTCATCGGCGGTGGCCGGGTGCAGCCGGTCCGGTCGCCACCCTTCGGCGCCCATCTGCGGGCCGAGGACGAGCTGGATGTCCTGGAACCGGCAGGCATGCAGGATCTTCAGCGCTGTCGTGTCCGCGATGGCCGCGCCCAGCGCGTCCGAGGTGGCCTCGGTCGCGGCCAGGATCAGCGTCACCCGCGCCTTGCGACCGACCCGAAGCAACTGCACCGCGAATTGCTTGGCGCGGCCGGTCAGGCGCGGGTACTCGTCCACGATGACCACGACCGCCGGCCGCTGCGGGCTGGGTTCCCACGCCGCACCCATGCCCAGATCGGCCAGCATCCTCGGGCGGACTTCGGCTAGGGCCAGCGCATCGGCCAGGGTGTCCTCGATCGCGGCGGGGTCACGTTCGCGCCGCCCGACCGCCGGACCCAAGACACGCAACCCGTCCCCGGCCGGGTCCAGGTCCCACAACACCGCGTCAGCGCACACACTGAGCCCCTCGCCCAGCGCTAGCAGCGTGGTCGACTTGCCCGACCCGGGCGAGCCGATCACCACCCCGTGCACGCCCAGCAACGGCACCGTGAGCGGTTCCCCGTCGATACGCCGCCCTAGTGTGATCCGTTCGGTGATCGACAGCGAGGAGGGCGGTTGGGTGGGGGCGTAGCCGAGTCCGACGAACGGGTCGGTCTGCGCCAGGCGCAGCACCACCCGTGCCCGCCGGGTCCGGTCCGGGGTGGCCAGCACGCCCCCTGCGGGCAGGTCCAGGTGGGTCTCCAACTCGCCGGTCTTGGCCACGATCGCGGCCGGGGTGCCGGTGCGCAGGATTACCGGCACGGTCCAGCCCCAGCGGGCGCGGGCCGCCTCGCCGGCCAGGCGCAGCGCGATCCCTTCCGCTGCCAGGGCGCGGGCCACGCAATCGGTTGCTTCGGCGCGGGTGTGCGCGTCGGCGACCGGGTAGGGCGCGTTTTCCGGGATGTCAGGCTCGGATATGGGCGAGTCCTCCCGGGTACGCCGGGGACGCACAGTCCGCCCGACCGTGGCGCAGCCCAGCGTCAACGCGGCCAGCATGAGCAGGTGCGCGCGGGTGCCCCAGGCATGCCCGGCCGCAGTCCAGCCCAGCCAGGCCAGCAGTCCGAGCGCGACGACGAACGAGCAGCGACGCAGCGCAGCGCGGCGCCATTGTTGGGTCAATGTGTAAACCCGGCGAGGCCGATCTTCCTTATGTGCCAACGCGATCAGCGGCGCGTACTCCGGGTACGCCGCGCAGTAGATGGCCGTGCGGGTCACCAGCCAGCCCGCGCCGACGGCCGCATACCCCGCCAACCGCACCACAGCGGCCGGCAGCCAGCGGGCCAACTGCACCAGCAGCCGCCCCGCCGCGACGGCCAGCAGCCTCGGTGCACGGTGCAGCAGCCAGCCCACCCCGTCCTGCACCAACGGCCCGGCCACGCGCCACACCTGAACTGCTGCCCACCGCAGCAGCCGACCGAGAGGGGCCAGCGACCACCGGACCGCCCGCACCAAGCGGTGGCACCAAGCGGTGACACGCGGCTCAGCCCAGCGCGCCACCGCAGCGCAGCGCACGGCCCAGCCACCACGGGCGCGGCGCACCGTCCGCGCGGTCACGCTGATCATGGTGCTGAGTACGGTGCCGATCCGGGTCACGACCAACGCCAGACCAGGCCAGTAGCTCAACCAGACCAACCGGGACGCCGCCGCGCCGTCTGCCGCGCCGTCTGCCTCGCTGTCCGCCGAACTGGCCCGATTACCGACCAGCGCGCCGCGTACGTGCCGCCAGAACAGCTCCACCCACGTCACAGGCCGCCGGACCCACCGGCAGCGCTCGGGGCGATCAATAGGGCCGGTGCGCGCAGGACGGACGCGGACAACAACCGGCGTGCTGGGTCGGTGCTGCCTCAAAGGGCCTCACCTCTACCGGTCGCGGTGCCGGTATCAACCGGTCCGTGATCGGTCACCGCGGACTTGCCTGCGGGCAGGCTTCCGCTGGTCAATGCCGCCTTCCCAGCCGCCCTCTCAGCCTCGGCAACGTACTGTGCGACGATCTCCGCGACGGCCTGCGCTTCGCGGGCGATCTCCCGGAACAACCACGCCCCACCGGGCGTGGTCACGAATGCGGGCAGCTCCTCACCCAGCCATCCCAGGTGGAACAGCCGCGTTTGGAGTCGTTCCCAGGTCTCGATCGTGTGCATGGTGATGTAGGTCCCTTCGTCAGGGTCGCCGACCCATTGCCGACGACCTATCGAATAGGTTGTCGGTAGGTATACGAGTGACCTTGACAGAAGGTTCGTCTCAGTTGAGACACGCTGGCGATACTCTGGCGATATTTCGCCGCCGACCTATCGGTATGTATTGCCGTCCGGGCAACGTGCTATGGACAACCTATGCGATACCTGCTACACAGGGACACACCAGCACGCCCAGCCACCACAGACAACGGCAACCACGGCACACACGAATGCCACGCCACCACACACCGACGCTGGGCAGCGATACAGAACACCTGGGCTGGAGGCGCCCACCATGGCCAAAACCGGATCGAAGACCTACACGACGATCACCGACACGTTGCGCGACCAGATCACCAACGGCGCGCTCGAACCCAACACCTGGCTATCGGAAACCCAACTGATCCACGACCACGGCGTCACCCGCTACGCCGCCCGCCAGGTCATCCACCAGCTCGCCCTCGAAGGGTTGGTCACCGTCGTCGACGGCAAGGGCTCCTACGTGCGCGCCCGCCGCGACCGCGCCGCTCACACCGACCACCGCGACATCACCAACGGCCACGGCCACTTCGGCGATGCCGACACCCCCGGCTGGGTGCCCATCGAACAGCCCAGCACCTACCGCACCGACGCCACCACCGATGTGGCCTTGACCATGGGCATTCCTGAACACGGCCCGCTGTTCGTCTACGACCGCCTCCTAGGCCAGGACACCCGCCGGGTGTCGCACCGTCTCTACCTGCCCGTCGCCACCTGCATGGACAGCCCCGCCCTGACCGACAACCCTTTCCGCGACCCCGCCGAGCTGTACACCACACTCACCGCCGCCGGCCACCCGCTGCGCTGGATCGAAACCGTGCGCGCCCAGGCCCCCACCGGAGACGACACCACCACCCTGCACGTGCCCCCCGGCAGCGCCGTACTCCTGACCCGCCGCCTCACCCTCGACCAACACACCGGCCGCGCACTAGCCCTGGAAGAAACCCGCCGCAGCGCCGACGACACCCAACTCACCTACACCCTCACCCCCGTCACGACAGAGCATTCTTAGTTTGGGGAACGACGACGGCCCGCCTGGCAATGCCAAGCGGGCCGTCGTCGTTCCGCCAGGTCGGTCGGCCGCCCGACGCTACGCGGCATGCGGTCGACCAGGACCGGGAGGCGGTCCAGCGCCACCGCGCACCAGCCAGGCAGGCACCGGCCCAGTCACGTACACGATCGCCGTACCGGCATCGGTGAGACCTGGTACGGCGGCTGTACCCGGATGGTCCAGACCGGCCGCAATGATCAGGCGTTCGAGGCGTTTGGCCAGCGCGCAGGCGCTGGCGTACTCGGCCACGATCCGGGCGGTCTCGCCTGACCGGACTATCCGTAGCACCTCCCTGTCGTCCAGGCCGCCCACGACCGGCAACAGCACCTGATCGCTGGCTCGGAACTCATCACGATCGTCGTCAAACTGTTCATTCGGCATCACGCGCATCAACTCCTCGGTCAGGGAGTTGACGCGCCGCTTGGCCGCGATTGGGCCGCGCAGCACGTTAACCCCCGATACGATCCGTATCGGGGGTTGCGGCCCCCAACCAGGCCACCTCAGTCTTTGTCGGGCGGGGTGGCCTGGCCATTCGTCCACCGGCCGCAAGCGGGCCGACTGGATGATCTCCCTTCGCAAGGCGTTCACCCGTCACAATCGGTCGTCACCAGCCGGCGTTTGAGCGACGGGCCGGTGCCACTTGCGGACGTTTTAGGACATAAGCGGGCGCGCTGTTGTTGAGCCCATCAGCACGGTGGAGTGTTGCGGCAACGTGCTCGCTCGGATCGTCCGGCAAGATGGACACGTGACTCGTCTGTTGGTAGTCGGTGGATCTTGGTTCCTGGGTCGTACCGTCGTGGATAACGCCTTGTCACGCGGCTGGGATGTGACCACTTTCCGACGTGGTGTATCGGGTGACGACGCGCCCGGCGTAGCCGTCGTCCGTGGCGACCGGACAAGCCCGGACGACTTGGCGCGACTGGTCAAGGCTGGTCCGTGGGACGCGGTGGTGGACACATCCGGGTACGTGCCGCGTGAGGTGCAGATGGTGGCTCGTTCGCTCGAACCAGCGGCAGGCCGGTACGTGCTCGTCTCTACTGTGTCGGTGTACGAAGGTTGGCCTATCGAGCCGCTCGATGAGGATGCGCCGATACTGGACTGTCCTGCCGACGCGGGCGCGGAGTTTGGCTACGACGGCGATCCGGGGCCATCTGTCTACGGCTTCACGAAGGCCGGGTGCGAGCGGGCGGTCAGCGGCACGTTCGGCGTGGATCGATCAGTCATCCTACGGCCGGGGGTGATCATCGGTCCGCGTGAGTATGTCGGCCGGCTACCGTGGTGGCTACAGCGAGTCGAACGCGGTGGGCGTGTGCTCGCGCCGGGGCGTGCCTCCCGGTCGATTCAACCGGTGGATGTGCGGGACGTTGCCGATTTCGCACTACGCACGGCAACCGGCCCGGCGGGTACGTTCAATGTCACCGCGCCAGGCGATGACACCATGGGCGACTTCCTCACAGCGTGCCGGGCAGCGACCAGTTCAGACGCGCGTTTCGAGTGGGTCACGGACGAGGATTGGCTTGTGGCGCAAGGCGTTGCGCAGTGGACTGAGTTGCCATTGTGGCGTACCTACGCGGGAGCATGGGCCGTCGATTCGTCGCGTGCTCGCGCTGCCGGACTGCAAACCCGGTCGATCCGGGCAACTGTCGCGGACACCTGGGAATGGTTGCAGTCAGGCAACGTCGCAGTGGTGCACGAGCGGGCAGGGGAACAAGGCATTGCACCCGACAAGGAAGCGGCGATCCTGGGAGCATGGGATGCGCGGGAGGCGGACCGCTGTGGAGCACAGTGACTCGCCTGCCGTTATCCCGAGGTGATCTCTGGCCGCGCCGTGACCCGTCCGAGGCTGTGCGCGGTGAAGTCTTCGATTGCTTCGCCCATCCGCGAGGCTTCCACCGCGCCCTGAAACTGCTTCCCGCCGAGCATCCGGCCAAGGCTGGCCAGCCGAAGGGAGATGGCTTCGGTGCGTCGGTCGGGCGGCAACGCAAGCACCGCCGACAAAGCCTCCTCGGTTCCGGCGAGATCGCCGCTGAGCGTTCTGGCAGTTGCCAGGTCCACCCGTGCGCCAAGTTCTCCGGCCCCCCACCGGACCTGTTCGGGCATCTTTCCGAACAGGTCCAGAGCAGCGATGGCATCGCGCTCTGCGCGTTCTCCGTCCCCTAGAACGACAAATGACGCGCCCGCGCATAGCGCACGGCGGGATCGGTCGAATCCCAATTCTCCCCCGATCTCATCCAAGAACGGGTCATCCCCGGCCCTGTCCAACTCGTTGGCAGCGGCATTGAGCTCTATCTCTACCTCCTGGCGCGCACCGATCATCGCCAACGACCGGGCGTGTACCGCATGCAGCCTGGCGCGGGCGGTTCCGACGGGGGCGCTGTCCAACGCGGACGCCGCGATGGTGGCGGCACGGCGCGGCTGGCCGGTCCAGAACGCTACGGTCGTTTGGAGGGCGCGAGCCCATGCGCACAGCGACGGATGGTCAATCACCTGGCCGTAAGTGAACGCCGCACGGGCCTGTTCTTCGGCTACGTCCGGATGGCCCATGTCCCATGAGACGGACGACAACAACCCGCACACCTGACCAGCGATCAGGTACAACTCGGCTTGCTGTCGCGGCTTGTGGGTACGGTCGAGTTGCCCATATACGGTGTCACGCAGTCGAACAAGATCAGTAAGCAGGATCAGCGGTGGCACGACATAGTATGCACGGGCCGCCTGTCCGGCCGCTGCGTGGAGATGCTCCAGAGCGGACGGGTCGAGCGCGGACGCCGCCTCAATGGCGTGCTCCACGGACTCCCGACCAGCGTTCACGATGAGTTCCTCTTCTGTGAGTTGGACGCGAGAGGGCGTGTTGTCCGGTGGACCGAACAGGCGTTCGACCGGTTCGTTCCACCAGTGCTCCAGCACTCTCCGTGACACTGAGCGTGGTAGCGCCGCCTCACCGCTGAGCCACCGCATCGCCTGGCGTACAGAGACGCTGGTCGAGCCGCGTTCGCCGCACTCGATAGCGAGGTCTCTGTACCGCTTGGTGAACTCTGTCATCGACAGTCGAGCGGCCTGTACGCGCTGCTCAAGTCGCGTTCGTGGTAGCGGCTGTTCCATCGACATTCCCCTCCTGACACCCACTGTAGGCGCGGCAAGTGTTTTTGACTGGCTGGCGAGCGCAAATGTCGCCTGAACGTCCGAAAGTGTCGTCACTTTGTCGCTCGAACGCTCCCGATAAGACATCGATCATGACGGTGACCACCCGAACAACCTGGCATGGAGCGCAGCCAATGACGAGCCCGATCCCTGCGGCCTGTTGACCGCGCGGGTTCCGGGCCGCTGGCGCAAATGAGAGTGGGGTGTGCGAATTGAGTTTGGTGTCTCTGTCGGACAAGCCTGCGTCCACTGTGTCCCACCCGCCGTCCCCGGCCAACGACCCGCGCAACGCCGCTGCGCCACCCACTGCCGCACCGGTCACCGCACCGACCGCCGTCCCCACCGGCCGTATCGGACTGCTGATCGAGGAGGCATGACGTGACCGGCCACCACCGGTTGTCCCCACCCTGCCCACCAGCCACACCGGCCGCGCTGGGCGGTACTGAACGGTTGGGTATTCGCCGACCCGCACCCGCGCCAGAACCGGCCGGGCCGGTCGCGCCTGGACGGACCTCCCCCGCCGAGTTCGGCGCCCACCCCGACACCGACGAACTACTGGCCCAGCTACCCCGGTGGGGTTGGACCATGGTGGCCTACGGCCAGCGCGCCACCCCGGACGTACTGGTCGCGCACTACCTGATGAACGACCCCGCCAACGCCTACGTGGACGTGTTCGTCACACGCGGACACAGTCAGTGCGGCGGCTACCGCGCGCGGATCTGGCCCCACCAAGACCCGGTCGACGTCTACGGCGTCACCTGGTCGGTGACCGGTGACCTGTCCACCGTCCTGTGCGCACTGCTCAACCTGCGCCCGGTCGAACAGGGCTGGCCCGACTACGACATGCCCGCCGAACTGCGCACGCTGCTACCCAACCCCACCCAACGCCACCGCACCATCCGACCACCCCAATAGCCACAACGCGGGACCCCCGAGACCACGGTGGCCCGCCGTGCGCGCCCACTGCCAGTGGGCCACCGTGCCCCACCCGCCTATGCCACGTCATGCCCCGATGACCACGGGCAACCACCAGGAAAGGGCGTCCCACCATGGGAACGGACAGTCCCGATACGCATTGGACGCACGGTGGTCAGACCGTCCTGCCCACCTGGGCGGTCACCTTCGAGTCCACCGACACCGCCGACGTGTACCAAATCGCGGCCAACTGGCTACACCAACTTGGCCCCGACGCCATCGACATCCTGTGCAGCAGCATCGGATTTACCGCCGACGGCGCCGCCACCCTGACCGTGTGCTACCAGCCCTGCACACCAGCAACCGAACCCGTCCGATCGATGTCATATAGATCAGCACACAATTCTGGCGACTAGAGGGCCAATTCGGGATGGCACCTGTCAGTACACCCAGTACACGTGCCCCGGCTGTGGGACATAAATGCGTCGACATCACTGCCCGCAACCCACGTAACCACGTGTCTCAGGAAGGTGACGGATATGAGCACTGACATAGCCGGTGTCCCTTCGGGAGTCCGGGACCACGATGAGCACGAGAGAGCTGAGCGTGTCATCGAGCCCACCGGACCCGTCGCCTTCTCGCAGGCACAGGAACGGGCGTATCTGCTGGTCCTGATGAAGGTTCTGCGGCTACACGCTGACGCTGATTCGGTGAGCGACTGGGTGGCCATGACCGACCGGTCACCGACAGTGGAATTGACGGAGGCCGGGCAGTTGTACATCGCGGTCGGCCAACGGTTGCTGGCCTACGCACAGCAGTACCCGAACCCGCTTGCGCAGGACCCGATCGGCGCGGACGGTGGATCGTGAAGCACGGGACATGGTCGGGTGCTGCGGCTGCCGCTGAGGCCGCTCGCGCTGCTCGTGGCCGGTGCGTCTGGTGGCTGTCCGGTCAGTGCCCAGGCAACACACGCTGTTCGTGTGTGCCCCTGCCTCGGCCGGGAGAGGACAGCCAACCCACCAGCGCGGCCACCGGCCCACCGGAGGCTGACCGTGGCTGACCACACCGAGAAAAACGTTCGGGAATCCAACCCCATGTCGAGCTGCCCGCACGCGGTTTCTGTCATCGATACCGATTCTCTATCAGAGAACTTCGGCAACGTGGTGCGGTGTGAGGAATGCCGATGTCCGATGGGGGAATCGTTCCCACGGGTACTGTTAAACATCGCTTCCTGATAGCAGTGTCTCGCTCATGACTAACACGGGAAGGGTTATGACGGAAAGACGAGATGGCTTGGCCAGACGCCGGGCCATGATGGGACTCACCCAGGAAGACCTGGCCGAATACCTGAAGGTCCGCCCGGCCACGGTGAGCCGCTGGGAATGCGGAATCACCGTTCCCTCACCGTGGATGCAGCCTCGTCTGGCCAAAGTCCTGAAACTGTCGATAACCCAACTGGCCGCGCTGCTGTCAAGCGACCCGTGCACGAAGTGTCTCTATCGTGCGAACGGTGCTGTGCCCGGAGCGGAGACCGGGATACCGCAGGCATTGACCGCGTTATTCGACGCCATCGCACGCTGGCAGCGCGTGCCATCGGAATCCGACGCTGGTCGGGCGGGTAACGAGGAAGGGGCCGACCGGTGCGCAGCGACGTGAGGCCAGGAACCCGACAGTGTTATGCGCGGGGTTGTGCGCGGGCGGATACAAATGGGACGACGGGCGGAAGGACACCGACCATGAACCGTCACCGTCACAACGGCACCCCCGCCCCGGTCGGACAGGCCCGCTGGCCGCTGGCGGTCGTGATCAGTGTGTGCACCGTGGCGGCGCTGGCCGTGGTCGGGGTGGCCTGGGCGGGCGGGCCGGTCGTGGTGAGCCTGCACGGGGTCCTGCGGGCGTTGACGCTGCGCTACGTGCTGGTGATGGTGCTCGGGTCGATGATGGCCATCGGGTGGTGGTTGCACGAGCTACACGACGATGGGGACCGGCCAGGCACCACATCACCGCCCACCAGGCCACCGAACAGGCCACGGTGCAACCGGTGGCGCTGCTGGGTGCTGCGCGTGGCTCTCGCCCCGATGATGGCGCTGGGCGGGCTGGGGCTGGTGCGTTCGGGGCTGCCGGTGGCGGCGTCGGTGTGCCTGGCGATCGTGGCCTGGACAGCGACGGATCTCGCCGAAGTCGCCATCTACCCCTCACGGCTGGCGCTGTTTCGGATAGGCCGCCAGGGTGCGGGTGCCCGTGGCGCGTGAGCACCCGCACACACCCGACTGTGCGACACCGGGAATGCACCCCATAATTGCCAAAGTTGTCCACGTGACCGGCGACGCGCGCACTCTGCTGCTGGCCGATTTCATCGACAAATACGTGGCACGCACGATGAGTATCCGTGCGATAGCCGCCGACAGTGGCCGCGCCTACGGCACGGTGCATCGCATGCTCACCCTTGCCGGGGTGGTCCTGCGGTCCCGGGGCGGCAAGCCACGTGAACGTGATGGCCATGATCGAGGTTGACGCCCAATTCGCAGCCGACTACGCGCGTGTTCTGGGCACGATAGTCCGACGCCACCGGGCGGCCAGGAGATGGACCCGCACGGAACTGGTGGAGGCGTTGCGGGCATTGCCCGCGCCCTGGACTCTGGAGCTGCCGCCATCGACCCTGGTCACCTACGAGCTAGGCACCCGATCCCTGTCCGTGCTGCGCCTGGCACAGATCGAACTCGCGTTGGGCGTCCCACCCGGCACGATCGACGCCGAGGTCAAGGCGGTGATGTGGCCCTCGGCTGATCCGAACCGGATCGTGGTGGACCTACGCGCGCTGTCCCAGTCGGCCCGTGGTGATATCGGGCCGGTCATCCGGTGGGCTACCAGTGTGCTGGCCGAGAGCCCCGAACTCACGATGGCCGAGTTGACCCTGGATGCGGTGGCCGGACTCGCGACATTGTGTCTGCTGGACACAGATTCTGTGATGGCTGTTCTGGCCGAATTTCGGGCTGTACGGAGGTATGAGGGATATGGGAAACAACGAGTTCCGAAGCAGTCCTGACACCGGGGATTCATGGCGGTATATGGCTGCCAGGATGATATTGATGTGGGTGCGGGCTGCGGTCATCGTTGTGCTGGCGGTCGGTATCGGCGCTGTCGTGCTCGGTGTGCTGGCGGTGGGATTGGGGATCACCGGAATCCTGGTGTACGCGCGTATTGGTGACCGACAAGAAACGGTGCAACAACGGCATTGAATGCTCGTGCGGGCGCGACGCGACGGTGTAACTGTGAGGAGAGAATGTGTTGACCGGTGAACCCCCCGCCCCGTTTGACCAGGGCACCGCATGGGCCATCCTGGCAGCCATCGGCGGCAACCTGAAACAGGCCCGCCGGGCAGCCGGACTCACTCAGGCTGAACTGGGCGCTCGCGCGGGCATCGGGACAGCGGTGTTGTGCCGTTTGGAGTTGGGCAAGCGCATGCCCACCCTCCTGCTGGTGGCGCAGGTGTGCGCGGGTCTCGGGACGTCGCCCACGGTGGTGATAGAGCAGGCGCTGCGCGAGGTGTTCCCGATCGGTGATCAACCCTGGAACACCTACCCGGGCAGCCTCATGCCGCTACCCGAACCGACCAGCAACTGGTCGGGGAACCAGACGTGACCACCCAAACGATCACCACCGAAACGATCACCGAGGCGATGATCACCCACCGCCGTGTCACCGGCCGCTGGCACTGGGCACTCGACCAGGCCATGGCCTGCCTGGACCAGCACGAGCCCGACAGCCCGGACACCGTTGCGCCCCTGCTGGTGCTCGGGCAACGCCTACTCGACGCCAACCGGCCACACGCGGCCCGGTTCTACCTCGAACGCGCCAGAGCCATCGTGGTTGACCACGCCCTGTACGTGATCCACCACCCTGACCAGGTGATCACCCTGGCCACCGCGCTGCACGCAGCAGACAGCCCCATCACCCGGCTACTGCTCGACACCGCATTGGCCCGGCTGATCGATGTCGATGACCGGGCCGCCGAGCGTGTTCGCCTGCTCATCCAGGCCACCGCCCAGGCCGATACGCCGCCACCGCGCACCCGCCAGCCCCGATACCCCACCGCACGCGAGTCCGGCTACGGGCGCCTGTTGGTCCTGCCGCCACCGGCCGTAGCCCTGAGTCCCGCCACTTACCGGGCGCTGGCCGACGCCCAGGAAGCCCTCGGGCGGCTGGATGAGGTCATCCACGTGTCCCCGCTGCGCGCATGGTGGGCTCGCTCAGTGCAGGTGCGGGAGATCCAACGTTCCGCCCACCTTGATGGCGTGCACGTGGCGTTGCGCGAGGTACTGCTCGCCGCCCTGCCCCGAGGCTCACGGACACAGCGGGTCAGCATCGAGCCAGATCTTGCCGACTATCTGTGCGTGACCGATCTCGCCCTGGGCAGCGCGGCCAGCGGTGAACTGCTGGAGCGGACAGCGGCGCGAGCCGCCGAGGATGCCCGTGGCCGTGGTTATGGTGGCGCTGGCAACACCGTCTTTCAGCATCTGCTGGCCTGGAACCACGACGCCACCGCGCTGCCCGTGATCGCCCGGCTTGCCCTCACCACCTGCTACCTCCAAGGCTCGGAGCTGCTGCACGGTCGGGCCGCTCACGCCGGGCGCCTGTACCTGGGCACGGAACTGGTACGCGGTGGGCTGTTGCGCGAGCCCTGGTTTCCGCTGGCCAGTTGGATGGACACCCACCGCGAGCGGTACCGCAAGCACATCGACCAGGCGATCATCACCGGTGAGGTCGATGAGCTGATCCGGTTCTTCGCCCACGGTGTCGCGGCGACCTGCCGGTCGGAACGGACACTGCTGGCGGGCCTGCACCAGGAGCGGGAACGGCTGCTGGCGGCGCTGCTGCCGGGCGGGCTGCGAGGGGGCCGCATTCGAGACGTCGTGACCTCGCTGGTCGCCGTGCCCTTGATCAACAACAGGGGGGTGGCCGAGCGCTACGACATCGCGGCCAGTTCAGCCAAGGCCATCACCACCTATCTGGCCGATCATGGTCTGGTCGTCCTTCTGGATGGTGCGCGGTACGGGAAAATCTACTGCTGCGCCGACGCGCTCCAGATGCTCGTTGCGCCGGACACCACGTGATCACGGCACCCGCCGCGCCGATGTCGATCGGAACCTCGCCAGGGGTATCGGGTGTGGCCGTGGCCGTGGCCGTGGCCGTGGCCGAGGTGTGAGGACGACCATGGTTAAGACCGCCGTGTATCCGATGCCCGAACCGGGGCCAGACCGTGACCAGTTGGCCAGGCAGGTAGCCGCCCGATTGTACCGTGGTACGGCCCCGATACCGATTGGTGAGTTGGCCAGTCAAATGTGGTTGGCGCCCACCACAGTGCGTCGATTGTTGGAACATGCTGGTGTGCAGGAAGACCAGCTCACCTGTGTGGGTAGTTCACCGGAAGCCTTGGCAGACTCGCTGGCCGCCCGATACGACCTGCATCAGTCGATCGATCGATTGGCCTGGGAAACCGGCCTGTATCGCACCACCCTGCGACGCCTGATCGAACAGCATGGCGCCGTGGCGCCCACCCAACACACCGTCTCGCCTGCGCGGATTGATCAGGCGAGTGACCCCGATCTCGTGTCGGCTGCCGATAGTGTTGTGCAACGATACGCAACGTACGAATCATTCCGCTCGGCCATGTGGCAAAGCGCGACGCTGCGCGGTTTCGTCGTTTCCTTCACACGGTGCGATGCCGCCGATTGCCCCATTGACGGGCCATGTCACATCACCGTCACGGGCAATGGCATTGACCAGGTCACGATGTCTGCCAGTGAATTGGACAACCTACTCATCAGATCAGCGACGCTCAAAGCGGGCCGGTTCCGGCGTACGACAGACGTCTGCTGGCGTGCGATGCCACCGTCAGGGCCAGAACGTGACCGACTGGCCCGGCAGGTGGCTGCCGGGTTCGACCGGGGCCACCCAAGGCCGATCGGTGAGCTGGCCACCGAGGTCAGGTTGCGGCCCACAACAGTGCGTCGACTGCTGGAACAGGCCGGTGTCCGGGAAGATCAGCTCACCTGTGTAGGTAGCCCACCGGAAATCCTGGCAGCCTCGCTGGCCGCCCGCTACCGGGTCCACCCGTTCCTGGAGCCGTTGGTGCACGCCACCGGGTTGGATCGCCGCGCTGTGCGGCGCCTTCTCGATCAGTCGGGGGTGGCGCGCCGCGCTCGCCGTTCCATGCCGGCAGAGCTGGCCGATCAAACGGCGCAGCGCTACCGGTCGGGTGCGACGGTCAAGCAGTTGGCCGAGTGGACCGGATGCACAGGGTCAACGGTGCGCCGGCATCTCATACGAGCCGGGGTCCAACTGCGCCTGGGGCCGCCCCCGGCGTGACGTACCCATCCCTTCCGAGGGAATCAACTGACCGTGCAGGTCCGCCAGCGGGCAGCCTGTAGAGCGCTGCGCGAGGGTGTTCCCGATGGGCGCGATCAACTGTGGGATACCAGTCAGGGGCGACGCCATGCCGCTGCGTCCGCCATCAGGCAATCCGGGGTGGCTGTGGCGCCGCCCCCGGATCGGTCGAACGCGGTCCCAACGAGGGTCAGCGGACAAACAGGGCGAGAGACTCCAGGTCACGAGTCAGTAACTAAATGCGGTGTCGCTGGAGCAGTCGACTCGCCGGTCACGTCAGCAGTGCCGTCACCTCTGTCCGCACTGCCGCCAATCGCTCTCCGGCCCGTTCCTTCGCCGCCGCCAAACCGGCCGCCTCACCAACCGGTTCCACGACCTCCAAGTACGCCTTCAACTTCGGCTCCGTCCCGGACGGCCGCACCACGACCCGCAGACCTTCGCCTCGCAGCCGGTACACGTCGGCATCTGGCAGCAAATCCTCCGCCGCCACCGACGTACCGCCCAGCGAGGCCGGCGGTGACTGCCGCAACCGGGCCATCAACTGCGGGATCCGCGACAGTTCCGGTACCCGCAACGCGATCTGCTCCGTCAGGTGCACCCCGTGCGCCACGGCCAGCCCGTCCAGCAGCTCGGGCACGGTTCGCCCGCCCTCCTTCGCGCTCGCCGCCAGGTCCGCCGCCGCCACCGCCGCCGCGATTCCGTCCTTGTCCCGCACCGCGTCCGGGTCGACGCACACCCCGAGCGCCTCCTCGTACGCGAACACCAACCCCTCGCCGGACCGCACCAGCCACTTGAACCCGGTCAACGTCTCCGCGTACCGCGCCCCGTGCGCCCGCGCGATCGCGCCCAGCAACTCCGACGACACGATCGTGGTGGCCACCAGCGGGTCAGCTGAGTCCGATGTGGACAGCACATACTCGCCCAACAACGGACCCGTCTCGTCGCCGCGCAGCATCCGCCAACCATCCGGGCCCGGCACACCGAGCGCACACCGGTCCGCGTCCGGGTCCAACGCGATCGCCAGATCCGCGTCCACCGACTCCGCCAACGCCAACAGCAGGTCCGTCGCGCCCGGCTCCTCCGGATTGGGGAACGCCACGGTCGGGAAATCAGCGTCCGGCACGGCCTGCTCACGGACCACCCGCACGTCGACGAAACCCGCTCGCCGCAATGCTTCCACCGCCGTCGCCCCACCGACACCGTGCATCGGCGTCAACGCGATCCGGATGTCCCGCGCCACCCCGCGAGGCAACGACGCCGCCCGGTCGAGATAGTCATCCAACAGTGACGGCCCGATCGTGGACCACGTCCGCGCGCGAGGGACGGACACCGCTGCCGGCACTCCGGCGATGGCCGCCTCGACCTCGTGATCGGTCGGCGGCACGATCTGCCCACCCGTAGCGTCATACAGCTTGTACCCGTTGTCGGCAGGCGGATTGTGCGACGCCGTGATCTGCACCCCCGCCACCGCACCGAGATGCCGCACGGCGAACGCCAACACGGGCGTCGGCAACGGGTCCGGCAGCACCCGCACGTCGAAACCGGCTGCCGCCAGCACGTCGGCGGCATCCGCGTGGAAGTCCTCCGACCCGTGCCGCGCGTCCCGGCCGACCACCACGGTCCCGCCGCTGTGCCCGTGCGCCGCCAGCCACGCCGCCACCCCCGCCGTGGTCCGCGTGACCACCGCCCTGTTCATGCCGTTGCGCCCGGCCCGCACCGGCCCCCGCAACCCGGCCGTGCCGAACTCCAGCGGGCCTGCCATCCGGTCGGTCAGGTCGGCGATCGCCGATTGATCGCCTGCCATCGCCGACGCCAGCACACCCTGCAACTCGGCCTTGCCCGCTTCGTCGAAGTCGTCGGCCAGCCAGTGGAACGTCTCGTCCCGCAGCGTCGTGGACAGCGCCGTCATGCCCTGGCCACCAGTTCGGCGAGCAGCATGCCCATCCGCTCCGCGGCGGCCAGCCCCGCGGCCAGCACCTCCTCGTGATTGAGCGGTGCACCGGTGATCCCGGCCGCCAGGTTCGTGACCAGCGACAGCCCGAACACCTCGACGCCTGCCGCGCGCGCCGCGATGGCCTCCAGCACGGTCGACATGCCGACGAGGTCAGCGCCCAATGTGCGCAGCATCCGGATCTCCGCCGGTGTCTCGAAGTGCGGCCCCGGCAGCCCCGCGTACACCCCCTCGGCCAGCGACGGATCGATCTGCTGCGCCACCGCCCGCAGTCGCGCCGAGTACAGGTCGGTCAGGTCCACGAAGTTCGCGCCGACCAGCGGCGACAACGCTGTCAGATTCAAGTGGTCGCTGATCAGCACCGGCTGACCGACCGACATCCCGTCGCGCAGTCCGCCCGCCGCGTTGGTCAGCAGCACCGCCCGACACCCGGCCGCCGCGACCGTGCGGACACCGTGCACCACCTGCGCCGTGCCGTGGCCCTCGTAGTGGTGGGTTCGGCCCAGCAGCACCAGCACCCGACGGTCGCCGATGACCACCGAACGGGCCGTGCCGCCGTGACCGAGCACGGACGGCGCCACGAATCCGGGCAGCTCGGCCATGGGAATCTCGACGGACGGCTTGCCGATCACGTCAGCGGCCGGCCGCCAGCCGGAGCCGAGAACGACGGCCACATCGTGCCGGGCCACTCCGGTGCGCTCGGCGATGACCTCGGCCGCTTCACGCGCCTGGTCCACGTTCGTGCTAGTCACGCAGGCAGCCTACGGAAACCCGACCGGCAGCACCCGGCGCCGCGTCAGCCTGCCACGTGGAAAGTCGGGCTGATCTTGTCGAACAGGTCGAGCACGCCGCTGTGTTCCTGGTCGGTCGGCACGGTCACGGACAACACCCACAGGTCGGTGCCGCCGGGCGGCGTGGTGAACGTGATGTACGTGCTGCGCAGCGTGTCGCCGCCGGTCCGGAACAGGAACAACGTCGAGTCCGACTGCAACAGCGCGCCCGCGCTGTCGTTGTCCCGCAGTGCGTTGAGGTAGTCCTGGGGCGCGGGCGCCGACTCGTCGCCGTGGAACCGCTCGACACTGACCTCGGCGGTGCCGTCCTGCTTCACCCACCGCACGACCGTGCTGTCCGGCAACTCCGAGTTCGGCGTCGTCCGCGAGTCACGCTGCTCCACGAACTTGGTCCACCCGGCGGGCACCTTCACCGTGAAGTGTCCGTCGTCGGTGCCGTTCAACACCGGCGCCCCGGCGGTCACCGTGACGAAACTCAGCACGAGCGGCGCCGACGGCACGGTGGTCGTGGTCGTCGCGGCAGGCGGTGGCAGGAGTGGTCGGCCGGCCAGGTTTCGTGTCGCCGCGAACCCGCCACCGGCCGCCGCCGCGAACAACACGACGGCGACCAGGGCCAACAGTGCCAACATGGCTGGGCTTCGACGACGTCGCACCACGTGAACGGGTGGCTGCGGCATGAACGGCAGCGGGCCTGGCATCGGCGCCAATGGTGCGGCCGAACGGGCCACTGGTCGACCGGCTGCTGACGAAACCGCCCACGGCAACGGTCCCGGATCGGCTGCCAGCCGGGCGGGCGGTGCCGCGACCTGAGCTGCCGGCGTGCCGAGGTGGGCCGTGGGCTTGTTGTCCACCGGACCGGCGTCCACCTCGGACTCGTCCGGCGGGAACACCGTCCTGCCGAACTCCGGCAGCAGCGGCCGGATCCGCCTGCGCACCTCAAGCACGGTCATCCGCTGGTCGGGGTCCTTGGCCATCAGGCCGGTGATCACGTCGGCCAGCGACGCGTCGTCGGCCACTCGCGGGATCTCGCCGTGCACCACCTCGTTGACGGTGGCCAGCGGGTCGCCCGCGTCGTACGGCGGCCTACCCTCGACGGCGGCGAACAGGGTGGCCCCGAAACTCCACAGGTCAGCGGCCGTGGTGACCTCGCCGCCAGCCGCCACCTCGGGCGCCATGTACGCGGGCGTGCCCAGGATCAGCCCACTGTTGGTCATGGTGACTTCGGACACGTTCCTGGAGATGCCGAAGTCGGTCAGCTTGACCTGGCCGTCCTCGCCGACCAGCACGTTGCCCGGCTTCACGTCCCGGTGCGTGATGCCCCTGCGGTGCGCCGTGTCGAGCCCGGCCGCGATCGCGTCCGCGACCACGGCCAGCTGTTCCGCGTTCAGCGTCCCGAGTTGGATGGTCAGCTGCGCGAGGCTGCGGCCACGCAGCAGTTCCATCACGACGAACGGCTCGACACCCTGTTTGGCCACGTCGTACACAGCGACCACGTTCGGATGGGTCAGCGCGGCGATGGCCCGCGCCTCGCGCAGTGTGCGCTCCCTGGACTCACCGGCCTCGGCTTCCGGCATCCCGGCCGGCAGTTGGACCTCTTTCACGGCGACCTGCCGGTGCAGCACCTCGTCGTAGCCGAGCCACACCACGCCCATCGACCCGCGCCCGATCACCCGACGCAGCCGGTACCGGCCCGCGATCAGCCGCTGGCTGGTCAGGGTCGGCTGCTCCGGATTGGAGTCGGCGGAGGGCGGTTCGGTCACCCGCCCATTGTGGCGGAGCGCACGCGCGGCGCCGGAGATCGGTACCACAGCGACGCGGCTCACATGCCGACAGCAGTACCCGTCAGTACCATCGCAGAGCATGACAACGCCGCCGGAACAGCTTGTGCTCGCCGAGGACTTTCCCGTCCCGACGAGGCAGGAGTGGCGGGATCTGGTCAGGGCTGTGCTGGTCAAGTCGGGTCGGGCCGACGCTGCTGACGCGCCGGCACCGGAGGAGTTGCTCGCCGCCACCACGTACGACGGCATCGAGATCGCGCCGCTCTACACCGCAGACGATGCCCATGTGCCGACCGGCCTGCCCGGGTTGCCGCCGTTCACCAGGGGCAGCAGACCGGAGGGTGCGACCGTCGCGGGCTGGGACGTCCGCGCGCGCTACGACGACCCGGACCCCGCCGTTGTGAACAGTTCGCTGCTCGCCGACCTGCAACACGGCGTGAACTCGGTCTGGCTGGTGGTCGGGCAGGGGGGCGTCCCGGTGGACGGCCTGGCCACGGCGCTCTCCGGCGTGCTGCTGGACGTCGCTCCCGTCACGCTCGACGCGGGCGCCGACCACGCCGCCGCCGCACAGGCCCTGGTCGCGCTGCACGACGGGATTCCCATCGGCGGCAATCTCGGTGTCGACCCGATCGGCTTCGCGGCGCGCACCGGCACCGCACCGGACCTGGCGCCTGCCGCCGCGTTCGTGGCGGGCTACGCGGACCGCTGCCGGGGCATGGTGGTGGACGCGCTGCCCTACCACCAGGCCGGCGGCTCGGACGCCGACGAACTCGGCTGCGCCATCGCCACCGGGGTGGCCTACCTGCGCGCGCTCACCGACGCGGGCCTGAGCGTGGACGCGGCTGCCGGCCAGTTGGACTTCCGGTTCGCCGTGTCGACCGACCAGTTCCTCGGCATCGCCAAGCTGCGGGCGGCGCGGCGGCTGTGGGCCAGGGTGACCGAGGTGTGCGGTGTCGCGCCGGCAGCGGGCGCGCAGCGCCAGCATGCCGTCACGGCGCCCGCCATGATGACCCGCCGGGATCCGTGGGTGAACCTGTTGCGTACCACCGTGGCCTGCTTCTCCGCCGGCATCGGCGGTGCGGACGCGGTCACCGTGGCGCCGTTCGACTCGGCCATCGGCAGGCCCAACGACTTCGCCCGCCGCATCGCCCGCAACACCCAGTCGATTCTGTTGGAGGAGTCCCGGCTGGCCGGCGTGATCGACCCGGCAGGCGGCTCCTGGTACGTCGAGTCGCTCACCGAGCAACTGGCTCAGCGGGCGTGGTCGGTGTTCACCGAACTGGAGCGGGCGGGTGGCATCGTGCCAGCGTTGGCCTCCGGTGCCGTGGCAGAGCGGTTGGCCAGGACCCATGCGGCCAGGACGGCGAACGTGGCCACCAGGGCCGACGCCATCACGGGTGTCAGTGAGTTCCCGAACCTGGCCGAACGCCCAGTTGACCGGCCGTCGGTGGCGGTGGCCACGGGTGGGCTGCCCAGGGTGCGCTACGCCGAGGACTTCGAGCGGTTTCGGGACCGGTCGGACGAGGTAATCGCAGCCAAGGGCAATCGGCCGGTGGTCTTCCTGGCCACGCTCGGCCCCGTCGCGGCCCACGCCGCGCGGGCCGGATTCGCGGCGAACCTGTTGCAGGCAGGCGGAATCGAGACACCGACCGCTGGTGCCACGGATGGCGACGACGCGGTGGTGGCGGCGTTCCGGGCCAGTGGCGCGACGGTCGCGTGCGTGTGCGGCACGGACAGGGCGTACGCGGCGCAGGTGCCGACGCTGGCCGGTGCGCTGAAGGCGGCGGGTGCGGTGGCGGTGCTGCTGGCCGGTCCCCGCAACGACGAGTACTCGGCCGTGGACACGTTCCTTTACCGTGGTTGTGACGCGTTGGACGTGTTGCGGACCACCTGGGCGAAGCTGGAGGAGGGCGCATGAGCATCCCGAATTTCGCCGACATCGAACTGGGCGATCCGACACCCGGTGGCACCGAAACGACCTGGCAGGACGCTGTCCACGAGCGCACCGGCAAAGGTGTGGACGCCTGGTCCTTCCTGACCCCCGAGGACATCGAGATCAAACCGCTGTACACCGCGCGGGACACGGATGAACTGGACTTTCTCGGTACGTATCCGGGGCTGCCGCCGTATCTGCGTGGCCCGTATCCGACGATGTACGTGAACCAGCCGTGGACCATTCGGCAGTACGCCGGATTCTCGACGGCCAGCGAGTCGAATGCGTTCTACCGGCGCAATCTGGCCGCCGGGCAGAAGGGCCTTTCCGTCGCGTTCGACCTGGCGACGCACCGCGGTTACGACTCCGATCATCCCAGGGTGGCGGGCGATGTCGGGATGGCTGGCGTCGCCATCGACTCGATCTACGACATGCGACAGTTGTTCGACGGAATTCCGCTGGACAAGATGAGCGTTTCGATGACGATGAACGGTGCCGTCCTGCCGGTGCTCGCGCTGTTCGTGGTGGCGGCCGAGGAACAAGGCGTCGCACCGGAACAGTTGGCCGGGACCATTCAGAACGACATTCTCAAGGAGTTCATGGTCCGCAACACCTATATCTATCCGCCGCAGCCGTCGATGCGGATCATCTCGGACATCTTCGCGTACACGTCGGCGAAAATGCCGAAGTTCAACTCGATCTCCATTTCCGGTTATCACATGCAGGAAGCCGGCGCCACCGCCGATCTGGAACTGGCCTACACGCTGGCCGACGGCGTCGAGTACATCAGGGCCGGTGTCGCTGCCGGGCTGTCGGTGGACACGTTCGCGCCCCGGTTGTCGTTCTTCTGGGCCATCGGCATGAACTTCTTCATGGAGGTCGCCAAGCTGAGGGCCGCCCGGCTGCTGTGGGCGAAACTAGTCCGGCAGTTCGAGCCGACCAACGACAAGTCACTCTCGCTGCGGACCCACTGTCAGACCTCGGGATGGTCGCTGACCGCCCAGGATGTGTACAACAACGTGGTCCGGACGTGCGTCGAGGCGATGGCGGCCACCCAGGGGCACACCCAGTCGCTGCACACCAACGCGCTGGACGAGGCTCTCGCGCTGCCCACCGACTTCTCCGCCCGCGTCGCCCGCAACACACAACTGTTGCTCCAGTTGGAATCCGGCACCACCCGGGTGATCGATCCGTGGGGTGGCAGCGACTTCGTCGAGCGGCTGACCTACGACCTGGCCAGGCGGGCGTGGGGGCACATCACCGAGGTGGAGAAGGCAGGTGGGATGGCCAAGGCGATCGACGCCGGCATCCCCAAGCTGCGCATCGAGGAAGCCGCGGCCCGCACGCAGGCCAGGATCGACTCCGGCCGGCAGCCCGTGATCGGTGTGAACAAGTACCGGGTCACCGACGACGAGCAGGTCGACGTGCTGAAGGTGGACAACGCCGGGGTGCGCGCGCGGCAGATCGAGAAGCTGCGTCAACTGCGGGCCGAGCGGGACCAGTCGGCCGTCGACGCGGCACTGGCGGCGCTCACCGCGTCGGCGAACCGGTCGTCCGGCTCCGGCATGGACGACAACCTGCTCGCGCTGTCCATCAACGCGGCACGGGCCAAGGCCACGGTCGGCGAGATCTCGTCGGCGCTGGAGCAGGCCTGGGGTCGGCACGCCGGCCAGATCCGTACCATTTCCGGCGTGTACCGGCATGAGGTCGGCAAGTCGCCGAGCGTGGACAAGGCCAGGGAGATGGTCGCCGCGTTCGCGAGCGAGGAGGGGCGCCAGCCGCGCATCCTGGTGGCCAAGATGGGCCAGGACGGGCACGACCGGGGCCAGAAGGTGATCGCCACCGCGTTCGCCGACCTCGGTTTCGACGTCGACGTGGGCCCGCTGTTCCAGACTCCCGGCGAGGTGGCGAGGCAGGCCGTCGAGGCCGACGTGCACGTCGTCGGGGTGAACTCGCTGGCCGCCGGGCACCTGACGCTGGTGCCCGCGCTGCGCGAGGAACTGGCCTCACTCGGCCGGTCGGACATCATGGTCGTGGTCGGCGGTGTCATCCCACCGCAGGACTACGACGCGCTGCGGGAGGCCGGTGCCAGCGCGATCTTCGGGCCCGGCACGGTGATCGCGGACGCGGCCGTCGACCTGCTGCGTGAGCTGGCCGACCGGCACGGGCTGAGTTCGTAGCGCTGTCCATGGCGATACAGCTGGATGTCGGCGCGTACGCCGATGGCGTGCGCGCGGCCGATCGTGCGGTGCTGGCCAGGGCGATCACCCTGGTCGAGTCGACGCGGCCGGATCACCGGCGGTTGGCGCAGGAACTCCTGGTCGAGCTGTTGCCCTCGGCGGGCGGTGCGCATCGGATCGGCATCACGGGGGTGCCCGGGGCCGGCAAGTCGACGTTCATCGACCTGTTCGGCACGCAGCTGACCGCGGCCGGCCATCGGGTGGCAGTGCTGGCGGTGGACCCGTCGTCCAACCGAACGGGTGGCAGCATTCTGGGTGACAAGACCAGGATGGCAAAGCTCGCGGTGGACCCCGCTGCCTTCATCCGGCCATCACCCACTTCAGGGACGCTCGGCGGCGTGGCGCGGGCTACCCGGGAGACCATGATCCTGATGGAAGCCGCCGGCTACGACATCGTGCTGGTGGAGACCGTCGGCGTCGGGCAGTCCGAGATCGCGGTGGCCAACATGGTCGACTGCTTCCTCTATCTGGCGCTGGCCAGGACCGGTGACGCACTACAGGGCATCAAGAAGGGCGTGCTGGAACTGGCCGATCTGATCGCCGTGAACAAGGCGGACGGTGACCGCGAGCGCGAGGCCAAAGCCGCTGCTCGGGAGCTGGCCGGAGCGTTGCGGCTGCTCAGTTCGCCGGATGCGGCGTGGCAGCCGCCGGTGCTCACGTGCAGTGCCCTGACCGGCAACGGGCTGGACGAGATCTGGCGGCGGATGGGTCGACACCGCGAGGTGATGACCGAGATCGGCGAGTTCGACGAGCGGCGGCGCAGGCAGCAGGTGGACTGGACGTGGACCATGGTCCGCGACACGCTGCTCACCCGGCTGCACGCCGATCCCGCCGTGCGTGCCGTGGTACCTGACGTGGAACAGCAGGTCAGGGACGGTGAGCTGACCGCGACGCTGGCCGCCGAGCGGATCATCACCGCGTTCCGGGCCGACCTGGACGCCACGCCCGACTGACCGGATGTTCTCGCCCAATTGGGGTCACCGCCTTCAGACGAGGGGCAACGCTCGGTAACGTGAACAAGGGCCCCTGAGCGGTCGCTGTGCGTGTCTGTGTCCGTCGAGGAGGCTGCGATGCGGATTGTCGTCCGAGTGACACTCGGAGTGCTGGCCGCGATGATCGGCACGCTGTTGGCGATCGGTATCGCCGCCGGCCCGGCCACCGCGGCACCCGCGGTGTCCAGCCACGTCCAGGTCGCCGTCGTGCACACCGGCGTAGTCCATGTCGCGACGCCGAAGACGCCGGTGACCACCGCGCCCACCACGGACTACAACAAGGGCCAGCAGGCGGCGAACGCCGCGCTGGCCAAGCGGAAGCTGATCCTCGGCGTGATCTGTGTCGTGCTGCTGGGGATCGTCTACCTGGGCCATCGGGCCAAGGGCAAGCACATCCTGCGGGTGAAGAACCTGCAGAACGCCAAGAGCTGACCGGGTCCCGCGAGGTCGTCTGTCGACACCCGAGTTTCAGTCAGGCTGAATATTGGCCGCCGCTCGGCGCAGCGACCGTACCGGCGGTCGGATGATCAGTTAATCGGTCCGAGCAGGCGGTTGACGTGCGGCAAGATGGTTCACACAGGGAGACCGTGTGCTTGGTCGTCCGCCCTGTGGCCTGGCGTGACCATCTCGCCGGCGGTCGTGGTGGCGGTTGCCGCACCGGAACGTGATCCGCGTGCTCGGGCTCGTGTGGTGCGCGGATGTAGTCGAGGAGGACAGGCGTGACTGTGGTGGACGCGCGCCCGGACCTGCCCGAAGGTGTCGGTGCCGTGGGTTCCGCTACCGTCGGTGCGGGTGGGCGACACGGGGTGCTGCTCTCGCCCGCCGGGGTCAGTATGTCCGGTGTGGACGATCTTGGCGCCGGACGCGGACCGTCCTGGTTGGACGAGTGGCTGACCGCAAGCATCGTGGACCTGGCGGCCTGGCGTCGGCACATTCACGCGCACCCGGAGTTGTCCCGGCGGGAGTACGCCACAACGGACCTGGTCGCGGGCCTGTTGCGGTCGGTGGGTCTGCGGCCGGTGGTGTTGCCCGGCGGGACCGGCCTGCTGTGCGATGTCGGTGCCGGTGACACAGCAGTCGCGCTGCGTGGCGACATGGACGCGCTGCCGCTGTCCGAATCGACCGACCTTGAGTTCAAGTCCACTGTGGACGGCGTGTGCCATGCATGTGGCCACGACGTGCACACGACGGCTCTGCTCGGCGCCGCCCTGGCGATGGCCGCGGCGCCGGAACTGCCCGGTCGGGTGCGGTTCATCTTCCAGCCCGCCGAGGAGGTCATGCCCGGCGGCGCGCTGGACGTCATCGCGGCCGGTGGGCTGGACGGCGTCGACCGGATTTTCGGGCTGCACTGCGACCCGCGGCTGGAGGTCGGGCGGATCGGCACCCGGGTCGGCCCCATCACCGCAGCCGCTGACCTGCTGGAGCTGCGGCTCACCTCGCCGGGCGGACACACGTCGCGGCCGCATCTGACCGCTGACCTGGTGCACGCGCTGGGCACCGTGATCACCGGTCTGCCGACACTTCTGTCGCGGCGGGTGGACCCGAGGTCCGGCACCGTGCTGGTGTGGGGAGCGGTGCACGCAGGCGAGGCGGCCAACGCCGTGCCGCAGGACGGCGTGCTGCGCGGGACGCTGCGCACGAGCGACCACGAGACGTGGGCCGAGCTGCAACCGCTGGTCGCCGGGTTGGTGGAGTCGCTGCTGGTGCCGACCGGTGTCGGGTTCGACCTGACGCACCGCCGCGGCGTGCCCGTGGTGGTCAACGAGGCGGACAGCACGGAGATCCTGCGCGCGGGCGTCGCGGCGGCGCTCGGCGAGGACGCGCTGGCCGGCACGAAGCAGTCCTCCGGTGGCGAGGACTTCGGCTGGTACCTGGAACACGTCCCGGGCTCGTTCGCCAGGCTGGGCGTGTGGTCCGGCGAGGGCCCGATGGGCGACATCCACCGGCCCACGTTCAACGCCGACGAGCGCGCGCTGCCGGCGGCGGTCCGGGTCCTGGTCCACGCGGCCCTGGCCGCGATGAGCTAGAGCGCGGTGCCGCAACGCTCCGGTGGCCTGGTTTCTGGTGGCTGCGCGGGGGCGGTGAGCTGGGGCGTGCGGCTGTGGCGCCTCGGTGCGTGGGCGGCTGCGCGGGCGTTGGGCTAGGCGCGGGCTAGGCGGCGTTGTCATGGCGCTCCCGGAGGGCCGTGCGCAGGCGGCCGCACAACGGCGTCGGGTCGGCCAGGTCTTCGGGTTCGGCTCGGATGACCTGCCAACCGCGAAGGCGCCACGCGTCCTCGTCAAGCGGGGCCGGGGCCTGCTCCTCGTCGCATTCCAGCGCCACCCGCAGTTCGGGCCACGCGAAGTCCAGCCGATGGCGCGGCTTGGTCCCGTCCCACACCTGGTACTGGCACACCGGCTTCGGGAACCCGCACTCAGCCAGCAGCAGCACGAACGCGCTCTGCGTCGGCGTTTCCGGCAGCCCGGTGGCCAGCGACAAGAGTGCCGCAGCCTGTCTGGTGCCCCGTCTGTCCACCCGCTCGGCCAGCCTTGCCGCCACCAACTCCCGAAGGCCGGGCCGGTCGTCCGCCCGCAGTCCGCGCAACGCCTGGTCGACACAGCCCAGGGCCGCCCGACGCGACCCGGAGCACAGGACCTCGCTCACCGCCAACTCCAGCGGCTGCACCCGCAGGCCGTCCACCATCGTGACGTCGGACGGACCTACCGGCCCCTGGTGCACGATCACCCCACGCCTGGACCGGAACCGGTACGAGTACGGCACCCGCACGTGCACCGGAAACCCGGCGATCGTCGTGCATCCATGCAGCGCGGCCGCCGTCGGACCGATGACGACCCCGATGCCACCGGTCAGCAGCTGCGCCGCGGCGCACCTCGTCCGCAGGTCGAGCACTCGCCGGGCATCCAGCAGTACGCCCCGCCCGAGGCCGACCAGCTCACCTGCCTCGACGGCGGCACGCAGCCGGTACTCACCCATCGCCGCGCGGGCGACCTGATACGTATGGGCCCCGTGCAGACCCTCGCTGATGTCGATCACCGGACCAGGATGCGCAATCCGGCCCGACGGCGGAGCCGATCGGTCCACCGCTGTGGACAACTCCATCAGCCTGTGGACAGCTATGTGACAACCTGCTCAGGGACCGATACCGCCGCAGGGTCGTTTGCGCAGGTTCTCCACGTAGTCGGCAGGCGCACCCGCCGACTCGGCCGCGTCGGCGACCACCCCGAGATAGCGCGCCGACGGCAGCCCACCCTCGTACGCGTCCAGGACGTACAGCCAGGCCAGGACCGATCCGTCGAGTGTCTGCACCCTCAGCCGCAGCTTCTTGTGCAGCCCGAGGTCGGACCCCTCCCAGCCGTCCAGCCGGTCCTCGTCCTCCTGGGTCATGTCGTACAGCACGACGAAGACCTGCGATCCCCGGTCCTCGACGATCGTCGAGAGCGCACCCTCCCAGGTGAGATCCTCGGCGCCGAACGTCAAGCGCCAGCCGATGAGCCACCCGGTCCCCGCCATCGGCGAGTGCGGGGCTCTCTCCATCATCTGGGCGGGGTCCATGTTGGACCCGTACGCGGCGTAGAGCGGCACGCCGGACAGCCTAGCGACCTCCACCCCGACCCGGCGCCACCTTGCACCCAACGAGCGCCGAACCACCGCCCAACCAGCACTCACGAAGACCCCGCCCGAGCGATTCCGCCAGTTCACGTACCGTGGTCATCGCATCGCGACCCTGGAGGGAGACTGCCGTCATGACACGGATCGTGATCATGGGTGGCGGCCCGGCCGGCTACGAGGCGGCGCTGGTCGCAGCCCAGCACGGTGCCGAGGTGACCATCGTCGAGCCGGAGGGCCTCGGTGGTGCGTGCGTGCTGTACGACTGCGTGCCGTCGAAGACGTTCATCGCGTCGGCAGGCGCTCGCTCGGCCTTCCGGGACGCCGATGAGCTGGGCATTCGTACCCACAATGCCAACGCCGACGTGGACCTGCCCGTCGTGCACGGCCGGGTGCGTGGCCTCGCGCTCGCCCAGTCCGCCGACGTCCGTGCCCGCGTGTTGCGCGAGGGCATCCGCGTGATCAACGGGTACGCCCGGTTCTCCGACCACTCGCAGGGCCTGGCCAGGCATGAGGTCACCGTCATCACCAACAGCGGCGAGACCCGGACACTCAACGCCGACACCGTGCTGATCGCCACCGGCGCCACCCCACGCATCCTGCCCGGCGCCGAGCCGGACGGTGAGCGAATTCTCACCTGGCGCCAGATCTACGACCTGCCGGCGCTGCCCGAGCACCTGGTGGTGATCGGCTCCGGCGTGACCGGCGCCGAGTTCGCATCCGCCTACACCGAGATGGGCGTCGAGGTGACCTTGGTCTCCAGCCGGGACCGGGTGCTGCCGCACGAGGACGCAGACGCCGCCGCCGTGCTGGAGGACGTGTTCGCCGAACGCGGCACGACGCTGGTCAAGTACGCGCGCGCGGAGAGCGTCACGGCCAAGGGCGACGGCGTCATCGTGCACCTCGTGGACGGCAGGACCATCGAGGCCAGTCACGCCCTGATGACGGTCGGCTCGGTGCCCAACACGTCCGACATCGGTCTGGACCGGGTCGGCATCGAGACCGGTCCGGGCGGATTCATCTCGGTGGACCGGGTGTCCAGGACGAGCGTGTCCGGCATCTACGCGGCAGGCGACTGCACCGGGCTGCTGATGCTCGCCTCGGTCGCGCAGATGCAGGGCCGGATCGCGATGTGGCACTCGTTGGGCGAAGGTGTGGCGCCGATCAAGCTGAAGACCGTGGCCGCCAACGTGTTCACCCATCCGGAAATCGCCAACGTCGGCATCAGCCAGCAGTCCATCGACTCGGGTGAGGTACCGGCCCGCACGGTGATGCTACCGCTGACCACCAACGCGCGGGCCAAGATGGAAGGCCTGCACCGCGGTTTCGTGAAGCTGTTCTGCCGCCCGGCGACCGGTGTCGTCATCGGCGGTGTCGTCGTCGCGCCGAACGCGAGCGAGCTGATCCTGCCGATCGCCCTGGCGGTGCAGAACCAGTTGACCGTCGAACATCTCGCGTTGACGTTCTCGGTGTACCCGTCGCTGTCCGGGTCGATCACCGAGGCAGGCCGGCAACTGATGCGACACGACGATCTCGACTAGGACTCCCGAGGCAACCCTGCCGGCCGCACTGGCGTGTTGAGTGCGTCCGGTTCGTGCCGCTCCACAGTCCGTCATCCGTGACGGGCCGGCGCCCGGCATAGAGGGGGTTTCCCTTGCGGTTCCGTCCATATCTCGCCGTTGCCGGCTGCGCTGCCGCAGTCGTGCTGAGCACCGCCGTACCTGCCATGGCGTCCAGCGCACCGACCACGACCGCCCCGGCGCCCACCCGGGACAACGTCCTGGTGGTGAAGTGCCCGGCGGGCGCCAACTCGGTGGAGGCATTCGAGATCATCGAGAAGAAGGCGGCCGCCTCCGGCAAGAAGGTCAGCATCGAGGACTCGGCGAAGTGCCGCCAGTTGCTGGCCAAGAGCGGTGTCATTCCGAAGGGCGCCCCGGAGACCGGTGGCGGCGGCATGGCCGACGAAGTCAGCTCCTGGGGCTGAGCGGCCACATGGTGACTCCGTCGACGACACGGTTCTCGGTGCTGTGCGCGGTTGTCCTGGCCGTGGCCGTGTTCACCGGCGGGTGCCAGGCCAACCAGGCGGCGGCAGGGCCGGGCCAGCAGACCACCATCGCCGGCCCGATCCTGCCGGTCCAATCGGCACCCCCGGCGTCCATTTCGGCCACCCCACCGGCTCGCGTGCCGCCGGTTTCGGTGCGGATTCCGAGCATCGACGCCACGTCCACGCTGGTCCCGCTCGGGTTGAACCCGGACGGTTCGGTGCAGGTGCCGCCGGTCAGCACACCCATGCAGGCCGGCTGGTACTCGGGCGGCTCGGCACCCGGCGAGCTCGGGCCCGCCGTGCTGCTCGGACATGTGGACGGTGACAAGCAGATCGGCATCTTCTTCCGGTTGCACGAACTGAAAGCCGGAGATCCGGTGCTGGTCACCCGGGCCGACGGCTCGGTGGAGCGCTTCACCGTCACGAAGGTGACCAAGGTGGCGAAGGACGCCTTCCCCACGGCCGCGGTGTACGGGCCGACGAAGGACGCGGAACTGCGCCTGGTCACCTGCGGCGGCACGTTCGATCACGCGGCACACAGCTATGTGGACAACGTGATCGTCTACGCGGCACTGGCCTGAACGTTCATCCCAACGGGATCACGCCACGAATGGCGGGGCGTGGCCGGCATCACGACCATGGGGGGATGCGGGTATCCACGATCACCCTCACCGGCGCGATGCTGGTCACGCTCACCGCGGTTGCGGCCTGTGGCAGTAGCGGCGGCACGGCGGCCGGCGCTACTGCCACGACCAGTCAGCCCGCCGTGGCCACGACCACGACCGTGCCCATGACGACCCCGAAGCCGACCACTCCGAAACCGACGACCACGCCCAGGACGACGACACCGGTGCCGGTGGGTCCGGCCTCGTTCCAGGCCGACCTGACCATTCAGCGCGCCGGTCTCGGGCTGTTGACGCTGACCAACACCGGCAAGCGCGCCACCGTCGTGCGCGGCTGGCCGACGTTGGCATTCCTCAACGCCGCCAACGAAACCGTCGCCGTGCCGATGCGGAAGGTGGCGATCCCGGGCGCCGGGCCGTCGATCACGATCGGGCCGGGGGAGACCGCGTTCGCAGGCGTGCGCTGGGTGACCGGTGACAAGGCCGACCCGAAGACTTTTGTCGCCACCTCACTGCGGCTGACCCCGCCGGGCGGTACGAAGTCGGTCAACGTGCGACTCATCGGCGCGGACGGGCAACAAGGCGCCTACATCGAGTTCGATCTCACGTCGGCGCAGATCGGGACGCTGCAACCGTCCTCACAGGGAGTGTTGGTGTTCTGACCGCGTTCGCCGACTTCGTTCGACAATGTCGGCTGTCGCCGATCCACGGGCAGCGGGCATCGCGGGTAGCGTGAGGTCCGGGTTGTTGGGGCGTTGCTCAGGCAGAGGAGGCGGTTCGTGGCCAACGGAAAGCCGGCAATGGCGCAACCAACGGGCTCGCCGCCCGGGGTCTTCGGTGCGCGGCTCGGTGTCGCCGACCGTGAAGTGGCCTGGCAGCGGCTGAGTTCCGAACAGTTCGACGTGATCGTCATCGGCGGTGGCGTGGTCGGCGTCGGCACGGCGCTGGACGCGGCCACCCGGGGCCTGCGGGTGGCCCTGGTGGAGGCGCGGGACTTCGCCGCCGGCACGTCCAGCCGGTCGAGCAAACTGTTCCACGGCGGCCTGCGTTACCTGGAGCAGTTGGAGTTCGGCCTGGTCAGGGAGGCCCTGCACGAGCGGGAGCTGATGCTCACGCTGCTCGCGCCGCACCTGGTCAAGCCGGTCAGCTTCCTGTACCCGCTGACGCACCGGTTCTGGGAACGCCCGTACACGGCGACCGGCCTGCTGATGTACGACAAGCTCGGCGGGGCCCGCTCCGTGCCTGGGCAGAAGCACCTGACCAGGGCCGGCGCGCTGCGGATGTTCCCCGCGTTGAAGCGCGCCGCGCTGATCGGCGCCGTCCGCTACTACGACGCCCAGGCCGACGACGCCCGGCACACGCTGACCGTGGCCAGGACCGCGGCCCACTACGGCGCTGTCGTGCGCACGTCCACCCACGTGACGGGCTTCGTGAAGGAGTCCGACCGGGTGTCCGGCGTCCGCATCAAGGATGTCGAGGACGGTCGTGAGGCCGAGGTGCTGGGCGGTGTGGTCGTCAACTGCACCGGCGTGTGGACCGACGAGATGCAGCAGCTGTCCGGCAGCCGGGGGCGGTTCCGGGTGCGCGCCAGCAAGGGCGTGCACATCGTGGTGCCCCGGGACCGGATCGTGGCCGAGTCCGGGCTGATCCTGCGTACCGAGAAGTCCGTGCTGTTCGTGATCCCGTGGCGCAACCACTGGATCATCGGCACCACCGACACCGACTGGCATCTCGACCTGGCCCACCCTGCCGCGACGAGGGCCGACGTCGACTATCTGCTCGACCACGTGAACTCGGTGCTGGCCACTCCGCTGACACACGACGACATCCAGGGTGTCTACGCAGGGCTGCGGCCGCTGCTGGCCGGCGAGAGCGAGGAGTCGTCCAAGCTGTCCAGGGAGCACGCGGTGGCCAGGGTGTCACCCGGCCTGGTCGCGATCGCGGGCGGCAAGTACACCACCTACCGGGTGATGGCGGCGGACGCTGTGGACGCGGCCGGTGCCGAGCTGTCCGGCCGGTTGCAGCCGTCCATCACGGACAAGGTGCCGCTGCTCGGTGCCGACGGCTACCACGCGCTGGTCAACCAGGCTGATCAGCTCGGCGCCCGGTACGGCCTGCACCCTTACCGGATCCGGCACCTGCTGGACCGCTACGGCTCGATGATCCACGAGGTGCTGTCGGTCGCCGAGCACGACGCCGAACTGCTCAAGCCGATCCCGGACGCGCCGGACTACCTCCAGGTCGAGGTGGTCTACGGAGCCAGCCACGAGGGTGCGCTGCACCTGGAGGACGTGCTCACCAGGCGGACCAGGATCTCCATCGAGTATCCGCATCGGGGCGTGGACTGCGCCGAGTCGGTGGCCAGGCTGATGGCCAGGGTGCTCGGCTGGGACGACGCCACCATCGCCACCGAGGTCAGGACCTACACGGCGCGGGTGCAGGCGGAGCGGGACTCGCAGAACGAGCCGGACGACGAGAAGGCGGACGCGCGGCGGCGGGAGGCACCGGACATCCGGCAGCAGCTCAGCCCGGCATGATCCGCGAGCATTGATCCGTACCGCTGATCCCTACCGCTGGCGTTCCGCGCTGGCGGTTGCGGTGATGCCGGCCAGCAGGTCGGACAGCTGCTGCGTCAGGAGTCGGTTGTCCGCCGGTGAGATCGTGCTCCACACCTGACCGTCGGCGGCCGTGGTGCGCAGTTGGAGGTAGCGGCCGTAGTCGGTGTCGAAGAAGCCGACGACGTGTGGTGCGCGCCTGCGGTGTCCCCATCGGTTGCGGGCGGACGCGCCGAACTGGCCCTGTCGCCGCACGCCGGTGACCATCGTGCGCAGGATGCCAGCGTCACGTGCCCGGATTCCGTTGCGGCACAACGCGAATTCGAACGCCTCGGGGGATGCGGCGGTGCTGGCGGCGGTGTCCAGCACCGAACTGCGCACGGTGATCGACTCACCCGGCCCGGCACCGACCGGCGGCAGCACCGACAGCGCTTCCCTGGCCAGCCCGGTCACCGGCGTCTCCGACAGCACCAACCCGTTCTTGGACAGCACGGCGAACACCGCGTCGTCACCGGTCGCCGCGACCAGCAGCCGCACGCCCCGCGTCGCGCCGAACCGGCCGTCGATCTCCTGGTCTGGTTTTTCCAGCAGCCGCAACAGGTATGCGAGTCGGTCGTCGACGGACAGTCGGTGGCCGAGGCCACGTTCGGCCAGTGCCTGCCAGACCTCGGCGGTCAGCTGCCTGCGTTCGATGTAGGTCTGGCCAGGCGACGGCACGCGGAGTACGAGAGGCATGTCGGCCAGCCGCAGGTGTTCCCACAGCACGTCGAATTCCAGCCGCGAGATCGTGATCGGATCGCCGACCGGTGTCGCACCAAGATCCGGACCCAACACGCCCGTCACCGGCGCCGGGGGCTTTCGCCGATGACCGGTGGGGAGTAGGTCTGCCGG
>DASUJK010000148.1:0-5109 GCA_036279295.1 Pseudonocardiaceae bacterium | reverse complement strand
GACCAGGCGATGTGTCAGGTTGACGGTCACTGAAGACAGCGCGCCCCCGAAAAGGATTCCTACACGAAGAGACGGAGTTTCCGTGGCAGACCATCCTGACACGCACAGCGTGAACGCAGCAGATGAACCACACCCCAAACTCGTTGAGCTGAGTGAGCTCCTCGTCGGCACATGGCGAGTGGATGGACCAGACATCAGGGGCCAAGCCGAGTACCAGTCCAAGAATGGAGGTCGGCTGCTGGTCGCCTACGTCGATTTCAGTGTGGACGACTCAAGAATGAGGGTCATCCAGCACATCACTCACCACCAAGACCGTGACACCCTCCTAGCTCGGTACATGGACACCATGGGCGACGAGGCCACATACACGTGGGTGTTGGAGGACCGGAAGATCCGCGTCAGCCTTGGCGAGAAGGACTCAAACACCTACTTCCAAGCCACCCTCAACGAGGACAACTCGCAGTACATCGGAACCTGGCACTATCCCGAAGGTGGTCCGCCCGACACGACGGAGAACATCGTCTACACGCGGATGGAGAACAAACGCTAAGAGCGTCCTCTCGTAGCCGCACTCCGGGCAGAGCCCGACCATGTGGCCGTGCGTGCGGAGCCCGACTATGCCGCGCTCCGAAGGCTTGCACCCACGTCTTTCCGCCGCGGATGATGTGGCAACGTGCCGCTGCCAAGATCCCGCATCGTCGCGTATGGGGATCGGCTACCGGTGCTTGACGATGCGACTCTGAGGCTGGAGCAGGAGTAGAGCTCGAACGTGACGACCATCGCCGTCGGGCTTGAGCTGGAAGCCCAAACGCGCTAGCACAGCCAACGCGGGGGTGTTGGCGGTGGTCGTGTCTGCTTGGACCGCACTCGCCTCGAGTGAGACGGCCTCCCGTAGCACAGCGGCCGCCGCCGCTCGCCCGACGCCGTGTCCACGCGCCCCGCGCGTTAGCCACACCCCAGTCTCCAGGACGGCTGCTTCGCGACGCGCTTGAGGCGTACGGAGCCGACCACGCGCTCGTCAACCACCACGGCCCAGGTGGCCTCCGCCGCAGAGCTGGCCAAGCCGGCGCGACGGTCACGGTGGAAACTTCGCAACCAGGCGACCCGAGCGGGTGTCCAGTCACTGCCAGGGGTCAGTGGCGGAGTCACCTCGTCGGCTGCGGCGTCAGTGGTCGCAGCGTGCACGAGCTTCTCGAGCACGGTCTCATCCACCGCAACCAGCGTCACTGGGCCGGTGTCCTTCTCGGGCACACTTGACCGTAGCAACTCACGCTGGCGCGCCGAGACCAGCGGCGCAGTGAGCGCCTGAGGGTGTGGAAGCACCGTGGCCCGACGCCGCGACCCGGTGTTCGCACGTGGCGCCCGCCGCTTTCACCCCTCAACCTGCACCTCAAGGGGATCCGCTTTCGACACGCGGGTCAGCGGTTCGCCGACGCGCCGTCTGATCGCGGGGAGGCCCCGGCCGGGAGGCTCCGGTGGCCCGGGGCGGATAGCACCGGACTGACCAGCGCACGTAGGTCGGTTTCGAACTCGTTGCCGGTCACCGCGGGATCGACCAGTCCGGCGAAGAACAGCCGTCGGATCGACTTGGCCAGCGCACGCAGGTCGCCGACGGCGGCGTCTGGCGCCACCAGCCGCAGTGTCTCCAAGAAGCCGTCGAGGCCCATGGTCAGGTTGGCCGCGAGCCTGGCCCGGAACTCCTCCGCGCCGAGCTCAAGCGCGGCTTGGACGGCTGGGCGAACGAAGGTCAGTTGGCCGGCGAAGAACCGAACGAACGCCTCGGCGTGTGCGGCCGGATCCTGCCGGCGCAAGTACCCATAGCGCTCCTGGAACTCCAGACATATCCGCTCATGAGCGGCTTGGTCGGTGCCGAAGAGCACCAGAGTCCGCTTGTTGGGGAAGTAGTGGTAGAGCCCTCCCAAGCTGAGGGAGGAAGCGACCGCGGCATCACGCATGGTCACCGCCCGAGCACCCCGCTGCTCGATCAGTGGCGACACAGCGGCCCAGATGTGCCGCTGCCGGGCGATCCTATCTTCCGGCGGACGCCCTACTTTTCCGAACATCCGGCCACCCGTCTCCCCGGAACCGTCGAAGTCCTTGCCGGCGCCTGCTCCATGTCCGACAGTAGCGCTAAGCATGGTCCGGAATAGGGAGAAACCGATGACGATGGCGGCTGCGGTGCGCAGTTACCGGATGGGCGACCAAGGAGAGGGCGAAATTCTCGCCGAGGCGGGCGATGGTATGCCGGTGGCGATCTGGCGCATCCGGGTGCTACCCGGTGGTGGGCCCGCACCGCACATCCACCACGACTGGGCTGAGGCTTTCTATGTGCTGACCGGCCGGTTCCGGTTCCGGCTCGGTGAAACCGATCGCGACGTCGACCCAGGCGATTTCGTGCTCGCGCCGAAGGGTCAGGTGCACGGTTTCACCAACATCGCTTCGCAGCCAAGCCGGTTGCTGTGCGTCGCCCCACCTACGGCGCTGGCCGAAGTAGAGGCGCTGGCCGACCTGGTCAATGCATCCGCCGGCCAGCCCCATCCGGCCGCGATCGCCGAACTGTTCGAACGACACCACTCAGCGATCGTCGCGCCAGGCGGCCGCTGAGCCTCATCGCGGCCGTTACGTCCGCACGACCCGCCGCTTCAGCAAGAGGCGAGGACAGCGTGAGTTCGCGTTCCGCATGGCGATCGCTATCTGGCGATGTTGAGGCTCAGCGTCGTGAGGTCGGCGTTGATCGTGAACCCGCACTGGCGGTACAGCGCGAGTGCTGCGGCATTGTCCGGTTCGGTTTGCAGCGACAGCCGCAGCGCACCGGCATCGCTGGCGGCTTGCCGGATCGTTTCGACCAGCCGGCGGGCGATGCGTTGGCGACGCATCGCGGTGTCGACGAACAGGTCGCGTAGCTGCCAGAACCGACCCAGCCCAATAGATGCCGGGACCTGGTGAATGGCTGCGAATCCCACCATCCGCACACCGTGGTAAGCGCTATAGAACTCGAGCTCGCCGGATACGGCCATCTCCCCGACCCACGCCCGTGTCGCGGCCGGAGCCGGCGACTGACCGTAGTGAATCCAGTACAGCTCGAACAGCCTCGCCAGCTCGGCGACCGCGTCGGACATCGGATCGACAGGACGACAGGCGACGGTCTCTGGCACCAGAACAGCCTACGAGCGCAGCCGCCGCCGCAGCACGATCATCGAAGAGGGGTCCTGCTGAGGTCACGCTCTGCGTGACGATTGGGCTATGGCCCGTGTGGGAGGTCATGTCGCCGCGCGACGTGGAGGACGGCGCCCCAGCCCCTGCGGAGCAGCCCGTCTGCTCGTTCGTCCAGACGGCGCTGGATTTCGGAGTACAAGCGACGCCGCTGCCACGGCTCCATCGCGATATGGCCCGAGAAGGTGTCGAGCAGCCGAATGTAGCCGGCAGCATCGTAGGTGACCTCCCAGTCGAAGTGACGCACCGAGACCGGTTCGAACAGTCCGCTCGCCTCGATGTCCTCGCCCTGGTCGGGCAACTCACCCGGCTGGGGGTACGTCGCCCCCTCGGACAGACCTTCGCCGATCTCGTCGTAGATCTGCTGCAGGTCGGCGAAGAACGGGTCTCCGCCCTCCGGGAAGACGTGTGTGGCACTCCAGAACGCCAGGTGGCCTCTCGGCCGCAGCAGCTCCCAAGCGCGCCGGTAGCGAACCGCTGGATCGAGCCAGTGCCAGGCGGTGGCCGCGAACGCCAGGTCGAACGGCTCGTGCTCCGAGGGGTCGATGTCCTCGAACGTGCTCTCGTCGACCTCGACCTCGGGGAAGCTGGCCAGGTTGCGGCGTGCCTCGGCGGCCAGCGCCGGGCCAGGCTCGACGCAAGTGATGCGAAAGCCTCGGCGGGCCAGCGGCAACGTCGCCTTGCCGGTGGCGCACCCGATCTCCAACAGCCGGTCATCTGCACCGAGTCCAGCGGCCGCGATCATCGCTTCGTACAGCTTCTCGGGGTACTCGGGCCGGGCCTGTTGGTAGAGCTCAGCGGACGAATCGAACGTCATCCGAAGGCCGCGCTGATCAGTCATGCCACGATCATCCCCGTTTGTTCGGCGCCGGTCAGGGATGGCCTACCGGGATCTACCCGCCCGCATTTCAGGTGCAGCATCGTCGTCATCGTGGCACGCTCTGCCGCGTGGAGCGTGCAGTGGTCAAGACCGGTTACTCGTGGTTCACTCCGCGGCTGCGACTTGAGCCGGTCGGCCCTGCCAATGCTCGCGACCTGTGGCACGTCCACACCGACGATGAGGTGTCTTGTTGGTACGGCAACGACAAGCCGAGCCGCGATGACGAGTCGCAGCGAGCAGAGTTCATGGGCGACTCGTGGCGCTTCCACGGCGTCCACAAGTGGATCGCCTACGACCGCGTGAGCGCCTATCTTGTCGGTCGCGGTGGATTGTCGCGCACGCCGGTCAACGACGACTGGGGTCAGCTCTACACATTCCTTCCGGCAGAACCGTGGGTGCGTGTCGCACATGAGAATCGCCGGCCAGTGGCTGCGCACGCGAACTGGCTCGAAATCGGGTGGGCCCTACGGCGAGAGTTCTGGGGGCGCGGCTACGCGTCGGAGATCGGGCGCGCGGGACTTGCCTTTGCGTTCGACGTCCTCAACGTCCAAGCCGTGGTGTCGTGCACTGTCCGCCACAACGTGCGGTCGCGCGCCGTGATGGAGCGCATCGGCATGCGGTACGCAGGCGAAATCCGCAGCCGCGGCATCGTTGCAGGGGTTGAGCAAGAACAAGACGACGCGCCGTACACGGTCTGTGTGCTGCTGCGATCAGACTGGGACCCGACACCTGTCGTGGTATGAGGATCCGTCAGCGCGTCATCCGCTCGTCGCAGGCCTGCCTCCCATTTGAAGAGCCGCGGAGACGAACCGCACAGATCACCGCAGCAAAAGCGATCATGAAGGCAATGGTGTTCGGTATCACGAGTGCGATGTCATCGGAGGCCAGTCCATAGGCGACCCACAGCGCGAAGCCGGGCAACAGGATCAGCAGATATGCCACCGAGACGTCGGCAGAAGACCGGCGCTGCAGCATCCGACGGATCTGCAATAGCGGAGCCAGCGCCATCAACACCG
>DASUJK010000147.1:0-20607 GCA_036279295.1 Pseudonocardiaceae bacterium | reverse complement strand
GTCCCTGGGCGCCGGCCCGCGTACCGGTGTTGCCACGTCCGCCGCTGCCGTTGCGGCTGGACGACGAGTTGCGTCCACCGGCCGCACCGCGCCCGGCCGGCCGGGCCTTTCCGGTCCGACCCGAGCCACCCTGAGCCATCGCTATGGGTTTCCTTATCTCCTGGCGACGGTCTCACCGACGCACACGACGACCGACCCGGGAAGTCACCCGAGCCGCTATCAGTCCTAGCGTACGGCCCGTCAACTCACTGTTTGCCACCACCGGGCGAAGTGCCGAATCACCCGGTGCGTGTTGCCGGGCGGCTTGATCAACAGCTGTCGGCCACCCAGGCTGGTCACGGATTGTGTGCGCGCCCGGCGACACGTAACGCGATTAGCGGAGCGAGAAACAACGCCTTGCTCGCGAAATGAAATCGGGCCGACTCCCGGGTCGGCCGACGAAATCGTCATGGCGGTCCGGTGGCCGTTAAATCCGTGTGTCCGTCCGCTACCCGTGTGACCGGATAGGTGAACCCCGAACGGTAAGGCACCCTCCCGCTTCGGCTGCCGCCGGATGGGCCGGTGATCTCGCATCGTGTTGGGTACGTTTCACTCCGTCAACACCTCTGGGTGGTAGTTGTCTGCTCCACCATCTCTTGGTTGCTAGCCCATCCGGGTGACATCATGATCCACCGGTCGGGTGACATGCACGAAACGTACCGTTATGTCTGATTAGTCGCGACTCGTCGGTGAAATCCGCCATTGTCACGCCCGAATACCTGTCCTACGATCACCGCCGCCGGCCTACCCGACACTCGTTGGGAAATGTCGGCTTGTCGTCAATGGGTGAAAAGTTCTGGCGTGTCGGAGGTGTCACATATTGCTGTACACCGTTCGCCTGGGAATTGTCGATCATGTCGTTCGGCGGCGGCGACTCACGTCGACCTGTGGCATGAACAGTGGCACTGAGTAGTCAACTGGTTCTGCTCCGGCGTCGCGTGGCGCGGCAGCACCAGCATTCGTTGTTCCCCGAAACGACAGTGGAAAAGTAGGCCGTTCGATGACCCCGTCCCAGCCGCCGAGCCAGTCACCCCCGCAACCGGCAGCGGAGCGTCCCCCGGCGCCCCCGAGTCGGTCCGACGGTGTCGCCTCGGCAGCGCACCGGGTGACCGGGGCCCGCTCCTGGTGGTCGGTGTTCGCGCAGTGGCGCAACTGGCGACTGCCGGTCAAGGTGGCCGCCGTGCTCGCGGTGCCGGCCATCGCGGCCGTCACGCTGGGCGCCGTCCAGATCCACGGCGACATCACCAACGCGAGCACCTACACGCGGATCCAGCACCTGGTGTCGCTGCGGGCCGCGCTGGTGCCGCTGGCCACCGACCTGCAGGACGAACGCCTGCTGGCCGCGCAGAAGCTGGGCACGAAGACGGTCATCAGCATTCCTGACTACTACACGTTGAACAACAAGGTCGACCAGGACGCGCTGAACGTCACCAACATCGGCAACACGCTGCTCGACCCGAACACCGCGGCCGGCATCCGGTACCAGGGTCTGACCAGCCAGCTGGACAACCTCGGCACGCTGCACCAGCAGGCGCTCAACGGCGACGCGGACGCCGTCACCGTCATCTCCAACTACAGCGGCGTGATCAGCGCGATACTCGACCTCGACGAGGCACTGAGCACCCAGTTGGGGAACGCGGCGCTGACCGGTACGGCGACCGCCATGACCGACCTTGAGGTCGCCCGTGAACAGGTCCGCCAGCAGCAGGCGATCGTCGACGTCATCATCTCGCGCGGTCAGCTCCAGGACGTCGAACTCGCCACGCTGAGCTCGTCGGACGGCCTGCTCGCCGACCGCCTTGAGGACTTCCAGGTGGTCGCCACACCCGCCGAGCTGGCCCGTTACCAGCAGGCCCCGGTGGTCAGCTCGGTCAACGCGCGGGAGGCGTTCGCGCAGACCGTGCTGTCCAACGGACAGACCCTGCTGGAGATCGGCAACCCCACCAACAGCACCACGTCGATCGGCGTCTCAGGGGCCGCCTGGACCACCGCGTCGAACACGGCGGCGACCCAACTGGCCGACGTGCTCAACCGGCTGTCCGGCCAGTTGACCTCCACCTCGGCCACACTGCGGTACCAGGCGACCGACGCGGCCGGCATCGAGGCCGCCATCGTGATCGCCGTCCTGCTGCTGGCCGTGCTCGTCGGCGTCGTCATCGGCCGGCACCTGCTGCGGTCGCTGAACATCCTGCGCCGCACCGCGTTGGACGTCGCCGAGCACCGGCTGCCCGAGATGGTGGCCAGTATCGAGGGCGGCAACCTGGAGGGCCTGGACATCCCGCCGGTGCCGGTGCACACCAACGAGGATCTCGGGCAGCTGGCCAGGGCGTTCGACGCCGTGCACGCGCAGGCCGTGGAGTCCGCCGTCGGCCAGGCGAACCTGCGGGCCAACCTGCGCAACGTCTTCATCAACCTGTCCCGCCGCAGCCAGAGCCTGGTCGAGCGGCAGCTGCGGCTGATGGAACGGCTGGAGCGCAACGAGGAGGATCCGCAGCAGCTGGCCAACCTGTTCCGGCTGGACCACCTGGCCACCCGGATGCGGCGCAACAACGAGAACCTGATGGTGCTCTCCGGTGACGACCCGGCCCGGCGCTCCGGCCACCCACTGCCGCTGGCCGACGTGCTGCGGGCCGCAGTGTCCGAGATCGAGCAGTACCAGCGGGTCGTGGTCCGGTCGACGCCGTCGGTGGACGTGCTCGGCTACGCGTCCGGCGACCTGGTCCGCCTGATCGCCGAGCTGCTGGACAACGCGACGTCGTTCTCGCCGCCGAAGACGCTGGTGCGGATCGGTGGCCAGAGCTCCCCGGACGGCTCGGTGCACATCGAGATCCGGGACGAGGGCATCGGCATGGCCGGCCCGGAACTGGCCGACGCGAACGACCGGTTGACGTCGACGACCACCGAGGACGTGCCGGTCTCCCGGCAGATGGGTCTGTACGTGGTCGGCAGGCTGGGTCGGCGGCACTCCATCGACGTGTCGCTGGAGGTCGTGCCGGAGGGCGGGCTGCTGGCGACAGTGCGGGTGCCGGCCGAGCTGGTCCGGCCGGGCACCGGTCCGGCGCGGCCGACCGACAGTGGTGCGGTGAATGGCGCGGTCAACGGCGTGGTCAGTGGTCACGCGGTCAACGGCCATGGCACGAATGGCAACGGCTCCAACGGGAACGGCACCAACGGGCACACCACGAACGGGTTGCTGCCGGTGTTCGGCGCCATGGAGCAGCCCGCGCCCGTTGCCCCGCTCGCTCCAGCCACGGAACCGGAGTGGGGTTCGTTCGCCGGGGGTATCGGCGACACGGTGATCAACCTGACGCCGTCCGGCTTCACGTGGTTCAACACCAAGAGGCCCGACCAGCCGGCAGCGCCCGTCCCGGAGCAGCCTGCGCCGGGCCCGGCCAGCTTCACGTCGGTCGGCCTGCCGCGCCGGGTGCCGCGTACCCACGCGGTGCCCAGCCTGGTGCCACCGGGCAGTCACCGGTCCGGCCCCGTCCGGCCGAGGGCCGACGTGTCCGGTCAGCACGCCGGTCAGTACGGCGCCGGTCAACACGGCTCTGGGCAACACAGCTCTGGTCAACATGGCGCCACCGGCGCGGAACCTGCCCACCGCAATCCGGCCAGGGCACGGGGATTCCTGAACGACTACCAGGCCGGCATCCGACAGGGACAACCTGGGCCGGGTGCCGACAGTGCCAACGGTGCCGACCGGCCCGATGGTGCGGACAGGGCCGACAACGGACAAGGGGAGGCGGGCCGGCGATGACGCGGGAATCTCGACAGGTCAACCAGTTCGACTGGCTGATCGCCAACTTCACCGAGCGGGTGCCGGGGGTGGCGCACGCAGTGGTCGTGTCGGTGGACGGCATCCTGCTGGCCGCGTCGTCACGGCTGCCCGGAGAGCGGGCCGAGCAGCTGTCCGCCATGGCGTCCGGGGTGGTCGGGCTGACCCAGGGCGCGGCCCGCTGCCTGGACGGCGGCAATGTGCTGCGCACCGTGGTGGAGATGGAACGTGGTGTCCTGCTGCTGATGTCGATCCGGGACGGCTCGTGCCTCGCGGTGCTCGCGTCGCCGGAGTCCAGCGTCGGCCAGGTGGCTTACGAGATGACCGTGCTGGTCGACCAGGTCGGCCAGATCCTCACCCCCGAGCTGCGCGCGGAGCTGCAAGTGCTGAAGAGATCGGCCGCGCGCCAGCCGGCGTGACATGAGTATGGCCATCCGACCGGAGTCCCCGCGGTTCGACGCCGAGGACGACGATGCCGACGACACGGCGCCCGCCGTGGTCCGTGGCTATGCCTGGACCAGGGGCCGGACCATCGCCACCCACCGGTTCGAGCTGGAGACGCTGCTGTCCACCACGGCGCTCTACCTGGAACACGACGACTCGACACCGAGCGAGTACCACGCCGTGGCCACGCTGTGCCGGCAGCCGAGATCGGTCGCCGAGGTGGCCGCGCTGCTGGCGATCCCGCTCGGCGTGGCCAGGGTGCTGGCCGGCGACATGGCGGACGAAGGCCTGCTCACCGTGCACGAGACGGCGTCGGTCGGCGGCGCGAGGCCTGAGCTGGCACTGATGGAACGCATCCTCAGCGGCCTCCGGCGCCTGTGACGGTTCCGGCGGCCTGACCGTTCGCGCGCGAGTGTCGACCTGTCGCGCGGGCGTGTCGACTATTCGGGCGGGCGTGTCGACCGCCCTCCCCGGGTGTGTCGACCGTTCGCCCGCGCGTGTCGACCCCTCGGGCGGGCATGTCGACCGTTGATCGCGGGTGCCGGAAGATCTCGCGTGTTCGGCGTTCGCACGTGGCGGGTACCTCCTCTGGTGGACAACGATGCCTGGCCGCGACCAGGCTGGCGACGTGGGCCGGCAGTGGTCGGTCCAGGACGAGGAGGTTGCACCGCATGCGAACCCGCCGCATTGGCGACACCACGGTCAGCGCGATCGGACTGGGCGGGATGCCCATGTCCATCGAGGGGCGCCCGGACGAGGCCCGCTCGGTCGCCACCATCCAGGTCGCCCTGGACGCCGGGATCACCCTGATCGACACCGCCGACGCCTACCACGTGCACGCCAACGAGGTCGGGCACAACGAACTGCTGATCGCCAAGGCGCTCGCCGGCTACGGCGGCGACACCTCGTCGGTGCTGATCGCCACCAAGGGCGGCCACCTGCGGCCCGGTGACGGCAGCTGGACCGTGGACGGTTCACCGGAGTACCTGCGCAAGGCGTGTGACGCATCACTGGCGCGGCTGGGCGTGGACGCCATCGGGCTCTACCAGTTCCACCGGCCCGACCCGAACGTGCCGTACGCCGAATCCGTTGGCGCGCTGGCCGAACTGCTGGACGCCGGCAAGATCAGGATGGCCGGTGTCTCCAACGCCGATCCCGAGCAGATCAAGCTCGCCAACGAGGTGCTCGGCGGCAGGCTGGTGTCCGTGCAGAACCAGTTCTCGCCGCGGTTCCGCACCAGCGAGCCGGAACTGGAACTGTGTGACCAGCTGGGGATCGCGTTCCTGCCGTGGAGCCCGCTTGGCGGCATCAGCAGGGCAGGTGACCTGGGCACAGTGTTCGCCGAGATCGCCGACGCACACGGCGCCAGCCCGCAGCGGGTGTGCCTGGCGTGGCTGCTGGCCCGATCGCCGATGGTCGTCCCGATTCCCGGTTCGAGCAGGCCGGAGACCATCCGCGATTCGGCCGCCGCCGCCGAACTGGAACTCACCGAGGACGAACTGGCCCGCCTGAACTCGGCCTGACCTGCTCGGCCTGGTGGACCCGCCGGTCCGCCAGGCCGAGCAGCACCGGCGCCAAGCGGCTGTCCGGGTCGGCGTGCCGCAGTTCGCGGACGAACCCGTCGGTCGCGGCCCGGAACGCACGCCACAGTTCAGCCTCACTGAGGTCACGCACCAGAGCCGCCGACGCGTCGTCGGGCAGTTCGTCAGCGCCCTTCGCGTACGCCGACGGCAGGCCCAACCGGACACACGCCATGGTCAGCGTGTGGTCGCGCAACGCGCTGATCCAGTACTCCGCCCGCCACGGCTTACCACGCTCGATCGACGTCCTGGCGTGCAGCACGTGGTGCCAGCACAGGCCGACCAGATGGTTCACGTCCGTCGCTGTCGACCGCCGAGCCGTCGCCTCACCGAACAGGACCTGGAACGCACCATCACCCACCGGGCCGAACTCCGCCGTCGGCGCCAGCCCGAGGTCCACCTCAAGTCCGTTGTGCAGCAGGAAAGCGCGATACACCGTGGCCCCGGCCGGCAGGTCGAAATGGTGCACGGCACCGAGTTCGGCGTGGACGAACTCACTCCACCGCGCCAACGCCACCGGCACGTCGAGCACGCCGAGGAACAGGTCGATGTCCGACCAGCTGTCCGCCGCACCAGCGGCTGCCGAACCGGTGAGCGCGGCGCCGACCACGAGGTCGTCCGCCCGCGCCCGAGCCAGCAGCACGTCCAACGCGGCCTGTCGGTCACCGGGTCCGAACAGGTTCATGACACCCGCCGCAACCGGATCAGCACACTGACGTGGTCACCTGCCGGCAGGTCGAGCGAGATCCCGCGCTCCTGCAAAACCGATCCGGTGTGGACAGTACCAGTACGAGAATCCTGGTAATTGGCAACGGGATCCAACCCAGCCAGCCGTACCAAGGCAGGACGGTGACCGAACGCCTCACTGATCCGCCAGCCGAACACCACAGCCTCGTCCGAGCCGGCGTACTCCACCACTGTCAGCCCAGGCCCGTGCGCCAGCCGATACTGCCGGCCGAACTGCACCGTCGACCGGATCTCCCGATACAACGCGACCTGACCGGCCACCAGTTCCCGGTCCGCCGCCGACCATGTCGTCAGATTGCCGCCGACCCCCAGCGCCCCCGCCATCGCCACGTGACACCGGAACAGCAGGGGAGTGGTCCGCGCCGTGAACGGGTTGGGGCAGTCGGTGATCCACGCGCCCATCGTCTGCGCGGGATAAATCTGGCTGTACCCGTGCTGGATCGCGATCCGGTCGGCCGCGTCGGTGTTGTCCGACGTCCACACCTGGTCCGTGTACGCCATGATGCCCATGTCGGTCCGGCCGCCACCGCCGGAGCACGCCTCGATCCGCAACCCCTGATGACTGGCCCGCAGCCGGCGCATCGTCCGGTGCACACCCCGGGTGTGGTCGATCCAGAACCGGTCATCGTGGTCCGGCCAGCCCGGCTCGGTGAACGGCCGGTTGCAGTCCCACTTGAAGTGGTCCACCGCGTTCTCCGTGACCAATCGGTCCAGCCACTCGAATGCCCAGTCGGCAACGTCCGGGCGCCCGAAGTTGAGCACCAGCTGGTTGCGCAGTGTCGTGCGGCGGCGATTGTCCTGGTGCAGCACCCAGTCCGGGTGCGACCGGTACAGGTCGCTGTCCGGGTTGACCATCTCCGGTTCCACCCACAGGCCGAACCGCATGCCCAGCTCGTGCACGTGGTCGGCCAGCGGTCGCAGGCCGTTCGGGAACGCGCCGGGATACGGCCGCCAGTCACCGAGTCCCGCCGTGTCGTCGCGGCGGCCGCCGAACCAGCCGTCGTCCATCACGAACAGTTCGACACCCAGCTCGGCGGCGATGTCGGCGAGTGCCCGCTGGCCTGCCTCGGTCACGTCGAACCCGGTGGCCTCCCACGAGTTGTACAGCACCGGCCGCAACTCGTCCGGGCGTGGCAGCACGTGGGATCGAACAAAACCGTGCCACGTCCGGCTCGCAGCACCGAAGCCGTCCCGTGTGTAGGCGCCGGCGAACACCGGACTGGTCAACGACTCGCCGGCTCCCAACTCCCAGTGGACGCCGTCGTGGCCGAAGCCGCCCGTGCACGTGACCCGCTCGGTGGGATCGCGGTGCAGCGTGAACCGCCAGCTGCCGCTCCACGCCAGCGCCATCGACCACACCTCACCGTGGTCCTCGTCGGCGTCGCCCGCGTCCAGCATGAGCCACGGATTGGCCTGGTGACCGGTGATGCCGCGTCGACTGGTGAACACGGTCTCCGCCACCGGCACCGGCGTGCGATGCACCTGGTATTCGGCACTCCAGCCCCCGGCCACGTAACTGACCCGCGTGCCAGGCAGCGTCCAGTTCGCCGAGTCCAGGCGCGACAGCGTGAGCGGTTCGTCGGTGCTCACCTTGGTCCACCGCTCGATCACGTCGCTGTCGTCGTGCACCCGGTAGTGCAGCGTGACGGCCAGCGGATAGTGCCGGTCGGTCAGGCGCAGTGCGAGATGCTGGCCGGAGATGTCGTGGCTGCCGTATGCCCACTCCACGGCGGACGTGCCGTCCGCGAACCGGACCGCGAGCGATGGTGGCCCGAACCGGGCGCCGGCCGCGACGGCGAGTTCGTCCGGGTCCGGCAAGGTCTCGAAACTGCTGATCCGGTGCGGGCGGGCCACCGGCAGGGCGGTCACCTCGGCCAGGCTGCGCGGTGGGCCCCAGTAGACATGTGTTGGTGTGTCGTCATCGGCCAGCCGCAGCGCGTACGCGGAGTTCGGCGTGCTCAGCAGCCACAGGCGCTCGGCGGCGGCGAAGGTGATCGACGACATGCGGCTCACTGTATGGACCAACCCGCCAGGAACGCGAGGTTCCCGGCGGGTTGGTTGCCTACTGCCGGGTTCAGCTCAGGCTGAAGTCGTCCGCGACGGCGGTGCCCTGCGCGAACCAGCCGTGTGCGAACACCGTCACCGTGCCGGACGCGCCGGTGGTGAACGGAACCGTCAACTGTGTCCAGCCCGCGGACGTGGTCCACGTGCTGGCGCTCGCCCCACCGGACACGCCGACGAAGACGAAGTTGCCCTGTACCCACGCGGTCAGCGTGTGGCTGGAGTTGGGGGCCAGGGTGATCGTCTGGTCCACCTCGCCGGTCTGCGAAGCGGTCGCGGCCAGTTGCACCGCGTGGGTGCCGGTGTGCGCCGGGGTGCTGACCACGGCGTCACCCGGTTGACCGACCCACGGCGACAGGCCGCCCGTCTCGAAGCCCGGGTTGCTGATCGCGCCGGACGGCGGTGGCGTGGTGCCGTTGCTGACGGCCAGCGTGTACGTGGCGCTGTGCGAGCCGGAGGTCGCGGTGCCCTTGACTGTGATCGTGTACGTGCCGGCCGGGGTGCTGGCCGACGTGGTCACCTTCAGGGCTGAGGTGCCGCCTGCCGTCACCGATGCCGGTGTCAGCGAGACGGTCGCGCCGGTGGGTGCGCCGGTCGCGGACAGGCTGACGGTCTGCGCCGAGCCGGACGTCACCGAGGTGCTGACCGTCGCGGACGCGGCACTGCCGGCGGCCACCGACGCGGATGCCGGGGCCACCGACACCGAGAAGTCGTTGGCCGGTGCGGTCACCGTGCCGCTGCTGAACGGTGCGAACGTGTGACTGAACTGCCAGGTGGTCTGCGGGATACCCGAGCAGCCGTCCGACGCGCCACTGCCGGGGCAGCTCCCGTTGTCCCGCTCCAGTGCCCAGAACGACAGTGAGCTGATGCCCTTGCTGACGGCCCAGTTCTCCACCGTCGTGGCGTCCGCGGTGGTGAACGTCTCGGCAGGACCGAAGTCGTCCACACCGGGCATCTCGGTGACGCCGACCATCGCCCACAGTTGGGCGGTGGTCTTGCTCGGGAACAGTGACTGGAGTTGGCTGACCAGACCACTGGCCGCCGTCTCCGTGTCGTTGGCCATCTCGTGGGACGCGCCGTCGAAGTAGTCGAACGTCATGATGTTGACGATGTCGATGCGCGCGTTGTTGGTGACCGCGTTGCGCAGCACGGCCAGTCCGCTCGGGGCCAGCCCGGTGGTGGTGGTCGGCAGCGTGTAGGAGAACTGCACCGTGCGTCCGTTGGCCGCGGCCCACGATTCGACCATCGCGATCGCCTTGTTGCGGCGGTCGATGCCGGCCGTGTTGGTCAGCGAGTTGTCCTCGGTGTCCAGGTCCAGCCGGGTCACGTCGTAGGTGGTGATGACGTTCTCGTAGGCAGCCGCGATCGACGCGACATTGGTGCAGCTGTCGGCGATCTCGGTGCCCGTGTCGTCGGCCGCGAAGCCACCGAAGGACGGGATGACGTCGCCGCCGTTGGCCCGGATCGTGTTGATGTCACTGCCGAACACCGTTGAGGAGATCGGCATCGACGTGTCGCCGTTCCAGTCGACCGTGCACGAGCCAGCGCTCGCGGTCTGCAGGAAGGCCATGGTGAGGAACTTGTCCCCGGACTGCGCCGCCAGGGTCGCCGGGCTGTCCCCGGTGTAGGACTCGAAGTACGGCGCGAACACGTGGGCGGGCAGGGTGGCGGCGGAGGCAGTGCCGGCGGTCGCCACCGTGACGCCGGCGGTGGCCGCTGCGGTGGCCAGTGCCACGCCCGCGACCAGTAGTGGTTTGGGTAAACGCATGCGCGCTCCAGTTACGGGGGAAGGGAAATGAGGGGAGTGGGCTTGCCAGTCATGGCGGCCGGGGAGCGCTGCTACGACAGCGGAAGTCTTCGGCGTCTAGGCACGACATCGCCCACTTTCGGCGTAGGACCGCATCGTCCGGCGGTCACACCGCCGGAGGTGCCGCAACCGCGCGATGCGATCGCCCCGGCGACGTGGCCGTCCTGTTCGCCTCCTGTCGAGGTACTCCTCAAATTGGACTAGACCACACGTGTTTGTCAAGAGATTGGGAAAGGTGCCGTAAACATAGGTCGATGGGGTGGTCAGCCGCGCTGTGAGATCCTGAATCCGGGTTCGAAACGGAGGTGCCGATGGCTGAACTGGGACTGCTCGACACCAACGGCATCCTCGGCCTGCCCTGGGTCCGGCCCGAGCACACCAGCGCCGGCCTGGGCTGGGACGACCTCTACGTGTCGACCCAGCGGGAGCGGCCCTACCGCGCCGCATTCGACCCGGCCACCACCCACCTGCTCGTCCTGCACCTGAACGGTCCGGTCACCGTGCGCCGGGGTCGGGCGAAGCTGACCAGTTCGGAACTCGTGCCGCCCGGTGGGCTGTTCCTGCACCCGGCCGGTCAACCGTTGACCGTCGAGCTGGGCGGCCAACTGGACACAGTGCACGTCTACCTGGCCGATGCTGCTCTGCAGAACGCCACCGACGACGGTGCGTCGGTCGAGCTGGCCGAGGAACTGGGCAGCACCGATCCGCTGGTCGAGCAGCTGATGCTGACTCTGGACGGTGTGGTCCGGCGGTGGGAGCCTGCCGCCCGGACCTACGTGGACCATGTCGGCGGGCTGCTCGCCGCCCACCTGATCCAGCGGCACAGCACCCGCAGGGCCGACCGCAGGCCTCCCGAACCGGTGTCCGGACTGACCGGTTCGGAAGTGGCCAGGGTGCGTGAGGTCATGGTCAACCGGCTGGCCGAGCCGCTGCCGCTGGCCGATCTCGCCGCCATCACCGGTCTCAGCGTCAGCCAGTTCACCAGGCGGTTCAAGGCGGCAACCGGCCAGACACCGCACCGGTTCCTGGTCCGGCTCCGGGTGGACGCGGCCTGCCGGCTGCTGCGCGCGGGTTCACCGCCGATCGCCGAGGTCGCCGCCATGTGCGGCTTCTCCCACCAGGAGCACCTGACCAGGGTGATGCGCTCGCAACTGGGCACCACGCCTGCCGTGCTTCGCCGGAACGGCTGACACGCGCGTTTCGTGCCGCGCCACGCGCCGAACGTGCAGGAGCACGACGGCGACCGGCGACGATACTGGGCGCCATGCGGACATTCGTGTACTCGGCACACCCGTCCCGGATCGTGTTCGGCGTGGGCACGGTCGACACGGTGCGGGCCGAGGTCGAACGGCTCGGCGGCACAAAAGCCCTGGTCGTCTCCGGTCCACGCGGGGGTGACGCTGCGCGGGCGGTGGCCGACGCGCTCGGCCCGCTCGCGGTCGCCAGGTTCGACGGCGCAGCCATGCACACCCCTGTCGACGTGACCGAACGGGCGCTGGCGGTGCTGCGCGAATCGGGTGCCGACTGCATCGTCGCGGTCGGCGGCGGGTCCACCACCGGCCTGGCCAAGGCGCTCGCCGTGCGGACCGACCTGCCGCAGGTCGTGCTGGCCACGACGTACGCCGGTTCCGAGGTCACCCCGGTGCTCGGCGAGACCGACAACGGCAGGAAGGTGACCAGCGGTTCGCCAGCCGCGCTGCCCGAGACCGTGATCTACGACGTCGCCCTGACCACCGGGCTGCCGGTGGACATCTCGGTGACCAGCGCGATCAACGCCATGGCTCACGCGGTGGAGGCGATGTACGCACCGCAGGCCAATCCGGTCACCGACGGCATGGCGCTGGCCGCGATCACCGGCATCGCGACCGGTCTGCCCAGGATGGCGGCCCGCCCGACCGACCTGGACGCACGCGGTGACCTGCTGGAAGCCGCGTGGCTGGCCGGCACCTGCCTCGGCACCGTCGGCATGGGCATGCACCACAAGCTGTGCCACGTGCTCGGCGGCACGTTCGGCCTGCCGCACGCCGAGACCCACACCGTCCTGCTGCCGCACGTGATGGCCTACAACGCGCCGGCGGCGGCAGCGGCGTTCACCCGGATCGCCACCGCGTTGGGCGTGCCGGACGCGGCAGCGGGCGTGTTCGACCTGGTCAGTGACCTGAGCGGCCCGACATCGCTGCGCGAACTGGGCATGGCCGAGGCCGATCTGACCGCCGCCGCGGACGCCGCGCTCACCGAGCGCTACCCCAACCCGATGGAGCCGACCAGGGACGGCGTGCTCGGGCTGCTCACCGAGGCGTGGCACGGCAGGCGGCCCGGCGGCGCTCCCGCGCGTCGGGTGCCCGACATCGGCTGGCTGACCGACGAGGTGGTGGCCAGCTTCGCCGACGCGCCGGACGCCAGGGTCCACGAGTTGGTCACCGGGCTGGTCCGGCACCTGCACGGGTTCGTCGCCGAGCACGACGTGACCGAGGCCGAGTGGATGTACGCGATCAACTTCCTCACCAGGGCAGGGCATCTGACCGACGACAAGCGGCAGGAGTTCATCCTGCTGTCCGACACGCTCGGCGTGTCCAGTGTGGTCGACGTGCTCACCAACTCCCGCACGGCGGACACCACACCGTCCGCAGTGCTCGGTCCGTTCTATGTGGATGGACCGCCGCCCCGGGAGCACGGCGCCGACATCGCCGACGGCCTGCCGGGCACGCCGCTGCGGGTGGACGTACTGTTCACCGACCAACAGGGACACCCGGTGCCACAGGCGGTTGTCGACGTATGGCAGTCCAATGCGGACGGTTTCTACGACGTGCAGCTGCCCGACGTGGACGGCCCGGTGCTGCGTGCCCGCTTCCACACCGACGACGACGGCAGGCTGCGGTTCTGGACGATCGTGCCGTGTGAGTATCCGGTGCCCGACGACGGTCCGGTCGGCGAGATGCTGGCATCGACCGGTCGGCACCCGTACCGCGCGCCGCACCTGCACTTCATGATCAGCGCGCCCGGCTTCCGCAGGCTGGTCACCCAGTTGTTCGTGGCGGGCGGCAAGTATCTCGACTCGGACACCGTGTTCGGCGTCAAGCCGGCACTGGTCGTCGACTTCGTCCCGCGCACCGGACCGACCCCGGACGGCCACCAGGTGCGGGACGAGTGGAGTTCGCTGGAGTACACGTTCCGGATCGCACGGGAGCACGCCGATGACTGAGAACGAATACGACACCGACGTGCTGGTGGTCGGCACCGGACCGGCTGGCGGCTCGGCCGCACTGCTGCTGGCGACCTATGGCGTCCGGGTGACGCTGATCAACAAGTACGGCTGGCTGGCACCGACACCCCGCGCGCACATCACCAACCAGCGGACCCTGGAGGTGCTGCGTGATCTCGGCGTGGAGCGGCAGGCGCTGGCCCAGGGCACACCGCAGCACCTGATGGGCGACACGGTGTTCTGCACGGCGATCGTTGGCGACGAGATCGGCCGGATTCGCACGTGGGGCACCGCGGACACGCTGGTCAGCGAGTACGCGGCGGCCAGCCCGTGCGGCATGATCGACCTGCCGCAGACCTACATGGAGCCGATCCTGGTCACCAACGCTGCCGCCCGTGGCGCGAAGGTCCGGTTCGACACCGAGTTCCTGTCCCTGGAACAGGACGCCGACGGGGTCACCGCGCTGCTGCGCGACCGGGTGCGTGGTGACGAGTTCTCAGTGCGGGCCAGGTATCTGATCGGCGCGGACGGTGGCCGCAGCCTGGTCGCCGAACAGGTCGGCCTGCCGATCGCCGGGCAGAGCGGCAAGGCCGGCAGCATGAACATCGTGTTCAGGGCCGACCTGTCCGGCTACGTGGCGCACCGGCCCAGCATTCTGTACTGGGTGATGCGGCCCGGCGCGCACCTCGGTGGGATCGGCATGGGCCTGGTCCGGATGATCCGGCCGTGGCACGAGTGGCTGCTCACCTGGGGTTACGACATCGACGCGCCACCGCCCGACGTCACCGACGAGACCGCCCGCCAGATCGTGCACGATCTGGTCGGCGACCAGGACATCCCGGTGGAGATCACGTCGACATCGCTGTGGACGGTGAACCACAGCTACGCCACCGAGTTCTCGGCCGGCCGGGTGTTCTGTGCCGGCGACGCCGTGCACCGGCACCCGCCGTCGAACGGGCTGGGCTCCAACACGTCGATCCAGGACTCGTACAACCTGGCGTGGAAGCTGGCGATGGTGATCCGCGGTGAGGCCGGGCCCGCGCTGCTGGACACGTACACGGCCGAACGCGCGCCGGTCGGCAAGCAGATCGTGGACCGGGCCAACCTCAGCCGCGACCAGTTCGGCCCGATCTTCGCCGCGCTGGGCATGACCGAGGGCGGTGACCAAGCCGCGATCACCGCTGGCCTGGCCGCGACCCGTGCACCGGGCGAGGACGGCCGGCAGCGGCGGCGCGCACTCGAGGAGGCCATCGAGCTGAAGAACTTCGAATTCAACGCGCACGGCGTCGAGCTGAACCAACGCTACGAGTCCACCGCCGTGCTGGCTGAGGACGACACCGAGACGTGGTCCAGCGACACCGAGCTGTTCCACCAGCCGAGCACGCGACCCGGCGCCAAGCTGCCGCACGTGTGGCTGGTGGACGCGGCAGGCCAGCGGGTCTCCACCCTGGACCTGGTCGGCGGCGGTGTGTTCTCGGTGGTCACCGGACCGTCCGGCACTGCATGGGTGGCGGCGGCCGCGGCCTGCGCCGACGAGCTCGGCCTGCCGCTGCGTGCGGTCGTGGTGGGCAGCGAGGACGCCAGGGACGCGTACGGCGACTGGCGTCGGATCAGCGCGCCGGACGTGGAGGAGGACGGCTGCCTGCTCGTCCGGCCGGACGGCTACATCGCATGGCGCAGCGCCGGTGCCCCGGACAATGACGGTGCCGCGAAGGAGTTGCGTGGCGTGCTGGACGCCGTGCTCAGCCGTACCGTGGACGCGTGAGTCTGAACCGGGCGCCGGAGCCGGGGCCGCAGCGGCAGGTCGCCGACTCCGCCGTGGTGATCGGCGAGGCGTGGCTGGGTGCCGGTGTCATCCTGGCGCAGGGCCTCGTCGTCCGGTCGGTGGCCGGTGGCGTGCGGATCGGCAACAACTCCGCGGTGCTGGAGAACGGCGTCGTCTGGGGCACGCCGGAGCGGCCGACCGACATCGGCCAGCGGACCGTGTTCGGCCACCGGGCGTGCGTGCTCGGTGCGACCGTGGGCGACCTGTGCGAGATCGGCAACGGCACGATCCTGCTGCCCGGCTCGCGGCTGGGCGACGGCTGCATCCTCGGTGAGGGCACGCTGATCCCAGCCGGCATGGTGATCCCGCCGCACACCGTCGTGGTCGGCAGGCCGCCGCACGTGCTGCGCACGGCCACCGACGTGGACCGGGAGCGGCTGGCCGCACTGCGCGACCACCAGACCGGGCTGACCGACCATCCGTTCCAACCCGTGGCCGCGAGGCCGGATGTGGGAGCCGACATGGGCCGCCTGTACGGCTACCGGGACAAGAGCCCGGTCATCGACCCGACCGCCGTGCTGTTCGACTCGGCGGAGATCACCGGGGACGTCGTGGTCGGACCGAGGTCGGTGATCGGTGCCGGCGTGAAGATCATCGGTGACTCGCACGGCCCGGTCCGGATCGGCGCTGACGTGCAGATCCTGGAGAACTCGGTGCTGCACCTGTTGCCGGACAACGAACTGGTCGTCGACGACGGTGTGACCATCGGTCCCGGCTCGATGATCCACGGCTGCCACATCGGCGCAGGTTGCCTGATCGAGCCGGGCGCGATCGTGTGCGACTGGAGCAGCGTGGGCGCCGGTTCGATCGTGCGAGCCGGCTCGTGTGTCACCCAACGGTCCCGGTTCCCGGCCGGCGTCGAGCTGAGCGGCTTCCCGGCCACCGAGATCAGCACGCTGGCGCGGCCGCCCGGCCGACCGGCGTGGGCGTTCACGCCCGAGCACCTGACCACCATCGTCCGAATCCGCTGAGAAGGGACAAGTCATGCCACAGCCAGAGGGTGCAGCACTGGAGGCGATCCGGGACCGCAGGACGAAACTGCGGGACAGCTACCTGCGGGCGGTGGGCACGCGCCCGGCCACCCCGGTCCGCGGTGTGCACCACATCGCGCTGGTCTGCAAGGACGTCGAGGAGACCATCCGGTTCTACCAGGAGTTCCTCGGGTTCCCGCTGGTGGAACTGGTGGAGAACCGGGACTACGCCGGGTCCAGCCACTTCTTCTTCGATATCGGCAACCGCAACCTGCTCGGCTTCTTCGACTTCCCAGGCCACGACAACCCGGACTACATCGAGACCATCGGCGCGGTGCAGCACATGGCCCTGTCGGTGAGTGCCGAGCACTTCGCGTCGATCAAGGCGAAGCTGGACGAAAGCGGCGTCGACTACCTCGGCCCGGACCGGGGTGTCGAGGACAGCATGTACATCCGTGACCCCAACGGCGTCGGCATCGAGTTCTACCAGGAGGAACTCGGCGTGTTCAACGGCGAGCCGCTGTTGGCCGAGCAGGACTGAACTGGCAGGGTTGGGCGCGTCGTCCGGCGGGCGGGTCCCCACCGCTCGTCGTTTGTTGGTCGCGAGGAGGCTTGTGGTGGCGGAACAGGTTCGCGGTGTGGTCGCGCTGGAGAAGGGTGCTCCGGTGGAACTCCGGACGATCACGGTGCCCGACCCGGGTCCGGGTGAGGCGGTCGTCCAGGTGCAGGCGTGCGGTGTCTGCCACACCGACCTGCACTACCGGGAGGGTGGCATCAACGACGACTTCCCGTTCCTGCTCGGCCACGAGGCCGCCGGGATCGTGGAGACCGTCGGTGCGGGCGTCACCGACGTGGCACCGGGTGACTTCGTCATTCTCAACTGGCGGGCCGTGTGCGGCACGTGCCGGGCGTGCGCCAAGGGCAAGCCGTGGTACTGCTTCAACACGCACAACGCCGCCCAGCCGATGACGCTGGAGGACGGCACGCCGCTGTCCCCGGCGCTGGGTATCGGTGCGTTCGCCGAGAAGACGTTGGTCCACAGCGGACAGTGCACGAAGGTCGACCCGTCGGCGTCGCCGGCAGCGGTCGGGCTGCTCGGCTGTGGCGTGATGGCCGGGATCGGCGCCGCCATCAACACCGGCGCGGTGTCCCGTGGCGACACGGTGACCGTGATCGGCTGCGGCGGTGTCGGTGACGCGGCCATCGCCGGCGCCAAGCTGGCCGGTGCCACGACGATCATCGCCGTCGACGTGGACGACCGGAAACTGGACTGGGCCAAGGGAATCGGCGCGACCCACGCGATCAACGCGCGCACCACGAGCGATGTGGTCACGGCCGTCCAGGAGCTGACCGGCGGCTTCGGCACCGACGTGGTGATCGAGGCGATCGGCAGGCCGGAGACCTGGAAGCAGGGCTTCTACGCCCGCGACCTGGCCGGCACCCTGGTGCTGGTCGGCGTGCCGACGCCGGACATGACCATCGAGATGCCGCTGATCGACTTCTTCTCCCGGGGCGGCGCGCTCAAGTCGTCCTGGTACGGCGACTGCCTGCCCAGCCGCGACTTCCCGTACCTGGTGAACCTCTACCAGCAGGGCAAGCTCGACCTGGACGCGTTCGTGTCCGAGCGGATCGGGCTGGACGGGGTGGAGGAGGCATTCACCAAGATGCACCACGGCGACGTGCTGCGGTCCGTGGTGATCTTCTGATGGCTCCTCGGATCGACAAGGTCGTCACGGCCGGCCAGTTCCACCTGGACGGCGGCACGTGGGACGTGGACAACAACGTGTGGCTGATTGGCGACGACGAGCAGGTGCTGGTCGTCGACGCGGCACACGACAGTTTCGCGATCGCGGCGGCCGTCGGTGACCGTCAGGTGCTCGGCATCGTGTGCACGCACGGCCACGACGACCACGTCGACGCGGCACCCGCCCTGGCCAAGATCACCAAGGCGGCCATCTCCCTGCACCCGGACGACGACGTGCTGTGGCGGCTGGCGCACCCGCACGCGAAGTGGGACAAGCCGCTGGCCGACGGTGACGTGATCGAGGTCGCCGGTGTTGCGGTGCACGTCCTGCACACCCCGGGTCACTCACCGGGCTCGGTCTGCCTGTCCGTGCCCGACCTCGGTGTCGTGCTGACCGGCGACACGCTGTTCCACGGCGGCCCAGGAGCCACGGGCCGGTCGTACAGCGACCACGGCACCATCGTGGAGTCGATCCGAACCCGGCTGTTCGCGTTGGACCCGGCCACCGTCGTACACACCGGCCACGGCGAGGACACGACGATCGGCGCGGAGGCCGAAGCGCTGGGCTGAACATCGATCCGTTCAGGCATGGCGTGCCACGCCTGAACGGATCCGCTCAATTCGGCGACCGAAATATGACAGTCAGCCGGCGGTCAGTTCGGCGAGTAGCCGGTCGATGTCGAAGTGTGTGCTTTCCGCGCCTGCCGGGACGACGTCCAGCGTGCGGGCGAGGAACTCCTCGACGTCGTCCAGTTCGAGGCTGAAGATGGCGCTGCCGCTGGGCGCGTAGATCTCCAGCACCAGCAGTTCGGGGTCCTCCTCGTCCAGCCGGACCCGCAGGTCGCCGTCGCCGGTCGGTTCGCTCATCCCGTCGATCAGCAGGTCGCGGGCGAACACCCACTCCACCCAGCGGCCCCGCTCGGTCGCGAAGGCGACGGTCAGCTGGTAGGGCTCGGTCGACTCGTAGGTCCAGCGGGTGGTGACCGGCGTCACCGCATCGCTGCCGGCTGCGGCGAGTAGGGCGGCGACCTGCTCGTGGTGAATTGTGGTCATTGCCTGGCCTCCTGTTCACGGTGTACGGACGGGAGACAGGCCGGGACAACTTCGATGATGCGAAACCGCTTCGTCTCGCCCGATCGAAGTAGCGAGCCACGGCCGGGCGACACCCGATAGGCGTACCCGGCCGTGGTCCGCTGAGCCGAACAGGGGGCCTCAGCCCGCCGGGGTGCGCGCCTCGGCACTCGACTGGGGCACCCTGCCGACGCGCTCCCGGTAGGCGCGGATGATGTCCGCGTACCGGTAGCCGCTCGCCTTGATGGTCCTGCGCTGCGTCGGATAGTCGACGTGCACCAGGCCGAATCGCTTGGCGTAGCCGTACGCCCACTCGAAGTTGTCCAACAGCGACCACGCGAAGTAGCCGGCCAGTGGCGTACCGGACCTGGCCGCCCGCCCGCCCGCCTCCAGGTGCTGTTCCAGGTACTCGATCCGCTCCTTGTCCTGTACCTGGCCGTCGGCCTCGATCTCGTCCGGCCACGCCGAGCCGTTCTCGGTCACGTAGATCCGGGGCACCTGGTACTCCTCGTGCACCCGGCGCAGCAGTTGCTCAAGGCCGTCCGCGTAGACCTCCCAACCCATCGCGGTGAGTGTCCAGTCGGGCACGCTGATCAGCCGGGCCCGAGGCGGCGGCCCTTCGGGATCGTCGGTGACCACCTGGCGGAAGTAGTAGTTCAGGCCGAAGTGGTCCATCGGCTGGGCGATCGTCTCCAGGTCACCGGGCCGCACCGGCGGTTCGACGCCGTACACCTCGATCATGTCGGCGGGATAGCCGCGGCCGTGCAGCGGATCCAGCCACCACCGGTTCGTGTGCCCGTCGGCACGCAGCGCGGCGGCCACGTCCTTCTCGTCCTGGCTGGCCGGTTCGCACGGGCTCAGGTTCAGCACCGCGCCGACGCGCACCGGCCCGGACGCGATGTTGCGCAGTGCCGACGCGGCAAGGCCGTGGCCGAGCAGCAGGTGGTGGGCGGCCGGTACCGCCTGCGTGATGTCCTGGACACCCGGTGCCATCGAGCCTTCCAGGTGCCCGATCCACGCCGAGCACAGCGGCTCGTTCACGGTGAACCAGTCGGCCACCCGGTCGCCGAGCCGCGCCGCGACGATGGCGGCGAACTCGGCGAACGCGAACGCCGTGTCCCTGGACGGCCAGCCGCCCCTGTCCTGGATCGCCTGTGGCAGATCCCAGTGGTACAGCGTGGTGTACGGGCGGATACCGGCTTCCAGCAGGCCGTCGACCAGCCGGTCGTAGAAGTCCAGTCCCGCCTGGTTCACCCGCCGGGTGCCCTCCGGCAGCACCCTTGGCCAGGCGATGGAGAAGCGGTATGCCTCGATGTTCAGGTCCCGCATCAGCCCGATGTC
>DASUJK010000146.1:0-5175 GCA_036279295.1 Pseudonocardiaceae bacterium | reverse complement strand
CCCAGGTCGAACACCACCGGCAGGTCCAAGAAGACGACGTGTTCGGCGGTCAGCGCGAAGTCGTGCATCAGGGTGAGCGCCGGAACGTCGACGGGTCGGCTGATTGTCAGCTCACCATCGGCATTGGCACGGTGATAGGTGACGTGCGGTTCCACCAGGCTGCCGTAACCGAAGAAATGCAGCTCGCCGGTGGCCGGGCAGATCTTCGGGTGCGCGTTCATCGCGTCGGCCAATTTGCCGCCGAAGTCGTAGGCGCCCAACGTTTCCAAGTCGTTGGTGATCTGATACGGCAGCGACGTTTCCATCAGCGCCAGGGTCTTACCGGCGTGGCGCACCACGTGAGTGTTGGCGACGCTGGAGTGCAGGTTACGGGTGCCGTCGACGCCGTACACCGAGAACGGGTGCTCGAAACTCTCCGTTCGCACCCAACGGTTGCGATACCACGCGGCGTGGCCGTTCGCCAACCGGATCCCGTGGACCATGCCGTCGCCGACGCACCAATGGCCCTTGGCGACACGCGGATTCGGGCCGTTTCGTAGGTACCAACCGTTCAGCTCGGCCGGGATGGCGCCCTCGACGGGGAGGTCGAAGGCCGTCAGTTCGTCGGGTACCGGAGCGTAATTTGCGGTCCGGAAGAATGGAAAGACGGTCTCCACCGGCTGTGCCGAGGCGAGCGGCCGTGATCCGTTCTTGCTCGCCACCGAGGTCAGCAGTTGGGGGAGAGCGGGCAGCGCCAGCGATGAGTCGGTGTGCTCATCGAGGGCGGCCACCTCGTCGCGACCGAGCAGCGACAGCAACGCGGGCAGGTGGGCAAGGTCGGCGACGGCCTGATGGCACGACGCACACCGATCCAGGTGCGCTTCGAATTCACGGCTCTCAGCCACCGACAACGATCCCAGCACGTATGCGGCATCCCAGGTCGCATAGCGGTGACCGTCGCGGGTCCTACCGGGGTCCTGCTCGGATGTCATCGTGTCACCCCCATCTCCTGCAGTGTCTGTCGTAGCGCGCGCAGCGCGTAATGCAGCCGCGATTTCACCGTGCCTTCGGCGATCCCCAGGTCGGCGGCGATCTGGGCAGTGCTCCAACCCTGATAGTACGAGCGCCGCACCACGGCCCGGTGTTCGGCGGAAAGTTGCACCATCGCGTCACCGACCAGCATCCGGTCCAGCGCCAAGGCGACCTCGTCCGGGCCGGGCGACTCCGGCGCGCCGGCGGTTTCCTGCCAGCGGGCTTCGGAGCGGAAGCGTGCGCTGCGGCTTTCGTCGATGACGATGTGACGGGCGACGGTGAACAGCCAGGCCCGCGCCGACCGGGCGATGTCTTCGACGACCTCGGGATGCTGCCAGGCCCGCAGCAGCGTCTCCTGCACCACGTCCTCGGCGCGGGACCGGTCGCCGGTCAACCGGAACGCATAGCGCCATAACGCCACCGCATGTTGGTCATACAGCATCCGCATGGCGCCGGTTTCCGGAATGTCCATCACCAACCTTCCGGTAGGTAATACGACTCGCACGCCCCTGCGGTTCACCGTCGCCACCCGGATGGGGCGACCGGCGATCCGATGCGATCCAGTGTGCTCCCCCCTCCCGCCGGAGTCACTCCCGTAGTCCCGGCCGGCTACACCCACCCGGTACCGTCGTCGTCGTGTCCGTAGTCTCGCCGATGTCGTGGTCACAGGTGATCTGGCTGTCGATTGTGCAGGGGCTGACCGAGTTCCTGCCGGTGTCGTCGTCCGGCCATCTGGCCGTGGTTTCGCGGCTGTGCTTCGGCGGTGACGCCGGCGCATCGTTCACCGCGGTCACCCAGCTTGGTACCGAGGCCGCCGTGATCGTCTACTTCGCCAGAGACATCGCGCGGATCGCCAGAGCGTGGCTTTCCGGTTTGGTGGCCGCAGCAGTGCAGACCCGGGTGGCGCCGGGCGCACCGTCGGGCGGGGAAAGCCGCGACGCCGCGGCCGGCCGTCGCGACGCTGACTACCGGATGGGCTGGTATGTGATCATCGGCACCATCCCGATCTGTGTGCTGGGCCTGGTGTTCACCGACGAGATCCGGTCCGGGGTGCGCAACCTGTGGGTGGTCGCGACCGCGCTGGTGGTGTTCTCGGTGGTGATCGCCGCCGCCGAATACCTCGGGCGGCAGACCCGCCACCTCGCAGGGCTGACCTACCGGGACGCCATCGTGGTCGGGTTGGCCCAAACCTTGGCGTTGGTGCCGGGGGTGTCACGGTCCGGGGCGACCATCGCTGCCGGGCTGTTCGCCGGGCTGGACCGGGAACTGGCGGCCCGATTCGGGTTCCTGCTGGCGATCCCGGCGGTATTCGCCTCCGGGTTGTTCTCGCTGCCCGACGCATTCCATCCGGTCGGTGTGGGGATGAGCGCCACCGGGCCACAGCTTTTGGTGGCCACCCTGATCGCGTTCGGCGTCGGCTGGGCCGCGGTGGCCTGGTTCCTGCGGTTTCTGGTCCGCCACAGCATGTACTGGTTCGTCGGCTACCGGGTGCTGGCCGGGTCGCTGGTGTTGGTTCTGCTGGCATCCGGCGCGCTGACCGGAAATCTGGTGCCCGCATGACCGTCATCCTGCTGCGGCACGGCAGATCCACCTCGAACACCGCCGGTGTGCTGGCCGGCCGTTCCGAGGGGGTCGACCTCGACGAGGTGGGCGACCGGCAGGCGATCGAGCTGGTCGACCGGGTGCGTGACCTGCCGATTCGGGCGGTGGTGTGCTCGCCGCTGCTGCGGTGCCGGCGCACGGTGGAACCGCTGGCCGAGGCGCTGACCCTGGCTCCCGTCATCGACGAACGCCTGACCGAGGTCGACTACGGTGCCTGGACCGGCCGCAAACTCGCCGACCTGACCGGCGAGTCGCTGTGGAGGGTGGTCCAGGCCCACCCCAGCGCCGCGGTGTTCCCGGACGGTGAGGGGCTGGCGCAGGTTCAGGTCCGGGCGGTGGCCGCAGTCCGCGATCATGACCGGCAGCTGGCCGACCAGCACGGCGCCGACGTGCTGTGGCTGGCCTGCACCCACGGCGACGTCATCAAGGCCGTCATCGCCGACGCGCTCGGCACCCACCTGGACAGTTTTCAGCGCGTCATCGCGGACCCGGCGTCGATGAGCGTGATCCGTTACACCCCGCTGCGCCCATTCGTTATACACATCAACCACACTGGCACGCGGCTGGCCACCGCACTTACCGCACCGCCGCCGGCCGACGGCGACACGCGGCAAAGCGACGCCGTGGTCGGTGGCTCCACCAGCTGAGTCGAGAAATTCCGATAGTGACCGCACTGCCGGTATTTTGGAGATGCAATGGCCCGCGCAATCCACGTCTTCCGCACCCCCGACCGTTTCGTGGCCGGGACGGTCGGCCAGCCCGGGAACCGCACGTTCTATCTGCAGGCGGTGCATGACGAGCGGGTGGTGTCGGTGGTGCTGGAAAAGCAGCAGGTTGCGGTGCTGGCCGAGCGTATCGGCGCGCTGTTGCTGGAAGTGCACCGCCGATTCGGCACCCCGGTACCACCGGAGCCCGCCGAGGTCGAAGATCTCAACCCGCTGGTCACCCCGGTCGACGCCGAGTTCCGGGTCGGGACCATGGGGCTCGGCTGGGATTCCGAGGCGCAGACCGTGGTGGTCGAACTGCTGGCGGTCACCGACACCGAGTTCGACGCGTCGGTGGTGCTCGACGACACCGAGGAGGGGCCGGACGCGGTGCGGGTGTTTTTGACCCCGACATCCGCGCGGCAGTTCGCCACCCGCTCCAACCGGGTCATCTCGGCGGGCCGCCCGCCCTGCCCGCTGTGCGACGAGCCGCTGGACCCCGCCGGACACATCTGTGTCCGCACCAACGGCTACCGGCGCGGTGCGTTGCTCGGGCCGGACGATGAGCCCGAGACCTGACGATCGTGAGGTGCTGCGACGCGGGCAGCTGACCATCCTGGGACGCATCCGCTCGGCGAGTAACGCCACCTTCCTGTGCGAGTCGACGATGGGTGAGCACCGGGTGCACTGCGTCTACAAGCCGGTCGCCGGAGAGCAGCCGCTGTGGGATTTCCCGCACGGGACATTGGCCGGGCGCGAGCTCGGTGCTTACCTCGTCTCCGTCCAGTTGGGCTGGGACATTGTGCCCTACACCATTATTCGGGATGGGCCCGCCGGCGTCGGCATGCTGCAGCTGTGGGTCCATCAACCCGGTGACGCGCTGGAGGACGCGGATCCGGCCGGCAAGCCGGCACGTGACCTGGTGGACCTGGTTCCCGCCGGCAAGGTGCCGCCGGGGTATCTGCCGGTGCTGCGGGCCCGCGACTACGCCGGTGACCCGGTCACGCTGGTGCACGCCGACGATGCCCGACTGCGGCGGGTCGCGGTGCTCGACATGTTGATCAACAACGCCGACCGCAAAGGCGGTCACGTTCTGCGCGGGCTGGACGGCGGGGTCTACGGGGTCGACCACGGGGTCTGCCTGCACACCGAGGACAAGTTGCGCACCGTGCTGTGGGGCTGGGCCGGCAAGCCCGTCGACGCCCAGACGCTGGATGCGGTGTCCGGGCTGATCGATGCGCTGACCGGCCCGTTGGCTGCCGCGTTGAAACCGCACCTGACCACCGCGGAGATCGCTGCACTGCGGCGGCGTGCCCGCGGGCTGGGGGACTACCCGGTGATGCCCAGCCCGGACCGGTATCGTGCCATTCCCTGGCCCGCGTTTTGAGCCGGTGCCAGGAGCAGGAAAGGACCGCACATGCAGGTGGCGATTCCGGGACCCGGACGCTGACCGAGGATGAAGCCGTTTTGACCTGGGTGCGAAATGCCCACGCGCACAACAAGTTCACCACGTCGGTGTGCACAGGCGCGCTGGTGCTGGCAGCTGCCGGTCTACTGGCCGGCTTGACCGCAACCACACATTGGCGCACCGCCGAACTCCTGAACAAACTTGGCGCCTGTTACGTGCCGGAGCGAGTCGTTGAGCACCTTCCGGAGCGCATCCTCACGGCGGCCGGCGTTTCCAGTGGTATCGACATGGCGCTTCGGCTGGTCGAACTGCTCGTCGACCGCGAAGCCGCCGAGGCCTGTCAGCTGATGATCGAATACGACCCTCAGCCACCATTTGACGCCGGGTCGCTCGCAAAAGCCGGTGAATCGACCAGGCACCGCGCGCTGCAATACTTCACCCACCGCCGGT
>DASUJK010000145.1:0-4161 GCA_036279295.1 Pseudonocardiaceae bacterium | reverse complement strand
AAGGACTGAGCGCTGCCGCGGCGCCCGCGATGACGGGCGCCGCGGCACCTCACATCAGCGGCGGGACCATCGCCTCGATCAGGTGCGGGCCCGGCTCGGCCAGCGCCTTCTCGAACCGGGCGGCCAGTTCCTCCGCCGTCGTCGCCCGGCTCGCCGGTACGCCCATCCCGGTGGCCAGCGAGACGAAGTCCAGGTCCGGCCGGGACAGGTCGAGCAGGTCGGCCGCCTTCTGGCCGCCCTCGGCCGCGCCGACCCGCTGCAACTCCATCCGCAGGATCGCGTACGCGCTGTTGTTCAGCACCACCGTCGTCACGTCCAGGCCTTCCCTGGCGTGCGTCCACAGCGCCGACAACGTGTACATCGCGCTGCCGTCGGCCTGGAGGCAGACCACCGGCCGGTCCGGGCACGCCACCGCGGCACCCGTGGCCACCGGCAGCCCCTGGCCGATCGCGCCACCGGTCAACGTCAGCACGTCGTGCGCCGGAGCGCCCGCGGTGGCCGTGGGCACCAGCACACCGGACGTGTTCGCCTCGTCCGAGACGATCGCGTTCTCCGGCAGCAGCGCGCCGATCACGTCGGCCCAGTTCTGCAACGTCAGCGCACCGCTGGGCACGGCCGGCCGGGCGGCTGCCTGCCGCACCGGTGACGTACCGGCAGCCACCAGATCGGCCAGGTTCGCCAGCGCGCCAACGACATCGTCGCCGACCTCGGCCAGCGTGTGCACCTCGCAGCCCTCCGGCACGAGGTCGCTGGCCTTGCCGGGGTACGCGAAGAACGACACCGGCGAGCGGGTGCCCGCCAGCACGATGTGCTTCGCGCCGGTCAGCTGGTGCTGCACGTGTTCGGCCAGGTAGCCGAGGCGCTCGACGGCCGGAATGCCGGCGCCCCTGCGCATCCGGGGCGGGAACGTCTCCGCGAACAGCCGCGCGCCGGTCGCCCGCGCCACCCGGTCGACGGCGACCAGGCCGTCCTCGCGCAGCGCTGCGCCACCGACCAGGATCACGGTCGGCTCACCGGAACCGAGCACCGCCGCCACCGACCGGACCACGTCGTCACCGACCACGGCCCGGGCCGGCGCGGCCACGGCGGCCGACGGTGTGCCACCGTCCGACCAGGACACGTCGGCGGGCAGGATCAACGTGGCCACCTGGCCCGGCGGGGTCGACGCGGCCGCGATGGCGGCAGCTGCGTCGGTCGCCACGTCGGCCACGGTCGCGCTGCGCCGCACCCAGCCGGACACCGAGCCCGCGATCGCGTCGATGTCCGACTCCAGCGGCGCGTCGTAGCGCTTGTGGTAGGTCGCGTGGTCACCGACGATGTTGAGCAGCGGCGTGTGCGCTCGCCGCGCGTTGTGCAGGTTGGCCAACCCGTTGCCGAGGCCAGGGCCGAGGTGCAGCAGGGTGGCCGCCGGGCGGTCGGCCATCCGGCCGTAGCCGTCGGCCGCGCCGGTGACGCCACCCTCGAACAGCGCGAGTACGGCACGCATCTCCGGCACCGAGTCCAGCGCGGCCACGAAGTGCATCTCCGACGTGCCCGGATTGCCGAAACACACGTCGACACCCGCGTCGACCAGGGTGCGAATGAGTGCCTGCGCGCCGTTCATGCGTTCTCCTCACCGAGCATCACTTCGGGGTTCAGGATGCCCGCCGGATCGAAGGACTGTTTGATCCTGCGCATCAGAGCCAGTTCGGCGGGATCGGTCAGCTCAAGGAAGTACGGCTTCTTCTCCCGGCCGATGCCGTGCTCACCGGAGATCGCGCCACCCAGCGCGACACCGGCGGCGAACATGTCGCGCAGCAGCTGGTGCCGGATCTCCGGGTCGGCCTGGAACACCGCGAGGTGCACGTTGCCGTCCCCGGCATGCCCGCAGCCCGCCACGCCGGAACCGGTGTCCTGGGCCAGTTTCCGTGCGGTGGCCAGGAATTCCGGCATCGCGCTGCGTGGCACGACGACGTCGACGATGTCGTTGGCGCCGGCCGCCTTCGCCGTCCAGAACGCGCGCTCACGGGCCTCGATCAGCTTGTGCGCCGCCGGGCCGTCCAGCACGTACACGTCGGTGGCGCCGAGCTCGCCGAGCAGCTCACCGAGGCGTTCGACATCACCGTCCACCCGGTCGGTCGTCGTGTTCTCCAGCGACACCACCAGATACGCCTGCGTCGCGTCCCGCACGTCGTCGGGCACGCCGAGCGACAGTTTCGTCGTGTAGGTGATCGCGGCCATGGTGAACGCGTCGATGTACTCCAGGATGTTGGGCGCCAGGCCGCTGGCCACGATCCTCGGTACCGCGCGGACCACGCCGTCCAGCTCGGTGAACGGCGCCAGCACGGTCCGCGTGTGCGGCAGCCTCGGGTGCAGCTTCAGGATCGCCTCGGTGACCAGCGCCAGGGTGCCTTCCGAGCCGATGATCAGCTGGGTCAGGTCGTAGCCACTGCTGATCTTGGAGATCCGGCCGCCGGTGCGGATCAGCTCGCCGGTGCCCAGCACCGCCTGTAGGCCGAGGACGTGGTTGCGGGTGACGCCGTAGCGCACCGCGCGCATGCCGCCCGCGTTGGTGGCGACGTTGCCGCCGAGACTGGCCGACAGCTCACCTGGGTACACCGGGTAGGTCAGGCCGACCTCGGCCGTCCGCACGTCGAGTTCGGCCAGCGTGACACCCGGCTGCACGACGGCGACGTGGTTGGCGGTGTCGATCTCCAGCACGGAGTTCATGCGCTCGAACGACACGACGATGCCGTTCTCCGACGGCATGGACGCGCCGCACAGGCCGCTGCCCGAACCCCGGGCCGTGACCGGCACACCCTCGGCCGCTGCCAGTCGGACGACATCGGCGACCTGCTCGGCCGACGACGGTCGGACCAGGTAGCCGGGCCGGGTCGGTGTCGCGGTGAGGGCCTCGTCGTGCTGGTAGTCCTCGGAGATCGCGGCGCCGACCAGCACCTGGTCGGCGCCGACGAGCCCGGCCAACTGGTCGGCCAGTCGTTCCGCGATGGCCTTCGCCATGGCGTGCCTCCTCGCACGTGTGCGTGATCCGGGCTAGAGCGTACGTGGTCGGCACCCGGCCGTCGCTCCGACACCGAACCCCGTTCCACAAACATGTGACTGACGCACACATATGGGCTACCCTCGACCGCCATGACGAACACGACGAACGCGAAAGCCGAGTTCCGGATCAAGTCCTGGGACGAGCAGTCCTACGCCGAGTTCGCCGGCAGCGAGAAGCTGACCAGGGCGATCGTGGCGCAGACCTACACCGGTGACCTGGTCGGCGAGAGCCGGGCGGACTCGCTGATGTACTACGGCCCGGACGACACCCCGGTGCACTACGTGGGCATCGAGCACTTCACCGGCACGGTCGGCGGCCGCACCGGCACCTTCGCCGTCCAGGCGAAGGGCAGCTACACCGACGGCATCGCAGACACCACCTGGTTCGTGGTGCCCGGTTCGGGTACCGGTGAGCTGGCCGGCCTGCGTGGCGACGGCGGCTACCGGGTCGGTGGGGGCGAGTCCGGTGTCGCGGTCACGTTCGACTACTACTTCGAGGCGTGACGCAGGGACTGGACCGCGAGACGAACCTGGTCGGCGCGCTCGCGCTGGCCGTGACCGACCGCACCGCGGCTGCCATGGCTGCGGCGGCCGGGGTGTCGGAGAGCGCGGCCACCGCGTTGTCCGCGCTGCACCACTTCCTGGACCGGCCGTCGGTGGACCGGCTGCGCCAGGTGCTCGGCCTGACGTCCTCGGGCACCGTCCGGCTGGTGGACGGGCTGGTCAAGGCCGGTTACGTGCGGCGAAAACCGGGTGTGGACGCCCGATCGACGGCGATCACGCTGACCGCGTCCGGCCGGGCGGCGGCCAAGCGGGTGGCCGCTGCTCGGGCCGAGGTGCTCACCGAGGTGCTCGCTCCGCTGTCCGAGGACGAGCGGCGATTGTTGGACGGGATGCTGGGCAAAATCCTGGTCGGCCTGATGCGTGAACCGGGCGCGACCAGATGGAACTGCCGGCAGTGCGACACCGTCTCTTGTCGGGGCGCCGAAGGTGGCTGTCCGGTCGGCAACGAAGCACTGCGCCGTTACTTTCCGCCGACGGAGTGAGCCATTCCGTGTGCCAACAACCGCGACCCGTGACGTGTCATTTCGTGCGAGCGCAGAACTGTAACGGTCAACC
>DASUJK010000144.1:0-3182 GCA_036279295.1 Pseudonocardiaceae bacterium | reverse complement strand
CCCTTGCCTCGGTGACCACGACCAACGCGTCGGCCCCGCCCCCGGCCCAGCAGGCGCCGGCCGCACCGCAGCAGACTCCCGGGGATCCGACCGGTGAGAATCCGGTCGTGCTGATCCCGACCGGCGTGTCCTCCGCGAAGCCGACCACTCCGGGCACGACCACCACGAACGCGCCGACGACGACCACGCACCACCGGACGACGACGACCACCGGCCCCGGCGGCATCACCACGATCACGCTGCCGGACAGCCCGCCGCCGCACACGACGACGCATCGGCCCCCACCGCCGCCCCCGACTACGAAGAAGACGACGACCACGGCGCCGCCGACCACCACGACCGTCCCGCCCACCACCACGACGGTTCCGCCGACAACAACGCCCTAGATCTCGAAGCGGTAGCCCATCCCGGGTTCGGTGAGCAGGTGCTGGGGATGGGCGGGTTCGCGTTCCAGCTTGCGGCGCAGTTGGGCCAGGTAGACGCGCAGGTAGTGCGATTCGGTCGCGTAGGCCGGTCCCCACACGTCCTGGAGCAGCTGTTTCTGCGCGACCAGCCGGCCCCGGTTGCGGACCAGGACTTCCAGCACGCCCCACTCGGTGGGTGTCAGGTGCACCTCGGCGCCGTCCTTGCGCACCTTCTTGGTCACCAGGTCCACGGTGAACGAATCGGTCTCCACCACCGCCTCCTCGCCGTCGCCCGCCGTTGTGGTGGCCCTGCGCACGGCGGCACGCAGCCGGGCCAGGAGTTCGTCCATGCCGAACGGTTTGGTGACGTAGTCGTCGGCGCCCGCGTCCAGGGCCTGCACCTTGTCCACCGAGTCGCTGCGCGCGGACAGCACGATGATCGGCACGGTGGACCAGCCACGCAGGCCTGCGATGACCTCGGTGCCGTCCAGGTCGGGTAGGCCGAGGTCGAGCACCACGACATCCGGCTTGCCGTCCACGGCGGCCCGGAGTGCGGCCGTGCCGTCCTGGGCGGTCAGTACGTGGTAGCCGCGGGCCGCGAGGTTGATCCGCAGTGCCCGGAGGATCTGCGGCTCGTCGTCCACCACCAGCACCTTGGTGGCGGCAGGGCTGGTGCTCATGCCTTCTCCTCCCGCAACGAGATCACCACGGTGAGTCCCCCGCCCGGCGTGTCCTCAACGCGAATCGTGCCACCCATCGCCTCGGTGAACCCCTTGGCGACGGACAGCCCGAGTCCTACACCCGTGGTCGCGTCCCGGTCGCCGAGCCGTTGGAACGGCGCGAACACGGCCCGGTCCGAGCCCTTGGGCAGGCCCCGACCGTGGTCGACGACCCGCAGTTCGACCTGCCCGCCGTAGGCGCTGGCCCGCACCGCCACCGGCAGTTCGCCGTTCAGTGGGCGGCCCCCGCTGCCGTGCCGCAGCGCGTTGTCCACGACGTTGGCCACCACCCGTTCCAGCAGGCCCGCGTCGGCCAGCACGGCGGGCAGGTGTTCGTCGACATCGACCTCGACCAGGCGACGGTCGTCGATGCCGGACATGGCGATGGCGACCACCTCGTCGTAGCCGACCGGGCGGATGTTCGGTTCGACCGCCCCTGTTGCCAGGCGCGACGAGTCCAGCAGGTTGTCCACCAACGGCAGGATCGGCTGGATGCGCTGCAGCAGGTAGAGCAGCGCCACGCTGACGAAGGAGAAGCCGAGCACGCCGTAGCCGTAGGTGGTCCAGCGCTGGTCGCTGTTCGGGTCGACGCGGACCATCCGGTAGATGAACTTCTCCACGCGCCAGTGCCTGGTCGTGGTGAAGACGCGCGCCATGTGGTCGCCGAGTGGCCGGTAGGCCACGGCGAGCGCGACGAGTAGCAGGGCGATCTGGCCGAGGCCCGCCCCCGCCGAGGACATCAGAATTTCTCCGGTCGGATCAGGGCGATGAACAGGTAGATGATCAGTGCCAGCGCCAGCACGCCACCGATGACGTTGGCCAAGGTCCCGGAGCCGGTCACCGGATCTTCTCCAGACCGCGCAGCATCAGCGCCAACAGGCCGAAGATGCCGATTGTGAGCGCGGCGTAAGCCACGTCGGCCATCAGCGATGCCCTTCTCTCAGGTCGGTCCGTCCTGCGCCGGTCACCCCGTCGGTGACCAGCACGGCGCCAGCGTGCACCCGCTGACCAGCGACTTGAGGGCACCTGACGGGGCCTTTACACCTGGCATCACGGCGTTGACGGGGTCTTGACGCCGGCGGTGACGCTGTCTCCCCGGTGGACGGAACAACTTCCATCAACTATGAATGTTGTTTACGCGACAGTGACGGAGCGACCACGGAGGAGTGATCACGAATGTGTGGCATCACGGGCTGGGTCTCGTTCGACCGCGACCTCTCAACCGCCCAGGTCACGCTGGACGAGATGACCGAGACCATGGCGTGCCGAGGCCCGGACGCCAGGGGCACGTGGACCGACCGGCATGCCGCACTCGGCCACCGGCGACTCGCCGTGATCGACATCGAGGGCGGCGCCCAGCCGATGACCGTCACCGTGGGCGACAAGGCGGTCGCGATGGTCTACAGCGGTGAGGCCTACAACTTCACCGAACTGCGCGACGAACTGCGTCAACGCGGCCACCAGTTCCGCACCGACAGCGACACCGAGGTCGTGCTGCGCGGCTACGTGGAATGGGGCACCGCCGTCGCGGAGCGGCTCAACGGCATGTACGCCTTCGCCATCTGGGACTCCCGCACCGAGACCCTGGTGATGATCAGGGACCGGATGGGCATCAAGCCGTTCTACTACTACGAGACGCCCGACGGCGTGCTGTTCGGCTCCGAGCCCAAGGCGATCCTGGCCAACCCGGTGGCCAGCAGGGTCGTCGACCTGGACGGTCTGCGCGAGGTGTTCAGCTTCAGCAAGACACCGGGCCACGCCGTGTGGGCCGGCATGCGTGAGGTCGTGCCGGGCACCGTGGTCACGGTCGACCACAACGGGCTGCGGGAGCAGGCCTACTGGACGTTGCACAGCGTGCGGCACACCGACAGCCAGGACGACTCCGTCGCACACGTCCGGGAGCTGCTGGACGACATCGTGCGCCGCCAGCTGGTGGCCGACGTGCCCCGGTGTGTGCTGCTGTCCGGCGGGCTGGACTCCAGCACCCTGACCGCGCTGGCCGCCGCCCAGCTGGGTGAGCAGGGCGAGACGGTGCGCAGCTTCGCCGTCGACTTCGTCG